>NZ_CP007806.1:0-25000 GCF_000219535.2 Brevibacillus laterosporus LMG 15441
ATTTTTTTCTCAAAAGGTACGGGAGTCCGTGATGACATATGATTTAGCATTTTTAATTATCCACAATGCCTGTGTAGTGCTGAAAGGAGGGATTTACTAGGTGGACGCAACGATTATAGAATTATGGCGAAAAGTTTTAGCTAAAATCGAGAAAACATTAAGCAAGCCTAGCTTCGACACCTGGTTGAAGGCGACAAAGGCAACTGCATTAGAGGAAGACTCTTTGATTGTAGTCGCTCCAAATGAATTTGCTCGTGATTGGCTCGAATCTCGCTATTCACCACTTATCATAGAAACGCTTTATGAAACGACAGGAATCCATATGAAGGTGAAGTTTGTCGTTCCCCAAAATCCCGACTTCGGTCTTACTGATGAGTTACCTATGGCGAAAGCAAAATTAGTATCTCAACCTCTAGCTGGCGATGATCAACCGCCTAGTATCTTAAATCCGAAGTATACGTTCGACACATTTGTAATTGGTTCGGGGAACCGTTTTGCCCATGCAGCTTCACTAGCCGTAGCTGAAGCACCTGCGAAAGCTTACAATCCACTGTTTATTTATGGTGGTGTAGGTCTTGGTAAAACACACTTAATGCATGCGATTGGCCATTATGTCGTTCAGCATAATCCATCTGCGAAAGTGGTCTATTTATCATCTGAAAAATTTACGAATGAGTTTATTAACTCTATTCGCGATAATAAAGCGGTTGAATTCCGCAATAAATATCGTAGTGTAGATGTTTTGCTTATAGATGATATTCAATTCTTGGCTGGAAAAGAATCAACGCAGGAAGAATTTTTCCATACTTTTAACGCCCTGCATGAAGAAAGCAAACAAATCATCATTTCATCCGATCGACCGCCAAAGGAAATTCCTACTTTGGAGGATCGATTGCGTTCCCGTTTTGAATGGGGCTTGATTACGGATATTTCACCACCTGATCTGGAGACTCGAATTGCCATTCTGCGTAAGAAGGCCAAAGCCGAGAATCTGGATATTCCGAATGAGGTTATGATTTATATTGCCAACCAGATTGATAGCAACATTCGTGAGTTAGAAGGTGCTTTGATTCGCGTTGTTGCTTATTCTTCTCTGATTAATCGCGATATTGATACGCAATTGGCAGCAGAGGCCCTCAAGGACATCATTCCTTCCTCTAAGCCAAAAATCATTACAATTATTGATATTCAACGTGCAGTTGGTGAAGCTTACACGTTAAAATTAGAGGATTTTAAAGCAAAAAAACGCACAAAATCCGTTGCTTTTCCAAGACAAATAGCCATGTATCTATCTCGTGAGCTTACTGATGCCTCACTCCCTAAGATCGGGGACGAATTTGGCGGACGAGATCATACAACGGTTATCCATGCCCATGAAAAAATCTCGAAATCATTAGCAGTTGATCCTCAATTGCAGGCCACCATCCAAAACCTTATTGAAAAATTGAAGGCTGGCCATTAAACTATTATTCCTGTGTACATTTGTGAATAACCTGAAAAGCCTATACACAACTTATCCACATGTGTATAGGCTTTACTTTTCAGCGCTTTTTGCAGATATCCACAAATCCACAGCGCCTATTACTACTACTATTATTTTTTTAATATAAAAGATTACTTACTATATATGCATACGGCATACGGGAATATGCATAATTCTTTTGTAGAACAAATCCTTGTATACGGGGGTAAGGTATAATGAAAATTACAGTCCAACGTGACAAACTATCAACTGCTGTTTCACATGTGGCTAAAGCTGTATCAACTAGAACAACGATTCCCATTTTGACAGGTATTAAGCTAACAGCAAATGAAGAAGGCTTAACATTAACTGGTAGTGATTCAGATATTTCTATTGAGGTGCATGTTCCATTAGAAGAGGGAGAAAATTGGGGAGTTACTGTACACGAACCAGGCAGCATCGTGCTACCATCACGTATTTTTAGTGAAATTGTACGTAAATTGCCAGCTAATGAAATTGATATTAGTGTAGATGATCGTTTACTTACGTTGATTCGTTCAGGTCAAGCCGAGTTTACAATCAATGGTCTAGATGCTAATGAATATCCTCAATTACCTCAATTAGAAGAGGATAAGGTTTTTAGCATTCCAAGCGATTTATTAAAAACAATGATTCGCCAAACATCCTTTGCAGTTGCCACTTCTGAAATGCGTCCCATCTTAACAGGGATTATGTGGACACTAGAAGAGGGAATACTAAAATTTGTAGCGACAGATAGCCATCGTTTTGCTTCTCGCAATGCAAAAGTAGAGTGTTCTGAATCCCTACGATTCTATAATATTGTTGTACCGGGTAAAAGTTGTAATGAATTGGTAAAGATTATAGATGATGATCAGAATTTGGTTGATATCGTTGTAGCCGACAATCAAATTTTAGTAAAATCAAATCATATCTTATTCTATTCCCGACTGTTGGAGGGAACTTATCCAGATACAAATCGTATTATTCCACAAGGCTGTAAAACGGAGATTGTTTTATCAACCAAAGAATTTTTACAATCCATTGAGCGTGCTTCCTTATTAAGTCGTGAAGGAAAAACCAATGTGGTAAAATTGGTAACATTGCCAGATGGAAATGTAGAAATTTCATCGAATGCACCAGAGATCGGAAAAGTAACGGAAACCATTCAGCCAAAACAATGCACTGGGGAGGAGTTAAAAATCTCCTTCAACGCAAAGTTTATGATTGATGCACTTCGTTCCATTGACAGCTCTGAGATTGTAACTAGCTTTACTGGGGCAATGAGCCCATTTATTATTCGACCTACTGATCATGATTGGAGTCTACATCTAATCTTGCCAGTTCGTACGTATTAAGAGGTAGCCACCTAAAGGAGTTTTCCCACATGGCAGATAAAGTTTACATTTCTACAGAATATATTACGCTTGGACAGTTTTTAAAACTAAGTTCAGTAATTGATACGGGTGGAATGGCTAAGCCTTTTTTAGCTGAGGTTCCCATTATGGTAAATGGAGAAAAAGAAAACCGCCGTGGTCGTAAGCTATATCCAGATGATCTAGTGGTTATTGAAGGGTACGGCTCTTATCAAGTGGCTGTACGCTGAGAGGAGTAAGCCCTTTGTTCTTACGTAATCTGTTTTTGACTAACTATCGAAATTACAGAGAGCTTTCACTGGATTTTACAGGACCGATTAATTTATTCGTTGGGAATAATGCGCAGGGCAAGACGAATGCATTAGAATCTATCTATGTACTTGCCCTTGCCAAATCCCACCGAACCTCCAAGGATAAAGAACTGATTAAGTGGAATGCAGATTATGCGGCGATCCGTAGTGAAGTCAATCGACGCTACGGATCTGTTCGTTTAGAGATGCAGTTGACCAATAAAGGTAAAAAGGCTAAAATTAATGGTTTAGAGCAGAAAAAACTGAGTAATTATATCGGTTCTTTAAATGTTGTGTTATTTGCGCCAGAGGATTTAGCAATCGTAAAGGGCGCTCCAGCCCAACGCAGACGCTTTCTAGACATGGAAATTGGTCAGGTTTCTCCAACATATATCTACCACTTGAGCAATTACAATAAAGTGTTAGCACAGAGAAATCAGCTATTGAAAGACCTTGCCATGAAAAAGAGTAGTCAGATTGACCTTATGGCAATTTGGAATACACAATTAGCTGATTTAACTGTAAAATTACTAAGGAAGCGTTTTGAGTTTATCACTAAATTAGAGCAATGGGCTCAAGAAATCCACGCTGGAATTACAGATGGTAAAGAGAAGCTGAGTTTGCATTATGTCAATAGTTCTCCTGTTACCAAAGAGATGAAAGAGGAAGAAGCTCTTCAAGCGCTACTGGCTGCTTATGAAGAGATATTTGAACGGGAAAAGATGAGAGGTAGTACACTAATCGGACCTCATCGTGATGATTTCTCTCTTTTGGTAAACGAGATGGATGTACAATCATTTGGCTCACAAGGGCAGCAGCGAACAACGGCTTTATCTTTGAAATTAGCCGAAATTGAGCTGATTAAGCAAGAAGTTGGGGAATATCCGATTTTGTTGCTTGATGACGTCTTGTCAGAACTGGATGAGCATAGACAAACATTATTACTTGAAACGATACAAGATAAAATTCAAACGTTTGTAACGACAACAGGTGTGGAAGGATTAAAGCATCAGGTCTTACAGCAAGCAACTCGCTTTAATGTGCAAGAGGGGTCCATTTCCAAAGAAGGGTAAGGTGAAGTGTATGTTTCTGCACGTGGGAGGAGATACGGTTGTTAGTATGAAGGAGGTTATCTCTATCATCGATCATCAAACGGTCAAGCACTCGAAGATATCCCTCACATTTATGGGAGATCAGAAGAAAGAAAAACGCATGATTGATCAGCAGTCGGAAGAGATTAAATCCTACGTAATTACGGATCGTGCTATTTACTGTTCGCCCATTTCTTCGCTTACCTTGAAAAAACGTGCGCAGTTTATACAGCACAGTGAGCTGTTTCCCTCTGTACAAACTGATAGTAAGGAGTTGACTGAGTAGTGGATGTAACAACTAAAGATCAAAACTATGATGCTAGTCAGATACAGGTACTGGAAGGGTTAGAAGCGGTACGTAAACGCCCAGGTATGTACATTGGCTCAACTAGCAGTCGAGGTCTACATCACTTGGTATGGGAGATCGTAGACAACTCTATCGACGAATCACTGGCAGGTTATTGTACGGAAATTAACGTATTGATTCATAAAGATAATACGATCACCGTTATTGATAATGGGCGTGGTATTCCTACAGGGATTCATGAAAAAACGGGGAAATCCACAGTAGAAACAGTTCTTACCGTTCTACATGCCGGAGGTAAATTCGGCGGTGGCGGATATAAGGTTTCTGGGGGATTGCACGGGGTAGGTAGCTCTGTTGTTAATGCTCTTTCAGAATGGATGACTGTTACTGTTAAACAAAACGGAAACATTTATTCCATGCGCTTTCATGTTGGTGCGCCGGAGGAAGAACTGAAAATCACTGGTGAAACAGATACAACTGGTACCACCATTACCTTTAAACCAGATCCAACTATCTTTACGGAAACAACCGTATTTGAATATGAATTGCTACAAAAGCGGATACGTGAATTAGCTTTCCTAAATAAAGGCTTGCGGATTACGTTAGAGGATCAACGTGAGGGTCAAGAACGCCGGGATGATTTTTATTACGAGGGCGGAATTAAATCTTACGTGGAGTTTCTGAATAAAAACCGTGAAAGCCTGCATGATGAAGTGATCTACTGTGAAGGCGAAAAAGATGGATTGCAGGTAGAGGTAGCCATTCAATACAATGATAGCTATGTAAGCAATATCTATTCTTTCGCCAATAATATTAATACGCATGAGGGTGGAACACACGAGGCTGGTTTTAAAGCAGGCTTAACTCGTGTAATTAATGATTACAGCCGTAAATTTAATTTCTTGAAGGAAAAAGATCAAAACTTGTCTGGTGATGATGTACGTGAGGGAATTACAGCGATTATTTCCGTTAAGATTCCTGAACCGCAGTTTGAAGGACAAACTAAAACCAAGCTAGGGAACTCTGAAGCTCGTAGCATCACAGAATCGGTCTTTGTTGAGCGATTCCAGGAATTTATGGAACAGAACCCTGCTGTAGCCAAAAAGGTTGTAGAGAAGTCCCTGATGGCTGCTAGAGCGCGTGAAGCGGCTCGTAAGGCACGTGAGCTGACTCGCCGTAAAAATGCCTTGGAAGTAAGTGCCCTGCCGGGTAAGCTAGCGGACTGTTCCTCCAAGGATGCAGCCGAGAGCGAATTGTTTATTGTAGAGGGTGACTCTGCGGGTGGTTCTGCCAAAATGGGACGCGATCGTCATTTCCAGGCGATCTTACCGTTGCGTGGTAAAGTATTGAACGTAGAGAAATCACGACTAGATAAAATTTTAGGTAACAACGAGATTCGGACGATCATCACTGCACTTGGAACCGGTATTGGTGAGGATTTTGATATCAGCAAAGCGCGTTATCATAAAATCGTCATCATGACAGATGCCGACGTCGATGGTGCTCACATCCGTACGCTCTTGTTAACCTTCTTCTATCGCTATATGCGTCAACTAATTGAAGCTGGATTTGTGTATATTGCACAGCCGCCGCTCTTTAGTATTAAGCAAGGAAAAACGATTCAGTATGCCTTTAATGATCGTCAACGCGACCAAATCTTAAGCCAGCTAAAAGAGACTCCTAAGCCTAACATTCAGCGTTACAAAGGGCTAGGGGAAATGAATGCAGAGCAATTGTGGGAAACAACAATGGACCCTTCCGTTCGTACTTTGCTACAGGTAGACCTAGAAGATGCTATTGATGCAGATATGGTTTTCCAAACTCTAATGGGTGATGAAGTAGAGCCGCGTCGTGACTTTATTGAAAGCTACTCTCGTAACGTACGCAATTTGGATATTTAAGGTGGGCTCCGACTATCTCGGAGTGAAGCACCAGAATTCAAATTCATTCAATAAGAAGACAAAAAGCTTGTCCTTTACGGGGCAAGCTTTTTTTTGCAGGAAAAAGGAATTTGATCCATCTCTATTTGCTTTTGTACTTATTGGTTAAGCTTCCCCTTTTCCTGATTATTTACCCTTAAGCATGGTGTTCTCATTATTTGATACGGTTTTATAGCACTTCCTCCATCAGCTTCCTTAACTTAGCTTCCGTCGTAGACTGTGGCACAGGGGTGTAAATACTACAGCGTAAGTCCCCACTGCCCTGAACCTGCAAGGAGGTAAGATGGAATAACATCTTTCCCGCTTTAGCATGTCTAAATTCAATGTAAACCTCCGGCGCAGAGCTGACCTCGCTCTGTTCCCACAACCGCTGAAAATCAGGATGGACGGTTTTCATTTTTTCTACGAATTGACTATACCATTCATCCTCGACATATTGCCCATAAGAGGCCCGGAAGATAGCTAAAAAGCCACTAGCAAAATGCTCCCAATTAACAGCTAACCGTTGCAATTCCTTTCTGGTAAATATCAGGCCTAGTAGGTTACGCTCCTCGTAGGGAATCTGGTTAAAATCCAAAAATACATGGGAAGCTGCTGCATTCCAGCCCAAAATATGACTTCTGCTGTTCGAGACGATCGTGGGGCAAAAACGTAGCTCTTGTAAAATTTTTTGCAAAGAAGGCGGAATTTCCGTTATTTCCCCCGTATTTTTTGAGATAACGGGTCCAGCTCCAAGTGCTAACGAATGTAGGTATTTCTGCTCATCCACTGTTAGCTGTAAGGCAGTAGCGATAGCATCGACTACGGATTTGGAAACGGTGATGTCACGTCCTTGCTCCAGCCAGGTGTACCAGGTGGTGCTAACGCCAGCTAGCTGGGCTACTTCTTCTCTGCGTAACCCTGGCGTTCTTCTGCGGACACCAGCGACGAGGCCAACTGACTCGGGAGAAATCTTTGCTCTTTGATTTTTTAAAAAGGTAGAAAGTGCTTGAAGTCGGGCATTTTTATTCATTCTATGAACCCTCCTTACTGTTTTGTTTATACTGGTACTAATTATACTAGGATAAATAACAACTTGTAATAGGATAGAGGCTTTGCCAAGATAGAAAGTAAGAAGAAACTGAAATATTTCCAAATATGCAAGTAAAGGAGAGTGCCTATGGAAAGAGTAGTAATTACTGGTATGGGTGTTGTATCACCAATGGGAAATCAAGTAGAGAGCTTTTGGAGTAATTTAGTACAAGGTACATCCGGAATTTCATATATAGATACATTTGATACTAGCAAGTATAAAACCAAGTTTGCTGGGGTAGTTAAGGACTTTGATGCAGATTCCATTTTTGGACGTAAAGAGGCACGGCGCATGGATCGCTTCAGTCAGTTTGCTTTGGTAGCTGCTGAGCAGGCCCTAATAGATTCTGGCCTTGTACTTGATGAAATTGATTTAGAGCGTTTAGGCGTATATGTTGGATCTGGCATTGGCGGCATTCAAACCATGATGGGACAAGAGCAAATACGAAAGGAGAGAGGCCCAGACCGTGTGAGTCCATTATTAGTTCCCATGATGATTGCCAATATGGCGTCCTCTATGATTAGCATTACATATGGAGCGATGGGGCCAAGTATGTCTCCTGTAACAGCTTGTTCAATCGGAAATACAGCAATTGGCGAAGCGATGCGCCTGATCAAATCTGGTGGCGCTGATGTAGTTTTTGCGGGAGGGACAGAAGCGGCGATTACAGAATTAGCTGTCGCTAGTTTTGGAAATGCAACGGCACTATCTACTCGAAATGATCAGCCAGAATTGGCAAGCAGGCCATTTGATGCTGATCGTGATGGGTTTGTTATGGCTGAAGGGGCAGGTATCCTGATTCTTGAATCCTTAGCGCATGCGAAAAAAAGAAAGGCTCACATTTATGCTGAGGTGTTGGGCTATGGAGCAAGTTCGGACGCGTATCATATTGTAGCTACTCATCCAGAAGGAAAAGGTGCTTATCAGGCTATGAAGCTAGCTTTACAAGAGGCTGGAGTACAACCGGAGCAGGTCGATGTGATTAGCGCACACGCTACCAGTACCGAGGTTGGGGATCGATCAGAAACAGCGGCAATCAAACGGCTTTTTGGAGAAAAAGCATATCAAATTCCTGTGACAGCAAATAAATCTATGACCGGCCACATGCTAGGGGCAGCCAGTGCTGTTGAGGCTATCGCCTTGGTAAAGACTCTGCAAGAAGGAATTATCCCACCTACCATTAATCAGGATAACCAAGACCCTATTTGTGACTTAGACTATATTCCGAATAAAGCTCGCAAGGCAGAAATGAGAATAGGAATGTCCAATTCATTTGGATTTGGTGGACATAATGCAGTTATTGTCCTTCGAGCTTGGGATTCTAACGAGTCCTAGCCTATTATCTTGGCTTGAAAGAATAAGTAGTATCTTGATGCTATTTGGTGTTAAACCAAGACACAACTATCGGAAGAAAACCCTCTCATGCTATAATTTATGTAAAGAAAAACGAAAATAAAGTCAGGATAAGATTTATTTCTGTCAAAAGTAGAGAGGTGGATACATTGAAACGTTTTTTTTCAGGAGTGCAACCATCTGGTAACCTAACAATAGGTAACTATTTAGGTGCAATTAAGCAATTTGTAGAATTACAGCATGAGCCAGATGCAGAAGCCTTTTATTGCGTAGTAGATATGCATGCGATTACAGTTGCTCAAGATCCAGAAGAGCTGCGCAGACGTACACGTGAAATTGCTCAAATCTATCTAGCATGCGGTGTTGATCCTAAGCAAGCTACTGTATTTATTCAATCACATGTAAAAGAACATGCTGAGCTTGGCTGGTTATTGCAATGCGCTAGCTACATGGGCGAACTAAATCGTATGACACAATTTAAGGATAAAGCAGAAGGAAAAGCGAACGTCAATGTTGGTCTGTTTACGTATCCAATCCTAATGGCTGCTGATATCTTATTGTATGATACGACCCACGTACCTGTAGGGAACGACCAAAAGCAACATATTGAGTTAACTCGTGATATTGCAGAACGATTTAATAATAAATATGGCGATACCTTTGTCATTCCAGAGCCAAAAATCCAAGAATTTGGGGCACGTATCATGGCTCTCGACGAACCAACGAAAAAAATGTCCAAATCAGCAGAGAGTGAAGCGAGTCGCATTGCGATTTTGGAAACCCCAGATGTATTTAAGAAAAAGATTATGCGAGCAGTAACCGATACCGAGAATTCCATTGCTTTTGATGAAACGAATAAGCCTGGCATCTCGAATTTGCTAACAATCTATAGTATGTTTGCTGATGAATCGATTGAATCGCTAGTAGAACGTTATCATGGGCAAGGATACGGTACATTGAAAAAAGACCTAGTAGAGGTTGTAACTGAGCAGCTTAGTAAGATTCAACAACGTTTTAATGAGTATAACGACGTAGCAGAGCTGGACAAAATTCTACGGGCTGGTGCTGAAAAAGCCAGTGTGATTGCAGAACAGACGTGCAATCGTGTAAAAGATGCGATGGGATTATTGCGTATATAACTGAAAATACAGGAGAAGAGCCATTACTCTTAATTGAGAATGGCTCTTTTTCATGTTTGTCGAAGTATGACATTTCGTGAAAGCTTGAAGGAGATAAAGTAAGTTTCACGTGAAACAATTTAATTAAAATGAAAAAAAGCAATAAAAAGCGCAATTTATCCTAGCCCTCGACGACATTCGATTTTGCCTATGCGAATCCGAATCGGGTTGATCTCTTACAAAAATGTAAGATTGATGAAAGCTAAACCGATGGGAATGAAATCAAGTGATTTATAAAATAAACCTATGATCGCGAAGTAATCATTCGCATTCACCTATGAGCTTATGAAAGGAAGCGAGGGTGAGACATAATGAGACAAGAACACAGAAAGAGAAGGATGGGTCTTATATCCATTGTTTTTTTTGTTGTACTTGCTGCAATCATTGGTTCAGGTGCTAGCTTTTATAAGTATCAGACTGTGAAATACAATGTTCCTTATGAAAAAGAGGTACTAGCCTATTCCAAACAATATGGCATTGATCCAGCATTACTAGCTGCTTTAATCTCTTATGAAACAAATTTTAAACATAAAGAATACCAGCCAAACAAGTTAAATGGATTGATCCTTTTGAAAGATACTACGGCTCAGGTATTCGCTGAGATTATGGATTGGAAAGGATTCACACCAGATATGCTAGCCAACCCTGAGCATGCGATCCATATGGGGGCTTTTATGATAAGCCATTGGGAAAAGGCAGGTAAAACACAGAAAGAGATTATTCGTGCTTTTTTATTACGAAACAAAGATGGCCAGTTTAAACAAGATAGAACATTTCAAACAGCATATGAAGCGATTCAGAAAAAGTATGAGCAATACCAACGACTATTCACATAATCATTGGAAAGGGACGATATGACATGCAAAAAGTGTTGCAAGTAAAGAATGCTTCCAAAATATACGGAGGAAAGACAAATAGCTATACAGCATTAGACCATGTTAGTTTCGATGTACAGCAGGGTGAATTTGTTGGAATCATGGGACCATCAGGCGCAGGTAAAACTACGCTGCTTAATATTATTTCTACGATTGATTCGCCTACATCTGGGGAAATCCTGATTGATGGAAGTGATGTTGTCAAAATGAAGGAAGATAAATTGGCAATGTTCCGTCGCACGAAGCTAGGCTTTATTTTTCAAGACTACAATCTACTAGACTCGTTAACAGTCCGTGAGAATATAGCACTACCATTAGCCCTGACAAAGGTGAAGGCGAAGGAGATTGATAAACGCGTAGAGGATATTGCTAAAAGATTTGGAATTGAACACATTTTAGAGCAGTATCCATACCAAATTTCCGGGGGACAAAAACAGCGTTGTGCAGCTTCTCGGGCGATTGTCACGAATCCAAGTCTGATTTTTGGAGACGAACCTACCGGAGCTCTTGATTCCAAATCCTCGGCTGACCTATTGCAATGCTTACAGACATTAAATCAAGAGGAACAAGCGACGATTTTAATGGTTACTCATGATGCAAATGCAGGAAGCTACTGTGAACGCATTTTGTTTATTACAGACGGAAAAATTTCAATGGAATTAAAAAAGGGTACACAAACTCGAAAAGAGTTCTTCCAACGCATTATGGATGTGCTGGCTGAGCTTGGGGGTGATATGAGTGACGCTATTTAATCTCGTTTTACGCAATATGAGACGAAACATGAAAAGCTATCTGATCTATTTCGTCTCCATGATCTTTAGTATTGTTATTTACTATACGTTTATGTCCTTGCAATTTAATACGCAAATTGCTGAAGTAAGCGGTGGAGACCCATATGTAAAAAAAGCATTCGAATTTTCTAGTGGTTTGCTCTTATTGTTTGTAGCTATATTTATGGTGTATTCAAATAGCTTTTTTACTCGTAAACGGAAAAAGGAAGTTGGTCTTTATTCGTTACTTGGGGTTAGAAAAAGACAAGTTGGAATGATGCTCTTTTTTGAGAACCTCTTCCTAGGAGTTGGAGCTTTAATCGTAGGAATTATTCTGGGTGGTTTTTTATCGAAAGCTTTCTTGTCCTTACTCGTTTATCTCATGAATATTGATATGCAGGTAAACTTCGAAATTCCGTTAGAAGCAATCAAGCAAACAGCTACCGTGTTTTTTGTTCTGATTCTCTTTACATCGCTACAGGGCTATATATTAATTTACCGTTTTAAATTAATTGAGCTATTCCGTGCTGAACAGGAAGGAGAAACCGTTCCAAAGGGTTCAGTTATTTTAGCACTCTTCTCTGTATTTCTGATTGGTTCTGCCTATTTCCTAGCGGCGACCTTCATGAATTACTTTGATGTTTTCGTAGCCTTTTATATTATTGGTGGTACTGTGCTAGGAACCTATATCTTGTTCCATTACTTCATGATCTTTTACTTTAAACGGGCACGTAAAAATAAGCGGTCCTTCTACAATGGATTAAGCATGGTAAGTAAAGGTCAATTGCTATATCGCATTAAAGGAAATGCCACTGCGCTTGCTACTATTACTGTGGTAAGTACGATTACGATCTGTGCAGTTGGAACGGCAGCGACCTTCTATTTCAATGTCAATGATGTAACGGCACAGGGTAATCCGTATAGTTATTCCTATCATAAGGATGGTAAGGAGTGGAATAACGAAGTAGAAAAAGCCTTCGCAAATGCTAAGGATAAGAACCCAATCCAATTGGAAACAGAAGTACCTTATATCGTTGTAAAGACACAGGATGAGAAGAAGGCAGGCTTCTCCCTACAATATTTCACCTCCGAGGGAATGTACTTATTAGGTCAATCGAAATATAATGAATTGGCCAAAGCTATGAATCGGGAGTCTGTAGAGGTTAAACCCGGTGAAATGGTAATAATGGACGGTTTTTACGACAAAATGTTTCAAAGCGATATCCTTAACAAGCAGGTGTCTTACAAGCTAGGAGATCAAGTAAAAACCTTGACCTTAGTAGATGCTAAGAAAGTGGCAGTAAGCAATTTAGGGAAAACGACCTTTGTAGTATCTGACGCTGACTATCAAGCAGCTCAGGAGTTTGGAAAGCCTTACGTGATTAAAAACATAAATGTTGAAAATCAGTATAAAGCAAGTGAGTTGTCTGCAAACCTGCATAAAGTGATGCCGAAGGGTGAGAAGCTAAAGGATTTTTATACCCAATACCAAGCTCTGATGGAAACAACAGGGGTTATGGTTTTTATTGGTGGATTCATTGGGTTAGTCTTCATGCTTGCGACAGGCTCAATCATTTATTTCAAACAACTTACAGAGGCTCATAACGATAAGAAATACTATACAATTCTACACAAGATTGGTGCTACGAAACGTGAGAGCAAAGAGG
Source organism: Brevibacillus laterosporus LMG 15441 (assembly GCF_000219535.2). Lineage (NCBI taxonomy): Bacteria > Bacillati > Bacillota > Bacilli > Caryophanales > Paenibacillaceae > Brevibacillus > Brevibacillus laterosporus. The sequence goes on from NZ_CP007806.1 coordinate 13,400, forward strand.
CCATTAGTAAACAGATAGCTTTTATTTTTGGAGGGCCACTTCTCTTGGGAATTAGTCATAGCTTGTTTGCACTTAATACGATGTCGGCAATGTTTAGAATGAACATCTTGACGCCTGTATTGGTGAGTATGGGAGTGTATCTGGTTATCTATGTTGGATACTACTTTATGACTGTTCGTTCCTACAGTAAAATTGTCTTAGATCACAATAATTCGTAACAATAAGCTATTTTTCATGCGAAAAGCAGAACTTCAGGGGGATGATCCTGAGGTTCTGCTTTTTTACTTGTATGCCGGATATGATAGTGTTGCGTATTATTTTTGAGCCGTAAATAAGAAAATCTCATAGGTAGCCGGTATCCCCTGGTCCTTTTGAAACATATCTTTGTAATAATTCATCATCGGTAATAGAAATCGTCTGTCTCCTAAGCCATGTGTAGGGGAAGAAACAGTGGCTCCTATTTCTTTAATAGAGCGTAAAAAATCAAGAACGGTGGAGTAATAAAGTGTAATGGAATAAGCGTGAACCTTTATATTTTGAAAACCAGCGTTCTTTAAAAAAGAAGTCCATGCGGAACAACTTTCAAAACGAAGAATATGCCGGCGAGCTTTTTCTCCCAGATTAGCATACGTTGCAGCATAGGATTCGTGTAGCTCATGGAAAGTAAGAGGACCAAATGTTGAGAATAACAGATGTCCCTCAGGCTGCAAAATTCTGTGCAAGAAAGAGAGGGTTTTCTGTGGATAGTGGAGCCACTGAAAGCAAGCATTCGATAGAATCAGGTCATGGCTTGATTCAGATGCAGTCTTAGCCCATTCTTCAATATCAGCACATATGAATTGAAGAGCTGTTGGAATCATGAATTGCTGGCTTTCTCGAATGGCTTGCTCTGTTTGCGTTAGCATTTTATCTGCCAGATCGAGAGCAGTATAGCTTTGTAACGAGGGGGAGTGAGCCAGCATTTTCTGAGTGAGATACCCTGTTCCACAACCAATTTCAAGTGCTTGGGAGAAGGAAAATTCACTTTGAAACGATTGAAGGAGTTGATCGGCCATCTGCTTTTGCACAATTGCATGCTGGTTATAGGAGCTGGCTTTTCGATTAAATCGCTGTTGGATGTGCAGTTTATTTGGCACGAAGAAACCTCCTTATTTCGTTACTTAGATAAGAAGAATCTGCTACAAATGGATAATGACCTTGGTAGTCAGGGGAAAGAGTTGTAGCATTTGGTAAAGACTCTGCTAGTTCCAGACCTGCTGCATAGGGAATAACCGGGTCATGCAAGGAATGGAAGAGTAGACAAGGACAATGTATGTCAGCTAAAAGTGGACGGCAGTCTGCTGAGAGTAAAATTTCCAGCCCAGCTACCAAAGCTTCTTCTGTCCAATTACATTGCTGAAGCAAAATAGGACTTTTTTCAAGGGCAAGCCTTTTCTCTGATGAGGGAAACATGCTTTGATAAAAGCGTTCTAGCACCTCATGTCGATTTTTTCTAACCAATCGTTTCATACGAACAAGAGAAGTCGCTGGCCAGCCTAGCTGGTTCTCTGTTTGATGACGGACAAAACGCGCTGTTGTATTTATGAGGACAAGACTTTGTACAGGGAAGGTAGTAGCTAGATGCTGTGCTAACATTCCGCCTAATGACCAGCCAACAACTGAGACAGGAGTAGAGCGTTTTCGTTGATTTTCAAAATAGGCTTCTTCCACCTTTTGATAAAAAGCAGAGGGAGAGTCCGATTGAGAGAAGTCGACGGAAACATGATGATACTCGGGTAAGCTTTGTTGCCAGTTATCCCAGATGAAAGACGGCATTCCCCAACCTGGTACCCAAAGAATCGTTTCATTGGTTCTCATGTAATCACTCCAAGTTCTATTGCTGTCCGAATGATTTTGCGCGTTGCCCAAGCTAAATCTTCATCTGAATGCGTTGCCATAAGGGAAAAACGGATGCGAGCTGAATTTTCGGGAACAGTTGGAGGACGTATGGCTACAGCTAAAATTCCCTCTTGCTCTAAACGCTTGCTAAATTGAATGGCTGTCTGATTATCGCCAAGCAGCAGAGGCACAATGGGAGAATCTCCGGCAGGGACATGCAAACCAGCCTGTTGTAGCTTCATGCGGAATTGTTTGCTCTTTCGGTAAAGCTCCTTTCTGCGCCAATCCTCTTGTTGAACAATGGCAACAGATTGGCCAATGGCTGAGACTAGAGCAGGTGGTAGCGAGGTTGAATAAATGAGCGGACGGCAGGTATGGACCAGGTAATCAATTACTACTTGATCAGCACATACATATGCCCCATATAAACCAAGAGCTTTACTGCATGTTCCCATCAGGATATCTACCTCTTGATGAACGCCGTATTGATGACATAAACCAGCACCTGATTCCCCGTAAACACCGCCTGCATGTGCTTCATCCACCATTAAAAATACATCATGATCATGTTTGATTCTTACCAGCTCTTCTACATCAGCCTTATCGCCGTCCATCGAAAAGACGGTATCAGTAACAATTACATTTCGTCGGTGGTTTCCCTTATGTTTTTGCAGAAGATACTGTAGGTGTTCATAATCGTTATGACGGTAACGATAATGGTCGGCACGGCTTAAAATCGTACCATCTACTATGCTGGCATGGTTAAGACGATCGCTATAAACAGCTCCATGACGATCTAGCAGTGCAGTGATACAGCCCAAATTAGCCATGTAGCCATTCCCAAATAACAGGGTTGCCTCCCGTTCCTTCCAACGGCTGATCATTTTCTCCGTATGTTCATAACATGAAAAGTTACCAACGACCAAACGGGACGAGGTGCCTCCTGCTCCAAAGGATTGCGATGTCATTTCCCATGAATGTAGTACCCGAGGATCATATGATATTCCTAAGTAATTGTTAGAAGAGAGGTTCAGTAATTTTTGACCGTTTGCTACAATCCATGTTCCTTGGCTTTGAGCCACATATTCGGTTTGACGAAGACTGCGTGTAAGCCCCAAACGATGCAACTCCTCTAATTCATGCCGCAACTGGGGATATCTATTCATGTACGTGGTCGTTAGCAAATGCATTTTCTTCAATTTCAAAGCCCATGTCTACTATCATTTGATGGTCGGCATGTATCGATTGTCCAGCAGTGGTTAAATAATCACCAACAAATACAGAATTAGCGGCGTATAATGCTAGAGGCTGTAGGTGTCCAAGGTTTAGCTCACGCCCACCCGCGATCCGAACTTCTTTGGTCGGACAAATAAAACGGAACAAGGCGATTACTTTCAGACAAAAACGTGGTGTATTTCGTTCCATATGAGCTAATGGAGTTCCCAATATCGGATTTAAAAAATTAATGGGAATAGAATCAGCATTGATTGCTCGCAGAGTGTAAGCCATCTCTACAATTTCCTCCAGTGTTTCTCCCATCCCAATGATGACTCCTGAGCAAGGAGACATTCCGGCTGTTTTTGCATGTTCGATTGTTTCAGTCCGTTGATCGTAGGTATGAGTAGTAGTGATGGCAGCATAATTCTCTTTGCTTGTATTGATGTTGTGGTTGTAGCGATCTACCCCAGCGGCCGCTAAACGACTCGCTTGTTCTGATGTTAACAATCCTAAACAGGCACAAATTTTTAATGATGAGGTTTGTTTAATCTCTGTTACTGCATCGATTACTTGTTGTAATTCTCTCTCGGTTGGTCCACGACCAGAGGCCACGATACAATAAGTTCCCGCTTTTCGCGTAATCGCTTCCTGTGCCCCTTTTAACAGAGTTTCTTTATCTAATATTGTGTATTTTTCAATAGGTGCTGACGAACGACTTGATTGAGAGCAATATCCGCAATCCTCCCGACAATGCCCGCTTTTCGCATTCATGATCATGTTTAACTTCACTCGTTTGGCAAAAAAGCGATAGCGTACCTGATAGGCGGCTTGCAGGATAGGCAATAATTCATCATCGGTCGCTTGTAAAACGCTTAGAGCTTCTTCCTTGGTGAGAAGCTCGCCAGCTATAGATTTTTGAGCCAAAATAGACCAATCATATGTAGAGCCAATAGCTGATGTACTCATAGCACAAATCCCCCTCAAGAGTATTACTTCATCATTTTCATAAAGCAGGAACTAATCTTGAAATTCGCGTAGAATGGGTGTTAGCTGAATATGCTTTTCTATCACTTCGATAAGTTGATTTTTAGTGATTGGCTCCGCAAGGTAGGGAAACAGCCCCAGAACGGGAACTTTACCAAAATCCTCAATGTAGTCAGCATTTTTTCTGATTGCTGTCAGAGAGAGTGCGGCTTCTGTTTGATTTAGAATGACGCCTAAGATAGGAATTGCTCTTGTGCGCAGGGCTTCTATGGAGAGAAGAGTATGATTAATCGTTCCTAAGCCCCCACGCGCAACCAGTAGAACAGAGAAACCAAGCTGTTTAATGAGATCAATCCCTAGCTTTGTGTCTGTCAAGGGAGCTAATAATCCACCAGCACCTTCTACCAGCAGATTTTTATGTTTAGCAAAAAGAAGCTCGCCAGCCTGTATAATGCCAGGAAGTGTTAAGATGGTACCTTCTCGAATTGCCGCTAGGTGTGGTGTAACTGGTTCTACAAAGGACAGCGGAGCAATTTCATGTGGAGCATCCTCTAAGCCAGCCAGAGCTTTTATGCGTGAGGCGTCACTTTCTATGTCAATTGCACGCGCTCCTGATTGCACAGGCTTCCATACTCCAATGTCCAAATTTTTCTGAAGAAGTGTTGCGGCTAAACTAGCTGTAATAATGGTTTTCCCTATCTCTGTATCAGTTCCCGCAATAAAAATGCCGTTGGTATGTCTCATGCTTCTCTACCCTCTGTAACTTCGACAATCGCTTGATATAAAATTTGAATCATTTCAGTTAGTTCATCGCGTGTACTTGAGAGGGGAGGCATAAATACAAGTACATTTCCGAGTGGACGTGTTAATAAGCCTAGTTCTCTACAGCGTTGGCTTACTTTTACCCCCATTCTGTCATTCCAGTGATAAGGAGTTCGCTTCTGTTTATCTACCACCAGCTCTATACCAATCATCAGACCTTTCTGGCGAATGTCGCCTACATGCTTTCTCTCTAAAAATGCAGGCCATTTTTGTTTGAGCCACTGTGCATCAGCCGCTACTTTGTCTACCAGTCCTTTTGATTTAAATAGCTCTAAATTGGCAAGAGCAACAGCACAGCCTAGCGGATTCCCGGTATAGGAATGTCCATGGAAAAATGTTTTTTGTTCCTCGTAATTCGCATAAAAACCCCGATAGATTTCATCTGTTGTAAGAGTGGTCGCCAAGGGGAGATATCCGCCGGTAATCCCTTTAGCAATGACCATGATGTCAGGCGTAACCTCCTCGTGTTCACAAGCGAACATCTTACCTGTGCGCCCAAAACCAGTAGCCACCTCGTCAGCAATAAAAAGAACCTGGTGTGCAGAAGCTAGCTCAGCGATCTTTTTTAGACAACCTTCTGGCATGACAATCATGCCACTAGCGCCCTGCACGATTGGCTCAACAATAATCGCAGCGACTTCACTCGATTTTTCTTGTAGCAGCTTCTCCAAAGCTTGAAGTGTTTGCTCCAGTGCCGCTCCATCTTTTTCTTCCCTGTATGTATTTGGGTAAGGAATGGTATAGGGAGAGAATAACAGTGGTTTGTACACCTGATGATAAAGGGGGATTGCGCCTACACTAACGGCACCAATTGTATCGCCATGGTATGCATGATTCATCGTAATAAAGCGGTTTTTTCCGCTGATCCCTTTATTTTGCCAATATTGAAAGGCCATTTTTAGAGCAATTTCTACACCTGTAGCCCCACAGTCTGAATAGAAAACCTTCGTAAGCCCCTCTGGGGTGATCTCGACTAGTTTTTCTGCTAATTGAATCGCTGGTACATTGGCCATACCCAGTAAGGTTGAATGGGCGATGAGTTCTAATTGTTTGGTTATGGCTTGATTTAATTCAGGTACGCAGTGTCCGTGGACATTGAGCCAGACAGAGGAAAACCCATCGTAGTATTTTTTGTTGTTCACATCGATTAATGTAACGCCCTCTCCTCGCTCGATGATTAAAGGATCATTCTCACAGTAGTCTTTCATTTGAGTAAAGGGATGCCACAAATATTTTTTATTTTTACTGGCTAATTCAGCATAGCTGGGTGTTGAAATCATGTAGGATCTCCTTTCTTCTTTTTTGTAAACTAAAATTATTATATGGTTTACAAATATAGTTAGAAATATAGCATAGCTTTTTTTTCCTGTAAATGAGTAAGGATGCACATTAAAATTTGACAAATATAACAGAATAGCTAGAAGATGAAAAATGAGAATGAATAAAGTAAGGATAGAATAGAGAAAATATTTCTATTGTGTAGTGGGAGGGAAATGTATGCTAACACGTAAGGTTTCACGGGTGGCGCTGATCGGTTCTGGATTTGTTGGGTCCAGCTATGCTTATGCGCTACTCAATCAGGGTATTGTTAACGAGTTAGTTATTATTGACGTTAATAAGGACAAAGCAGAAGGCGATGCCATGGATTTAAGTCATGGTCTACCGTTTACTTCTCCAATGAAGATTTGGGCGGGTGACTACTCAGATTGTAAGGATGCTGATCTTGTGGTCATTACAGCAGGGGCAAATCAATTGCCTGGCGAGACACGTTTAGATTTGATTGAAAAGAATGTTAGGATTTTTAATAAGATCGTAACGAGCATCATGGAGAGTGGATTTCAGGGTATTTTTGTCGTAGCTAGTAACCCAGTAGATGTTCTGACCTATGCAACGTGGAAAATTTCAGGGTTACCTCATGAAAAAGTAATCGGCTCTGGCACATTGCTTGATACAGCACGTTTTCGTTACTTGCTTAGCAGAGCTTTTGAGGTGGATTCCCGCAGTGTCCATGCTTATATCATGGGAGAGCACGGGGATACGGAATTGCCTGTTTGGAGCCAGGCCAGTATTGGAGGCAAGACGATTACAGAATGCTTAAAGCAAGGGGTAGGGCCTAACAAAGAGGAATTAGACCAGATTTTTATTAATGTCCGTGATGCGGCTTATCACATTATCGAGAAAAAGGGTGCGACATACTACGGAATTGGAATGAGCTTGGCTCGTTTAACCAAAGCGATTTTATATAATCAAAATTCGATTTTGACCATCTCCACTCTTTTACAGGGGGAGTTTGGTTTGCATGATACATATTTAGGTGTTCCAGCTGTAGTAAATCGCAGCGGTGTTCGTGAGGTTGTTGAGATCACGTTAAATGAGGAAGAAAAGGCTAAACTAAAGCATTCTGCGGACGTGTTGAAGCAGGCATTGTCTACGATCTCCTTTACGTAGCAATATCAAGGAAAAACGCAGGAAAAAGAAACTTCATCAGCTAACAAATGTAGGGGAAACGGGAAGGCTACTGATTAGCGAAGTAGCACTTTCTGTTCCCCTGTTTTTTTGCTCATTTATGTTTTTTTCTGGGTTCTTCGATCACATCCCAGGTTTCCTGGTCTTGAATTTGGTTCATAATAAGCATATATTCAGAAATAGCCTCTTGAATGGATCTAGCAATTTGTTTTTGCGTTTTTTCATTTACTAGAAAACGGCGGTCACGCGAGTTACTTAGATAGCCCATCTCTACAATAACTGTCGGACATATAGATTGCTTAAGTAGATAATAGGTCTTGCCAGGCAATGGCTCACCTTTGGTTTTATACAAGTGATCCAAGTGGTGCTGGATGATATCAGCGAGAATATAGCTTTGATTATTTTTTTGATAAAGGACTAACGGGCCTCGGCTAGATTTACTATTTGACCAATTAACGTGAAGGCTAACTAGCATTTGTGGATGAATTTCCTTAGCTAAATGTCGTCTCTGAGCTAAATCACGAATATGACGTGAAGGAGAACGCAGCCATTTATTCTCATCGCTAAGAGCATAATCACCTGTGCGATTTAGCAAAACCTGATAACCTTTTATCAATAATTCTTTATACAATAGCTTGGCAATTTGTAAATTAATATCCTTTTCTAAAATTCCTTGATAAGAGGTTCCTCCATCTATGCCGCCGTGTCCCGCATCAATAATGATTTCTATTGGTATATGCTCGGAGCTAATTGCTCTGGCATCAGTAGGGAGAAGGCCCATCAACAGCAAGCCTACCAAGGCTACCTTCAACCACCGCATACACTTCTCCTCCTTAGGTTATGGAACAAGATGTACGTATCGTGTGAGAAATTTTGATATGTAAAAGTATCCCCCTACCTGCAAAAACTCATGAAGAACTTTCAGAGGGAAACAGAGGGATTTATATAATAAATCGCCTTTTCACTCTAGCCGTTTGGACGTAAATCGCACTTATATGTTATAATAAAGCGTTGTAATTTCGAGTTGGAGGGTAACCTAAAATGGCAGAACAAACATCTCGGTTTCCAAAAATTGACATTAGCCAAGAGATGCGTGACTCGTTCATTGATTACGCGATGAGTGTCATCGTTAGTCGCGCTTTACCTGATGTAAGGGACGGACTAAAGCCAGTTCATCGCCGTATCTTATATGCCATGCATGATATGGGGCTTACTCCTGATAAGGCTTTCCGTAAATCCGCAAACGTTGTCGGTCAAGTAATGGCTAAGTATCATCCTCATGGTGACACGGCGATTTATGAGACCATGGTTCGGTTGGCACAAGATTTCAATATGAGATATATGCTCGTTGAAGGCCAAGGGAACTTTGGTTCTGTGGACGGCGATCGGGCGGCAGCTATGCGTTATACTGAGTCCCGTTTTTCAAAAATTGCTTTAGAAATGCTTCGGGATATTGATAAAGATACAGTTGACTTTATACCAAACTACGATGGACATGAGGAAGAACCTACCGTTCTCCCTTCTCGTTTTCCGAATTTGTTAGTAAATGGTTCAGCAGGTATCGCGGTTGGGATGGCGACTAATATACCACCGCATAATCTGAGGGAGGTCATTGATGGTGTTAGTGCCATGATTGATAATCCTGAGATTACTGTTGCAGAACTGATGAAAATCATTAAGGGGCCGGATTTCCCAACAGCTGGTGAAATTTTAGGCTACTCTGGTATTCGACGTGCTTATGAAACAGGACGCGGTTCCATTATTATGCGTGCCAAAACCAATATTGAAGAGAATAATGGGAAAGCCCGCATTATTGTAACGGAAATTCCGTATCAGGTGAACAAAGCTAGACTTGTTGAAAAAATTGCAGAATTAGTACGTGAGAAAAAGATTGATGGCATAACTGATTTGCGTGATGAATCTGACCGCAAAGGAATGCGTATTGTCATTGAACTTCGTCGAGATATTGTTCCAAAAGTAGTGTTAAATAATTTGTTTAAGCATACCCAAATGCAATCAACCTTTGGGGTTAATATGCTGGCGCTTGTTAATTCACGTCCCAAAACATTGAATTTACGCGAAATGATCTACCATTACTTGGAGCATCAACGCGTCATTGTTCGTAGACGCACTGAATATGAATTGCGTCAGGCTGAAGCGCGTGCGCATATCTTAGAGGGATTACGCATTGCACTTGATCATATTGACGAGATCATCAGTCTCATTCGTGCATCTCGCATGGCAGAAGAAGCACGCAATGCTTTGATCGAGCGATTTGGGTTGAGTCATGAACAGGCTCAAGCGATTTTGGACATGCGTCTCCAACGCCTTACTGGTCTGGAACGCGAAAAAATTGAAGCGGAATACCAAGAGCTTTTAATTAAGATTGCTGAATTAAAATCCATTCTTGCTGATGATAATAAAATTTACTCGATCATTCGTGAAGAGATGAATGCCATCAAAGAGAAATTCGGAGATGACCGTCGCACGGCAATCACGATTGGCGAAGATATGATTGAGGATGCAGATCTGATTCCAGAAGAGGAAGTTGTTATTTCCTTAACTCATAGCGGTTACGTGAAACGTTTGCCAGTAACCACCTATCGCAGCCAGAAGCGCGGAGGTCGTGGTATTCAAGGAATTGGAACCAAAGACGACGATTTCGTCGAGCATCTTTGCATCACGAACTCTCACGATACGCTCTTGTTCTTTACAAGTAAGGGAAAAGTGTATCGCTTAAGAGGATTCGAAATTCCTGATCTGAGTCGTACAGCTAAAGGCACACCAATTATCAATTTGATTCAAATTGAAAAGGGTGAGACAGTCAGTGCTGTAATTCCAGTGAAGGAATTTAGAGAAGATCAGTTTATCTTCTTTGCCACTAAACAGGGTATTGTTAAGAAGACGGACTTAAAATCGTTCGAGAATATTCGACGCGGCGGTCTCTTTGCTGTAAATCTACGGGAAGATGATGAGCTGATTAATGTTCGTTTGACAGATGGCAACCAACAAATCATCATGGGTACAAAACAAGGAATGTCCGTTCGTTTTAATGAAGGCGACGTACGAACCATGGGACGTACTGCTACAGGCGTTAAGGGGATAACCCTTGATTCTAACGACGTCGTTATTGGCATGGATGTCATCCGTGATGATGCTGAGGTATTGATTGTAACTGCAAAAGGCTACGGTAAACGCACACCTGTGTCTGAATATCGTATTCAGACACGTGGAGGTAAAGGAATTAAAACCCATAATGTTACAGAGCGAAGCGGTCAGGTTGTTGGTTTAAAAGTTGTGCAGGCCGATGAAGACTTAATGATTGTCACAATAACTGGCATCATTATTCGCATGGAGATTAAAGGGATTTCCGTTATGGGACGCTATACGCAGGGTGTAAAATTAATTCGTCTAGGTGATGAAGAGGAAGTTGTTTCAATTGCAACGGTAGAAGCTTCCGAGGAGGACTCTGAGAATAATCTTTGTACAGAAGCCGCAGAGCTTGAGACGGACAACGTTAACGAGGATACAGAAGTAGAGGATACAGAAGCAGATGCCGATGTAGCTGATGATACATCTGAAGAATAAGTAATAAGGAAAAGGGTGATTCCATGATGGGATCACCTTTTTACATAAACTCCTTTGGAAATATAATCAAGTTTCCCCTATCCTTTTGTGTGCATCGCTTTTATAATAGAAGATAATTCTAAAGATATAGGTCTAATTTCTTAGTGATATATAGGGGGATCGATATGCCTGTTTGTCAGATTAAACACATACCGGTAGGATCTCGCTTAACGGAAGATGTTTATACACCGTTAGGAGGATTGCTTTTTACAAAAGGAACCGTTGTAGAGGATAGAGAAATAGAAATTTTGGATGCTTTTATGATTGAAGAGGTTTCTGTTGAAGCTATAGTAGATGGAACTGTTATTACAGAAGGATTTGCCGATGGGAAAAAACAGGTATCCACAGAAGGAAAAGGGGCAAGTAAACCAATAAGAAAGCGACAATCAGAGCCGGGAATAATGGAGCATTTAGAGAAGGCAGTCTCTTCTTTTAAAAACCTTTTCCAACATGTACAAGGGGGACAAAGCATTCCTGTATTAGAGGTTCGGAATGTTATGACTTCACTTATTAAAGAAGTAGAGGAGCAATCTAATCTTCTATTTATCCTGAAAAAAGCAGATAATCCAAATAACTATTTGTATGAGCACTGTGTAGGTGTGGGGC
>NZ_CP007806.1:30000-137500 GCF_000219535.2 Brevibacillus laterosporus LMG 15441
ATGGAGCTTTACTGTAGCCTGGTATTGAAACTTTGTGCATCATGTACAGAATAGGTGGGAAGCTGTGAAGCGAGGGCGCCAGCCTTCGTGGAGCTGTCGTTGGGATACCACCCTTGATGTACGGAGTTTCTAACTTGCCGCCCTTATCGGGTGGAAGGACCATGCCAGGTGGGCAGTTTGACTGGGGCGGTCGCCTCCTAAAGAGTAACGGAGGCGCCCAAAGGTTCCCTCAGAATGGTCGGAAATCATTCGTAGAGTGTAAAGGCACAAGGGAGCTTGACTGCGAGACCTACAAGTCGAGCAGGGACGAAAGTCGGGCTTAGTGATCCGGTGGTTCCGCATGGAAGGGCCATCGCTCAACGGATAAAAGCTACCCTGGGGATAACAGGCTTATCTCCCCCAAGAGTCCACATCGACGGGGAGGTTTGGCACCTCGATGTCGGCTCATCGCATCCTGGGGCTGAAGTAGGTCCCAAGGGTTGGGCTGTTCGCCCATTAAAGCGGTACGCGAGCTGGGTTCAGAACGTCGTGAGACAGTTCGGTCCCTATCTGTCGCGGGCGTAGGAAGTTTGAGGAGAGCTGTCCTTAGTACGAGAGGACCGGGATGGACGCACCTCTGGTGCACCAGTTGTCACGCCAGTGGCACAGCTGGGTAGCTATGTGCGGACGGGATAAGCGCTGAAAGCATCTAAGCGTGAAGCCCCCTTCAAGATGAGACTTCCCATAGCGCAAGCTAGTAAGACCCCTTATAGACGATGAGGTTGATAGGTTCGGTGTGGAAGTGCAGTAATGCATGGAGCTGACGAATACTAATCGGTCGAGGACTTATCCACATTGCCTTTATGCTGACTTTCATTATCCAGTTTTCAGGGAATAAAGATAGAAGCTAGCTACCATTCATGGTAACTAGCTTTTTTGGTGTGTGAACAGATTATTTAAGGAGTTGTAATTGCTGTTCTACCATATAGGGGAAAATTCCCATATGATGCTTGCAGAACCTATCTATTAATAATTTTTCTGCATACTGATGTGACAACACTAGATCTCCCCATAATTCGCTTTCATAACGACAAAGCATGCTTAGACCATAGAGCAGTAAATAATGATTTGCAAATTGGGGAACAGGATGATTCTCGATATCATTCCAAAGATAAATATTTCTATTCTGATCTATTGAAAAGAGGGGATGCTCAAACAGAGACACTCGGTCATCACACTCAAAAAGTCGTCCCTGATTCGAAATAGATGAAGTTGAAGGGGGAGCGAACCTAACTTTATCGGTGTTTTGTCTAAGGGTACAGAATAAAGGAAAGCTTCCGGAGGTTCCTTGATTATTAGTAGCAGTAAATAGACGATTTAAATAATGCTGCAAGGTTTCGTCTGAATAAGAAAGTGCCCCTTGGCTAGCATGAGGCAGAGCAAACACAAAGGGTCGCTCTGTCATGATTGACACAGCTACCCAAGGACTTGGTTTTTGAAAATGGTCCATTTCCTCACGAAGCTCAGGTATTGATAAGAAAAGATCACTTACTCGATAACGATCCGATATGGGATGGATCGAAAGGAGTCGACATAGATGTGGAAAGAAGCCTTCCTTTTGGGGTTTCATTTCATCATCTAGTAAATGGTAGGGATTTTTCTTAACTTTTCGTGCTGTAACACCATGCTGTAGCATGCGACTGTTCTGGGGATAATCTGGATCTTTGGCAAGGATTAGACCCTTAAGTAAATGAACGCATCCGTAAAATAATAAGAGAGGCTTAATTAATAAAGAGCTTTTCGCAGCCATTTCATAATAATGTCTAGCCTGCATCCAGGTATATAAAAAACGAGTACTGTTTTGAAAGGCATGCTTTTCAGGATTTTGTAAGCCCATTCTATGATAAGAGGCTGTAAGAAAAGATCGTGAAGTAGGCTCTGTTTCCATAATAGAAAGCTGTTGCCAGACATCTTGAAGAGACATGGAGAAAATTACCCCTTTATTTTCCGAATATTCACTTTTATAAATGATATTCTTATGGAATCTAAGAAACATTTATATTTTCTCCTATAAAAGCGAACAATATAAGCATTCCTTGACATTAAATTGAGCCGTTTGCTACACTGATGAAAAGATTTTCGGCTGAAAGGGGTCCTTGAACCGTGTGGGAAAATAAGTTTGCTAAGGAAGGCTTAACTTTTGATGACGTATTATTGGTACCAGCTAAATCAGAAGTGCTTCCAAAAGACGTTAATGTATCCACAGTATTAAGCAAAAAGGTGAAACTCAACATACCATTAATCAGCGCCGGTATGGATACAGTAACCGAATCTGCACTTGCTATTGCAATGGCTCGTCAAGGCGGTCTAGGTATCATTCATAAAAATATGACCATTGAACAGCAAGCAAGTGAGGTAGATCGCGTAAAGCGCTCTGAAAGTGGTGTTATAACAAACCCATTTTCGTTAACTGAAAACCACACTGTTGCAGATGCAGATGCCCTCATGGGTAAATATCGTATTTCCGGTGTACCAATCGTTAACGATCAAAACCAATTGATTGGTATTTTAACAAATCGTGATCTACGTTTTGTACATGACTTCTCCATCATGGTCAAAGATGTAATGACTAAAGAAAATCTAGTTACAGCACCTGTAGGCACTACATTGCCAGAAGCTGAACAAATTTTACAGAAGCATAAAATCGAAAAGCTACCTTTGGTAGATGAAAATAATGTCTTAAAAGGGCTTATTACGATTAAGGATATCGAAAAGCTTATTCAATATCCGAATGCAGCGAAGGATGAGCAAGGACGATTGCTTTGCGGGGCAGCAGTAGGGGTATCCAATGATACATTTGAGCGTACAGAAGCTTTAGTACAAGCAGGAATTGATGTACTAGTTATTGATACAGCTCACGGCCATTCTAAAGGGGTTCTAGAGACCGTTAAGAAGGTCCGCAGTCTTTACCCTGATTTAACGATTATTGCTGGTAACGTCGCTACTGGACAAGCTACGAAGGACCTAATTGAAGCAGGAGCTTCTGTTATTAAAGTGGGAATTGGTCCTGGTTCCATTTGTACGACTCGTGTTGTTGCCGGTATTGGGGTTCCACAAATCACAGCGATTTATGAATGTGCGACCGCAGCGCGTCAATATAATATTCCAGTTATCGCTGATGGTGGTATTAAATACTCTGGTGACCTAGCAAAAGCTATAGGTGCTGGTGCATCTGTTATCATGATTGGTAGTTTGTTTGCAGGTACAGATGAATCTCCAGGTGAATTTGAGATTTATCAAGGACGCCGTTTTAAAGTGTATCGTGGAATGGGCTCCATTGGCGCTATGAAAGCGGGAAGTAAAGATCGTTACTTCCAGGAGAATGCTCAGAAGCTTGTTCCTGAAGGTATTGAAGGACGCGTAGCTTATAAAGGGCCTTTGGCTGATGTTGTGTATCAGCTTGTTGGTGGTCTAAGAGCTGGTATGGGCTATTGTGGAGCGGCAACCATTGCTGATCTACGTGACAAGTCTACTTTCGTTCGTATTACTGGTGCAGGCTTGCGCGAAAGCCATCCGCATGATGTTCAAATTACAAAAGAATCTCCGAACTACTCTATTTCATAAGGATAGGGCAACGATCGCTTTACCAAGCTAACAAGCAAGGTAAGACAAAAGGGCTTTCCATTTGGGAGTCCTTTTGTTTTTTATATAATCCAAAAGACTAGAATATAAGTCGTAGAGTAGTTCATTACCATATAGGATTGCAGCTCGAAACGATGTCCTAAATAAAAAAAGAAAATCTGAATCCAAATATCCTTTTAGAACGTCAGGTTAAAAGAAGGGTTTTCCGCATGGATACGATTACCAGTTCTTTTTCTCATGGAGATGCGTCTGGTGCTCTTCAAACAACGGCTTTTAGTATGATAGACTAAAGACTGTGTTCAACAGGAAAAAAGAAAAAAGGATATTTTTAAAAGTAGGGGGAGTGATTGTAGACATGATGCACAAATGGACAGCAAGAGTAAGCAAACTTTTATTGGCTGGTGCAATTGGTATGCTATCCATTGTGGGAGGAGCAATGCAGGCTTCTGCTGCTGAGACGGCTGCCAATCTTGATCTAGTGGCGAGTTCAGCAATTTTAGTCGAGGCATCAACGGGAAAGGTTTTGTACAGTAAAAACCCAGATCAGCCATTACCACCAGCTAGTATGACTAAAATGATGACAGAGTATCTGGTATTAGAGGCTATTAAAAAAGGTAAAATTAAACAAGATGAACTTGTACCTGTTAGTGACTATGCTTTCTTTATTGCCAAAAAGAAGGATTCCTCAGGCGTGTACTTAAATGCTGGGGAAAGTCACAAGGTGAGTGAACTATATAAAGCTATGGCGATTGCCTCAGCTAACGATGCTACAGCCCTGTTAGCAGAAAAGATTGGTGGAACTGAAGCCAACTTTGTAGACATGATGAATAAAAAAGCCCAAGAGATTGGGATGAAAAATACGTTTTTTGTTACATCCACTGGATTGCCTGCTAATGAATTAGGACCTTATAAACCAGCGGATACGAGCAAGGATAATGTGATGTCTGCACGTGATGCAGCTATCTTGGCGGATCGTTTAGTGAGTGATTATCCTGAGGCATTAGAAATTTCTAAAATCCCGCGCTGGGTGTTCCGTGAAGGTCAAAAAGAAGAAATCAAGCTAGCAAACAATAACTGGATGCTTCCAGGCTTGCCGAATGAAACGCTTGGAGTAGATGGTCTTAAAACTGGTTATACCGATGCAGCACAATTTTGTTTTACGGGAACGGCTTATCGTGATGGAATGCGCCTGATCACAGTTGTCATGGGAGCTAAAACAAAAACAAGCCGTTTTGAAGAAACCAAAAAGTTATTAAATTATGGCTATAGCACCTACAAAGCTACGGAAAAACTGGGAAAAGGCGTTCCTGTTCCAGGATTTGAAAATGCGCCACTTAAAAAGGGTGTATCTCTAGAGGTTCCGGCTATTACTGCTAAATCAGTTAATGTTGTGGGTAAAATCGGAGAAGAAGCGAAAGTAACGCCGCGTGTAGAATATAAACCTTTGACCGCGCCTATTAAAAAAGGTGACGTGATTGGAACAGTCTACCTTGATACAGAAGGAAAAAGCGATTATTTGATGCCAAGCAATCAAAAGGGCGGAGTAGATTTAATAGCTGCTGAGGATGTAGAAGAAGGTAGCTGGATTCGCCTATTCTTTAGAAGTATCTTCGAATTTATCGCTAATCTGTTTAAAAGTATTGTTGGCTAATCAAGCAGGGGTAGTGCTGCGGAGGGCAGAACTTTAAAAGAAGGCAAATATTCTGTCAAGATATGTTGTCTACTTTTTCTGATTGGTTTACAATAAAAACAATGTTGCAAATCTAATCCTTTTGTAGGGATGTTCACTTATAGGGGAGGCTCACTGATGGTACAGGTAGGTACAGATCGTGTTAAACGTGGAATGGCAGAAATGCAAAAAGGCGGCGTAATTATGGACGTTGTTAACGCCGAGCAAGCTAAAATTGCGGAAGCTGCGGGTGCAGTAGCCGTTATGGCACTGGAACGCGTTCCATCTGATATTCGTGCGGCCGGTGGCGTAGCGCGCATGGCTGATCTAGGAATTGTAGAGGAAGTATTAAAAGCGGTTACGATTCCTGTAATGGCAAAAGCACGTATTGGTCATTTTGTAGAAGCACGTGTCCTTGAATCTATGGGAGTAGATTATCTTGATGAAAGCGAAGTACTTACTCCTGCTGATGACTTGTACCATATTAATAAAAAAGATTTCACAGTGCCATTTGTTTGTGGAGCGCGTGATTTGGGTGAAGCTCTTCGTCGTATCGGAGAAGGTGCATCTATGATTCGTACAAAAGGGGAGCCAGGAACAGGAAACATTGTTGAGGCTGTTCGCCATATGCGTACGATGCAATCACAAATCCGTAAAGTGCAAAGCATGTCTTATGATGAATTAATGGCTGAAGCGAAAAATCTTGGAGCTCCGTATGAATTGTTAGAGCAAATTCACAAAACAGGAAAGCTTCCTGTTGTAAACTTCGCGGCTGGTGGTGTTGCTACACCTTCTGATGCTGCTTTGATGATGCAATTAGGCGCAGATGGCGTATTTGTAGGTTCCGGTATCTTTAAGTCCGAGAATCCTGAAAAATTCGCACGTGCTATTGTAGAAGCGACTACACACTATACAGATTACGAATTGATTGCACGCGTTTCGAAAGACCTTGGTTCTGCGATGACCGGAATCGAAATTTCCAAGTTGCCGCAGGCTGAGCGCATGCAGGAGCGCGGCTGGTAATATGAGTAAGACAAGAATCGGTGTTCTCGCCCTACAAGGTGCGGTTGCAGAGCATATGCGCATGCTTGAGTTGGCAGGTGCAGAAGCAATCGCAATTAAAAAGGTGGACGAGCTATCTGAGATAGATGGCTTGATCATTCCCGGTGGCGAGAGTACAACAATTAGTAAGCTCATGCATAAATACGGCTTTATGGATGCGATTCGTCAGTTTGCGAATGAGAAGAAGCCTGTCTTTGGAACATGCGCAGGCGCTATCTTAATTGCAAATGAAATTGAACATGCACCAGAAGCCCATCTAGGTTTAATGGATATGAAGGTAGCGAGAAATGCTTTTGGGCGGCAAAAGGAAAGCTTTGAAATCAAGATGCCAATTGCTGGCGTAGCTTCCGACTTTCCAGCGGTCTTTATCCGTGCGCCTCTTATCCTGAAAATCGGCAATAAGGGTGAAGTGCTGGCGAAGCATGAAGACAATATCGTAGCGGCTCGCCAAGGGCAATTTTTGGCGGCATCCTTTCATCCAGAACTAACAGATGATTATCGATTGCATAAATATTTTTTAGACATGGTGAATGAATATCAAACAACAGGGAAAGCATCCGTATAGGGTGCTTTCTTCTTTTCAAAATAAAACAGAGCGTGTAAAATGGACATAGAGCATTGTTTGCAATTGCTTACATCATGTAGTACATTTAATAACAAGAAAAACACCCATAAAAAACATGTTGATAAGAAATAGTACTCTGTTTTAATTGGTTAAGAGAGTCGATGGTTGGTGCGAATCGACCCAATGGGCAGAAGAATCCATCTTTGAGTGGTAAAGGACATAACTTTGCCCGGTCTCGCGTACCGTTATTTACGTGGAATGAAGAGGATAAGACCAGCTTGCTTACCTACGGCAGAGCAATATGGCTTATCAATGAGGGTGGCAACGCGGAGTTAACATTCGTCCCTGGTAAGTGGGATGGGTGTTTTTTATTTTGTCTAAAATTTGGAGGGGTTTTACATGTTAGACGTAAAAATACTGCGTCAGGATCTTGAAGAAGTAAGACGTCGATTGGCGCACCGTAATGAGGATATCTCCGCACTGGATCAGTTTGCTGAAGTGGATGAAAAACGTAGACAGCTTATTCAAGAAGGCGATACGCTAAAAAATAAACGTAATACAGTATCAGAACAGGTAGCTGTATTAAAGCGTAATAAAGAGAATGCAGATCATTTGATTTCTGAGATGAAGCAAGTGAATGAACGCATTAAGGCATTGGATGAAGAGCTGCGCGAGTTAGATGAACAGCTCACTGTCATTCTATTAAGCCTTCCTAATTTGCCGCATGAAAGCACGCCAATAGGTACAACTGAAGATGACAATGTAGTGCATCGTGTGTGGGGAGATGCTTCGACCTTCAGCTTTGAACCAAAGCCGCATTGGGAGGTAGCCGATGCGTTAGGTATTCTTGATTTTGAAACAGCCTCTAAAGTAACGGGAAGCCGTTTTGTTTTCTATAAAGGCATGGGTGCTCGCTTAGAACGTGCCCTAATCAACTTCATGATGGATCTTCATGCAGACAAGCATGGATACGAAGAAGTATTGCCGCCATATATGGTTAATCGCGCTAGCATGACAGGGACAGGGCAATTGCCTAAGTTTGAAGAGGATGCATTTAAGATTGATGGGGTAGATTATTTCTTGATCCCAACCTCTGAGGTACCTGTTACAAATATGCATCGTGATGAGATTCTTGATGTGGCTCAACTTCCGATTAAGTATAATGCATTTAGTGCATGCTTCCGTTCTGAGGCTGGGTCAGCTGGACGTGATACACGTGGATTGATTCGCCAGCATCAGTTTAATAAGGTTGAACTTGTGAAGTTCGTGAAGCCTGAGGATTCATATGAAGAGCTAGAAAAGCTGGTAAACAATGCGGAAACCGTGTTGCAAATGCTTGGCCTGCCATATCGTGTCATGAGCATGTGTACAGGTGATCTTGGATTTACAGCTGCGAAAAAATACGATTTGGAAGTATGGCTTCCAAGCTATAGCACGTACCGTGAGATTTCTTCTTGCTCTAATTTTGAAGATTTCCAAGCTCGCCGTGCCAATATTCGCTTCCGTCGCGATGCAAAAAGCAAGCCTGAATTCGTGCATACAATGAATGGCTCTGGCTTGGCATTGGGTCGTACAGTAGCAGCTATACTGGAAAACTACCAACAGGAAGATGGTTCTGTTGTAATTCCAGAAGCATTGCGTCCTTACATGGGTGGAATGGATCGGATTATAGCTAAGAAATAACTGTATAAGTACAGTTTGAGTGGTAGCAATAAACTTCATAGGTAAAAGCATAACTGGTAGTTGTCTATTTAAAAGGCGGCTACCAGTTTTTTTGTGATTTTGAGTGTAAAAAAAGCTATTGGATTAAGGGTTTTTTATGATAAAAAACAATTTATTGGAAAATTCATGTAAAAAAGATTGCCAATTCGGAATTAACTGTTATATATTAATTTATATAAACTTTGATTGTTATAATACAGATTTACACAGGATAAGGAGGATGCAAGATGGACTGCTACAAATGTAATGGAAATGGCGAAAACGATTGCCCACATTGCAAGGGGAAAGGTCATTCACACGAGGGAGGTTACTGTGTCTCATGCCAGGGACATGGTTTCATCAGTTGTTGTACATGTAGTGGATCAGGATTAGTTGAATAATTGAGGCAGTTATACGGAGGGGAGTGTTGAAAATGGAAAGAATTTTAACTGAAATTCAACCGTATCCAACTGACGTTCAAATTACCGGAGAGATGAATGAACGTTATCTAGAAATATTGACACCAGATGCAGTAGCTTTTCTAGCTGAGCTGTCAAGATTGTTTGAAGCGAGACGACAGGAACTTTTGGTAAAAAGAGAAGAACGACAACAGGAATTTGACCAAGGGAAAATGCCTCACTTTTTAGAGGAAACCAAAGACATTCGGGAAGCGGATTGGACGATTGCTCCTGTTCCCGCTGATTTACAGGATCGTCGGGTTGAAATTACTGGTCCTACCTCAGATCGGAAAATGGTCATCAATGCTTGCAATTCAGGTGCTAAAGCTTTTATGGCCGATTTTGAGGATGCCAATTCCCCTTCTTGGCGAAATACGATAGAAGGTCAAATCAACATGAGGGATGCCATTAACCGCACGATTTCTTTTACTAGTAACGAAGGAAAAGTATATCAATTAAAGGAGCAAATCACTACGTTGTTAGTGAGACCGCGCGGCTGGCATTTACAGGAGAAGCATATTTATGTAGATGGTCAACCTATGTCAGCTGGTCTTGTGGATTTTGGGCTCTATTTTTATCACAATGCTAAAAAGCTTTTGGAAATAGGGTCCGGCCCGTATTTTTATCTTCCGAAAATAGAAAGCCACGAAGAAGCAAGGCTATGGAACGATGTTTTTATATTTGCTCAGCAAAGACTAGGGATTGAACAAGGAACGATTAAAGCGACAGTGCTTATAGAAACAATTCTTGCAAGCTTTGAAATGGATGAAATTTTGTATGAACTGCGGGATCACAGTGCTGGACTTAACTGTGGACGATGGGATTATATTTTTAGTTTTATCAAAAAATTCTGCAAAAACAGCAATATTATCTTCCCTGACCGCGCTCAAGTAACCATGTCTGTTCCTTTTATGAAAGCTTATTGCGATCTAACTATTCAGACGTGTCATAAACGTAATGCTCATGCGATGGGAGGAATGGCAGCACAAATTCCTGTTCGCAATGATGTGTTAGCGAATGAAGCAGCTTTTGAGAAGGTAAGGCTCGACAAAGAAAGGGAGGCACTGGCCGGTCACGATGGCACATGGGTTGCGCATCCTGGTCTGGTCCCAGTTGCTATGAGTGTATTTGATCAAATCATGCCTTCAGCTAACCAATTGCATCAAAAGAGAACCGATGTACAGGTATGTGCGGCAGACCTACTTGCTGTTCCAGAGGGGACGATTACAGAGCAGGGGTTACGGACAAATATTAGCGTCGCGATTCAATATATAGAGGCATGGCTGAGGGGAATGGGGGCAGTACCAATTAATAACCTCATGGAGGATGCGGCTACGGCGGAAATATCTCGTGCTCAAGTCTGGCAGTGGATTCGGCATCCAAATGGAAAATTAATAGATGGCCCTAAAATTACATGGGAATTGGTAGAGGAATTGATCCAAGAGGAAATCGCTGTTTTAAAGCAGAAAATTGGCCCCGAACGTTTTGAGGCGGGAGAGTTTTCCCGAGCGATTACTTTGTTTAAAGAGGTTGTTCAGGCAGAAGAATTTATGCCTTTCATTACGATACCAGCGTATGAGTACATCTAAAAAAGGAAGAGGAGTGGAGAAAAATGACTAAAATGAAGCAGATAAAGGATTTGGAGCAGTCTTGGGAGTCTAAACGTTGGGAAGGGATTACAAGACCATATTCGGCTGAGGAAGTAGTTCGCTTACGCGGTTCCATTCAAGTCGAGCATACCTTGGCAAAGCTAGGGGCAGATCGATTTTGGAATCTGCTGCATACAGAGGATTATGTTCATGCTTTGGGAGCTTTAACGGGGAATCAAGCAATCCAGCAAGTGAAGGCGGGGTTAAAAGCTATTTATTTAAGCGGGTGGCAAGTCGCTGCTGATGCCAACCTTTCTGGCCACATGTACCCCGATCAAAGCTTATATCCAGCTAACAGTGTCCCACAAGTGGTAAAAAGAATTAATCAAGCGTTCCAGCGGGCCGATCAAATTTCTCATTCAGAAGGAAAGGAAGATGTCAATTGGTTCGCACCAATCATAGCGGATGCGGAAGCAGGGTTTGGTGGACCACTTAATGTATTTGAATTAATGAAAGCGATGATTGAAGCTGGCGCAGCAGGTGTTCATTTTGAGGATCAATTAGCCTCTGAGAAAAAATGTGGTCATATGGGGGGAAAGGTCTTAATTCCTACTCAGGCAGCCGTTAGAAATTTAATAGCTGCACGATTTGCTGCGGATGTGATGGGTGTGCCAACCATCGTGATAGCTCGTACCGATGCCAATGGGGCCTACCTGTTAACCAGCGATGTTGATCCGCGCGATCAGGAATTTTTGACAGGGGATCGTACAGCAGAAGGATTCTATCAAATACGTGGAGGACTAGATGCAGCGATTGCCAGAGGGCTGGCATATGCGCCTTATGCAGATCTTATTTGGTGCGAGACATCTGAACCTAATTTAGAAGAAGCTAGACGTTTTGCCGAAGCGATTCGTGAGAAATATCCCAATAAGTTATTAGCCTATAATTGTTCTCCATCCTTCAATTGGGAAAAGAAACTAGATGAGGAGACCATCGCTTCCTTCCAGCAGGAAATCGGAAAGATGGGGTATAAGTTCCAATTTGTTACTCTAGCTGGGTTCCATGCGCTTAACCACAGCATGTTTGAGCTAGCTAACGGCTATCGGGATCGAGGTATGGCAGCATACTCAGAGTTACAGCAAGCAGAGTTTGCTAGTGAGCAGAAGGGATATACCGCAACAAGACATCAACGTGAGGTGGGCACAGGCTATTTCGATGAAGTCGCTCAAGTCATCTCAGGCGGTACTTCTTCCACGACAGCCCTGCATGGCTCAACAGAAGAAGAGCAATTTTCAGGCAGTAGATAGGATCGGGAGTTTAGCGATAAGCTGGCATAAAGATGATACAACCAGACGATATGAATACAAAAAAGAGCAGGTTCCTTTTTAAAAGTTACCCTGCTCTTTTTCATGCAGTAGCAAAACGATGCGGTTATGTTTTATGAAAAGTATAGTAAACGGGTTTTGGTTGTTTCTGCGGCGAATTTTGCTCTTCTTTTTCGAAGATGACTCTTCACGATTTACATCAGTAATGTCGATTGTCTTTTTATGCGCATGGGGGAATCTCATTAAGTGGGATTCTCCCAATCTTTCCTATCGTCAAAGAGATGGATGAAATGCTTTTCGACTGATTCAATAGCAGATAAATGTGGTTACATGATAACAGATTAGTTATTAATGCAGAGGTGATAAAGAGAATGAACCCAACGAATATTTTTGAAGTGACGCAGCAGGAAACCGAGTCAGGGACAATTGTATTCCTACAGGGCCAGCTTGATTTATCGATGGCTCCTTATTTTCGAACGGTTGTAGAGCCCCTCGTTATACAAAAAGACAAAACATTAACCTTAAATCTACGAGATTTACGATATATCGATAGCACAGGGATAGGAATTATTATTTCCTTTCTCAAAATGCGAAATGAAATGGGAACAACTTTGAATGTAGAGGAAGTTTCTCCTAAGACCCAGCGTCTATTCGATATGATTGGAATTACGAAGTTTTTAATGCCACAAAAGGAATCACGTATGGATAAGACAGGAGGAACGGCATGATTGCTCAAAATAAATTAGTCCGTATGACCATACCTGCTCATGCTGACTTTATCGATGTAGTTCGGCTTTCTTTATATGGATTAGCAACCAGAATGGGCTTTTCTTTTGAAGAAATTGAGGATATGAAAGTAGCTGTATCAGAGGCTTGTAATAATGTTATTGTTCATGCCTATGCAGGAATGGAAGAAGGTTTTATTGACGTGGCATTCGAGACCGCTCCTGATAGCCTGCGCATTGTTATTAAAGACTATGGAGAGAGCTTTGATTATCAAACGGTGTCTGAAAAGGCGGACTCTTTACACGATAAAGAAATAGCGGATATTAAGGCTGGCGGATTAGGAATTTACATGATGCAGGCACTGATGGATGAGGTAGAGGTATCAAACGATCATGGTACAGAGGTGGTACTTACTAAATGGCTTGGCGGAAGTCTAGGAGGGAATACGCATGCAGCAGAATCCAATGTTAGCGTCATCTCCCGGGATAGTAGAGAGTGATCTGGAAAAGATACGAAGGTATCAGGATACAGGCTGCCAAGAACTGGCTACAGATTTATTAATGCATTATGATTCTATGATTAAAATGGCGGCTAAAAAGATCTCTCGTAACTGTCGGGATTTTTATGAGGATTTATATCAGATTGGGCAGATATCATTACTCCGCTCATTAGAGCAATTTGATGCTAGTTTAGGATTTGCTTTTGAGCCTTATGCGATGAAAAGTTTAATTGGGCATATGAAAAATTATTTAAGAGATAAATCTTGGTATGTTCAGGTGCCACGTCGCATTAAGGAAAAAGGCGCACGTATTCAACAGGTTATTGATGAGTTAACCATTACATTGGAGCGATCTCCAGACGTTGGAGAGATTGCTGATAAAATGGAAATGTCTGTAGAAGAAGCAATTGAGGTATTAGCTGGTCGTGAGTATTACCAACTAACTTCTCTTGATGCTCCTCTAAATACAGACGAGGGCGGGTCGACAATTGGAGATTTAGTCAGTTCACCAGTGGACGATTTTGGAGCGCTCGAAAATCAGTTAGATTTAAGAGAGGCATTAGAGCAATTAAAAGAAGAGGAACAAAAAGTCATATATTCTGCATACATAGATGGTCTATCACAGCGAACGATTGCTAATGAATTGGGGATTTCACAGATGAGTGTATGCCGTATCCAAAAAAGAGCGGTTAAAAAGCTACGCGATCTATTATCGACGGGTCATATTGCTTCAAAAAAATAGAGAAGACACGTGGGTGAGTCAAGGTACTCGCCCACTTTTTGTTTGTCAATGAGTATGATCTTACAAGGATTACTAACAAATAAGCAGGGGATTGTAGATGGTGATCGATCAGAGTGAAGAGTTTGAAGTTCAATAACTCGCGAGCTATACTGAAGAATAATAGAAAATGGGTACGGAAAGTAGTGATGATAGATGGAACCACAACACGAGAGATTTATGAGAGAAGCGATGAATGAAGCAAAAAAGGCAGCAGCGTTAGGAGAGGTTCCGATCGGTGCGGTTATCGTACGAAAGGGAGAGATTGTCGGCAGAGGATACAATCTGCGTGAAACGCAAAAAGACCCGACTTTACATGCCGAAATGATTGCGATCCGGGAAGCGAGTCAAAAACTAGGAGGATGGCGTTTAATCGGCTGTGACCTGTATGTGACTCTAGAGCCATGTCCGATGTGTGCAGGCGCAATTGTGCAAAGTCGCATTGAACAGGTTTATTACGGGGCAACTGATCCAAAAGCCGGCTGTGCAGGAACCTTGATGAATTTATGCGCTGAACCAAGATTTAACCATCAGGTGCCTGTATGGGCAGGGATATTACAAGAAGAATGTCAGATGATGCTTAAGGATTTTTTCCGACAACTGCGAAAAAAGAAGAAGGAAGATGCAAAGAACATCTCCCTCACACAAACTGATTAAATTCTGCTCTTCGCTTACTCGGCTTCTTGTCCTTTTCGCAAGGAGTTCAATTCTTCTTCGGTCAGTTCACGGAATTCACCTAGCTCAAGTGATTCATCGAGTAGGAGAGGACCCATACGAACACGTTTCAAATAAATCACTTTAAGGTCGAAAGCGGCAAACATACGCTTTACCTGATGATATTTTCCTTCCATGATGGTCACGTGAATCTCTGAAATGTCCCCTGAATGAAGAATTTCGAGAGTAGCTGGCATGGTTTCATAACCGTCATCCAACGTTACACCTTGCTTGAAAGCAGCGATATGCTCCTCTGTAACACGTCCCTGAATCTGGGCAAAATACTCTTTGTCTACTTTCTTTTTCGGAGAAAGCAGGCTATGGGAGAGTTGTCCATCGTTGGTTAGAAGGAGAAGTCCTTCTGTGTCGATATCGAGACGACCTACAGGGTGTACCTTATGTCTCCATTCATCTGGCAACAAATCGACAACTGTTTCATGTAGAGCATCCTCAGTTGCTGAAATGACACCGGCTGGTTTATTAAGCATGACGAATACCCAACGTTTGAATTGAAGAGGTACACCATCAATTTCTATATGCTGTTGCTCTGGAATGACGTGCATGCCAGGATCGGTAGCCACGACACCATCAACGGTAACGATGCGCTGTTTAATCAGTTGTTTTACTTCCTTACGAGTTCCTTTTCCTGTGTTAGCTAATATCTTATCTAGACGTTCACGTTTCATTCATTCAGCCTCACTTTGTTCTTCCTTTCTCCCTATATTGGCTGATCTGATAACGAAAATCAAGGAGACGCTCTGGAAATATACTTGCTTGCTTTTTCCTGTGCTGGATTTGTTTATCGCTTGCTTATCCCAATTCTATTATGGTATGCTATGTAAGCAAAAGGTTTTCAGTACTTTGTTTATAAAGTTTGCCGTGCTAGATGGGGAGGTTGCGGTGCCCTGTAACCTGCAATCCGCAATAGCAGGATTGAATTCCTATCAGCGGTCATTTTATGTGAGGTCTGCCTTATACCGTTGGTGTTGAGGATTGGGTCCTATGCAACGTGAACCTATGAACCTGGTCAGGTCCGGAAGGAAGCAGCCATAAGTAGGACCTTGCGTGTGCCGTAGGGTAGCCTGGTCTGAGTCAATTGTATAAGTAACGCTCGGATGGAATGTATCAATGATAGGTGCACGGCATCTATACATATAACTAGAACGTCACTTTTAATAAGTGGCGTTTTTTGTTGTTACCTGGCGAAGAGTAGCGATATATTTTGGAGGAAAACTATTCCATACAAGCAGGGGCTTACCATTTTGTTGCCGAATCTCTATTTGAAGTCTACGAAAAGTCATAAACGCTTATTGTAAGTAATGGGGAAGGGGAGAGGCAACAGTTGGAGAAAATCATAACGTCACAGAAGTGCCATGCTTTCTCAAGACTAAAACAATACTCACAGCATATCAAACACGCCTTGCTCATAGTTGATGGACAGGGTCTCATTTTAGAAGTGAGTGAAGCATTAATGCAGGCAACAGGGTTTAGCTACGAACAGATCATCGCTGCACCATTTCAAAAAGTAGTACCGTATATGAATTCTGTTAGACATCTTTATGATAGTTTATTAGAAAAAGAAAAACAGTCATTAAAGCCAACAGAAATGATTTATCAGGATGTTCAGGGGAAAAAATCAAAAACACCTGTTATGATTACAATTTCTTATAAAAATGGGGAGCCGATCTATTTTCTTCATTTCTTCCAGCTTACCAAGGATTTATCCATATCCCTATCTCAACGCATGGCTAACCAGCTCACCTCTGAAATTAACCTGGGTGTCGTCGTTCTAGATGTTCAGGCTCGATTGGTCGATATAAGT
Organism: Brevibacillus laterosporus LMG 15441; assembly: GCF_000219535.2. NCBI lineage: Bacteria > Bacillati > Bacillota > Bacilli > Caryophanales > Paenibacillaceae > Brevibacillus > Brevibacillus laterosporus. The sequence continues at coordinate 46,530 of NZ_CP007806.1, forward strand.
CAAGTAGCCTGTAAAATATTAGGTGTAGATCGAGTGCTTGTATTAAACCAGCATATTGATCAGGTTTTTGCGGGGATTCCTGAGGAGCAGCGACTAGTACAGCGAGAGCTTTTAGAAGGAGTAAAATTCCAAAATAAAGCGATGTCCTGGACAAATCAAAAGCAACGTTACGAGCTTTTAGTAGACTCTAATACCTTGCATAATGAAGTAGGTCAAATTGTTGGAGCTTATGTTATCTTCAAAGATGTGACCAATATGCGTTCATTAGAACAAAAGATTGAACGGAGTGACCGGCTGGCGATGATCGGTCAGATAGCGGCAGGGACTGCCCATGAAATAAGAAATCCGTTAACCTCAATCAAAGGTTTTTTACAAATGTTTCAGCAATCATTCAAGGAAAATGGGATGGATAAAGAAAAGACCTTTACTGATATTATGTTAACGGAGCTACACCGGATTAATTCATTAGTAAGTGAATTTCTGCTTCTGAGTAAACCTCGCGATGTTCAATATCAAATGATCAGTTTACATACTGTCTTTGAAGAAATCATGCCCATCGTTGAAAATGAAGCACTGTTGCATGGAATTGAGGTTCGTTATACAGGGACAGAGGCCTTACCAATGGTTGTCGGTGATGCTGAATTATTAAAGCAGGTTTTCTTAAATATCTGTAAAAATGGAATGGAAGCAATGGGGAATGAAGGAACTCTGACGGTATCATACCATTATGAAGAGGAGTGCAATAAGATTAGTCTAAATATTCAAGATACAGGTCCTGGGATACCTGGATATTTAATCGATAAGATTTTCGATCCTTTTTTCACAACAAAGGATGAAGGAACTGGGCTAGGATTATCTGTTTGCCAAAAAATCATTCATGATATTGGAGGACAAATTCGTGTCTCCTCTAAAGGATTTGGAACAACCTTTCACATTTTATTATCATATATCTAAAAAAACATAGCGTTCGGGGCATCTTCAGGTATGAGAGATGGGGCCGGGCGCTATATTATTTGAGCGGAAATATGGTTTGGTGTAACCAACTTTGGAAAAAGGCTATTGCTTATAGTATAATAAATAAGATGCAAAAGGTTTGACAACAGGTGAGAAGGAGTGAGCAAGGATGGCTTATACAGCGCTATATCGGGTATATAGACCGCAAACCTTTGGTGATGTGATTGGACAAACTCATGTCACAACAACCTTGCAAAATGCTCTTCGCGAGGGGCGACTTTCGCATGCTTACCTGTTTAATGGACCAAGGGGTACAGGGAAGACCAGTGCCGCTAAGATTATGGCAAAAGCAGTAAACTGTCAAAATCCACAGGATGGTGAACCTTGTAACCAATGTCCAGCATGTATAGCAATAACAGAAGGTTCAGTGACCGATGTCTTGGAGATTGATGCTGCATCCAATCGTGGTGTCGAAGAAATCCGAGATATACGTGATAAGGTCAAATTTGCACCAAGCGAAGTAAAATATAAAGTGTACATCATTGATGAGGTACACATGCTGACAACAGAGGCGTTTAACGCACTGTTAAAAACATTAGAAGAACCGCCCGGGCACGTACTATTTATATTAGCGACGACCGAGCCGCATAAGCTGCCAGCAACCATTATTTCACGTTGCCAGCGCTTTGATTTCCATCGCATTTCGCTAGCTGAAATGACTCAGCGTTTACAGCATATATGTGATGCTCAACAAATTGAAGCTGAGGAACAAGCACTCAAGCTAGTTGCGAAAATGGCTGAGGGTGGAATGCGTGATGCACTTAGTTTGCTAGATCAGGCTATTAGTTATAGCGGGAATCAAGTAAGCGCATCTGACGTGTTAAAGATTACAGGGGCTGTGTCCCAAGCTTATTTTTCCACACTTGGTCGTATGATTTCTGAACAAAATGTAACGGGGGTAATGGAAGAACTGGAGAAGATTATGTCTCAGGGAAAAGACCCTGAACAGTTCTTACAAGACCTGCTGTTTTATTTTAGGGATATGTTGTTATATAAAACAGCCCCTAATCTGGAAGAAATCATGGAGCGTACACTAATTGATGAAAAATTCCCAGAGGTAGCCAACCGCTTTGCTCTGCCTGTTTTATATGAAGTAATAGAACAGCTTAATCAGGCCTTGACCCAACTGAAATGGTCAACGTTCGCACGAGTTTTGGTAGAGATGACATTGGTTCGCTTATGCCACCTATCTGCCTCGTCCTCCACAGCCGGTTCTATATCTGTAGGGCAAGAAGCAATGGAGGCTGGTAATGGAGCAGGTGTGCGCGCTGTACCAAACACTGCTTCTGGAGGGACTCAGGCGGTGTCTAGTCCGGATGTGGCTCCTCTTTTCGAGCGTGTAAAAATGCTAGAAGAGAAACTAACCCAAATTCTACAGGGAAATCTTGTAGCAGGAGGAAAAGCGGCTTCAGAAGAAGGAAAACAACGAGAGGTCCGACGAGCTATGCCGGCTACAGGCGGTTCGAAGACTTCTATGACGAAGGTACGTGAAGCTGTTCGCCAAGTGGATGAGGGACTTTCCCAAAAAATCCGTGGTGCGTGGGGCCAAATTTTATCCGAAGTGAAAAAGGTCCACTATAAATATCATGCATGGGTTGTAAGCGGTCAGCCAACCGTTGCTAGCTCTGATGCCGTAATCGTTACTTTTAAAGGATCGATTCATTGTGAAAAAACAATGGAACCAGAGCTAAGAGGTATTGTCGAGCGTGCGTTTCTTACTGTAACAGGTAAACCACTTCAGCTTCTATCCATAACAGAAGACGAGTGGGAAAATGTCCGGGGAGAACAAACGCATTCCAATCTCTCAGGGTCAGATGAGCCCCCAGAAGACCCATTTATAGCTGAAGCGATTCGGGTCGCTGGAGAACGATTGACACACATTAAGGAATAAAGCACGAACACATACATTTAAAGGAGGAATTACGAATGAAAAACATGCAGCAAATGATGAAACAAGTTAAAAAAATGCAGGATGAGATGCAAAAAGCACAAGAACAATTGAAGGAAAGAGTAGTAGAAGGTAAAGCTGGCGGTGGCGCTGTAGTTGTAAAAGCGAATGGACATAAGCAGGTTATTGATGTAACAATCAATCCAGAAGTAGTTGACCCAGAAGACGTGGAAATGTTGCAGGATCTAGTTCTTGCTGCAATTAACGATGCTATGAAAAATGTTGATGAAGTAGTTGGAAAAGAAATGGGACGCTTTACTGGCGGCATGAACATTCCTGGATTGTTCTAATTTGCCAGCATAAGCTCCCGTAAAGGAGTAGGTCATTGTGTTTTATCCAGAGCCCGTCTCGAAATTAATAGAAGGATTTATGAAATTGCCGGGCATTGGACCAAAAACAGCAAGTCGGTTAGCTTTTCATGTGTTAAGCATGAAGGAAGATGACGTACTTGATTTAGCAAAAGCATTGGTTAACGCCAAACGGCAACTGCACTATTGCTCGGTTTGTAATAATATCACCGATTCGGATCCCTGTCAGATTTGCCGCGATAAAAGCCGTGATGGCTCTATCATCTGTGTCGTTCAAGAACCAAAAGACTTGGTTGCCATGGAACGGACCAGAGAATTTGTGGGGTATTATCACGTTCTGCATGGTGCCATTTCACCTATGGATGGGATTGGTCCTGAAGATATTCATATTCCCGATCTGCTCAAACGCTTAGGTGATGAACAAGTACAAGAGCTTATTTTAGCTACAAACCCTAATATTGAAGGGGAAGCTACAGCTATGTATATTTCTCGTTTAGTAAAACCCTTTGGCATTCGTGTCACCCGTATTGCTCATGGTCTACCTGTCGGTGGGGATTTAGAGTATGCCGATGAAGTAACATTGACTAAAGCCTTAGAAGGTCGCCGGGAATTATAATAATAGGGATAAGAGGTGCATGAGAAATCATGCGCCTTTTTGTTATATGAGGTAATAAAAGATATTTTATGCTTCAATGGGGTTATAGCTTGGACAGACCCACATTTATTAATAGAGAAAGTAAGTTCCTAGTACAAAAAACTACATTTGGTCAGGAAGTATTTTTTATAGGGAAAGAAAGTGCTTTTTTACTAGGACGAGGCATAACCTAAAGAGTAGGAGAGTGAATGAATGCAACCTTACATGCCATTTCTGCCAACGGTAAGAAGGCGCTCTGTAAAATGGGCTTGGGTATTAACCTTTCAATATGTTCTGTATATAGGCGTTCAACTATCAGCAACGTCAATCTTGCGAAAGGCAGACGGTACCTGGGAAATCCATATGCTAGCCAATATGGAAACAATACAAGTTTTATTGTTATGGGGGAATATATTCCTTACATTGCTTACGAGTGTTTTGTTTTTTATTGCTTTGATTCGAGATCGGCGCGTCTCTACTTGGACTGGTCATACAGAGGTAAACGGTACGGATTTTATACATGCAATCGCATTTATGCAAATCTTTTATAATGCCTCCATTTTCTTATATGGGACGGGGCTTTTGAGCTATCCGCTTTTTACAACAGGAAGTATAGGAGGATTATTTGAATCTGCTTCCTTGCAAATTTTCTTGTGTATGTTTTGTTTCATTTGGTTTCGAGGTCGGTTAGAATCAATAGGCTTTCAAAGTCCAACTGATGTCGGGAAAATGTTTTTCTTTATCATCGGCTGTTATTTGGGGATTACATTCCTGCTGAGCTATGTGGTGGCCCCTTTGGCTGACCTTTTTCACATATCGTTAAGCTCTGCACGTGAGGAAGGAATCAGCCGTGAAATAAGGGATGCCAAGCAAAACAGCTTGCTAACGATTCTTTTGTCCTTTTTTATGACAGGCTTATTTGTCCCGATCGCAGAGGAAATGATGTTTCGCGGGGTTCTTCAGACTTATCTTGTGAAAAAGTGGGGAGCTTTCTGGGGAATCCTGATCGCGAGCTTTTGGTTTGCTATTATTCATATTGATATAGCCTTATTTCTACCTTTATTTATAATTGGGTTGTCCCTTGGAATTGTCCGTCATCGCTTTCACTCACTGTGGGCCTCGATTATTTTGCATTCAATCAACAATGTAGTTAGTGTCATTCTTTCTTATCAATCATAAACCTGATGAATAGAGGGAAGGGGAACTTGTATGAAATGGTTGAAGAGGAACACGGGTTTGAAAGAGCCGCAGGTGCAGCCTTATCATTTACAGGAAGCGATTGCTAGTGCCCTACAGTATTGGCAAAATGCTCAGCGGCATGTGGATGTCTCGGAAGGATTTCAACAGATTGACCATTTTATTTACCAATACCGTCTGGCTGAAAAGCGATACATGTATCTGCTCAAACAAATACGCCGTCGAAATGAGAAACAAAGAGAAGCGTAGAGGGAGAGGATGGCGAAATGAACACGGAGATTATGATAGCTGGAATGATCATTGGGTTCCTTGTTTTGGTGGCGCTTAGCAGATCAGTTTCCCGTCCATTGCGTTGGACGGGAACGATTGCTCTAAATGTCATTATTGGTGCGATCCTTTTGTATTTCTCTAATTTCTTTGGTGAGATGGCGGGATTCTATGTACCGATTAATCCCGTAACAGCTATTATAGCAGGCTTTCTACGGATTCCGGGCTTACTTGCACTGATCGTTATTCGACTCTTTCTGCTAGGCTAAGCATTAACTCTTTCCATCAGTCATTAGAAATGCAAGGCTTGCTTTTTCGTATTTCACATAGGCTTCCTGTGGGTGTCGGAAGGAAACAAGCAACGGAATCAAACGCGGAAGTAAACTAAATATGGTGATGATTACTAAAAAGTGACCAGAAGGAAAAGAAGACCATGGAAAAATAGCTAAACATGTGAAGAATACACCTAGGCAAGTTACTGTCTCCAGTCTTCTGTACCTTGAGAGTGATACCATAAGCGAATGGGTAGTGCCCCACCATGGAGACAGCCAAGACAATTTGGATAGTTGAAATGGCTGAGCTAGAATAGAGGTATACACCCAAACGGCAGTCATATGTAATAGTGGGATAAAAATAAGATAACAAAGGAAAAGAATGAAAGAATTCCAAGTTAGAGCTTGCCAGAGGCCCAAAATAAAAGCGGCCGTAATGATCCCGATTAGTTGTAACAGATAACCACCCATTCCCCAACGAAAACGATATAGTAAGCGGTAGCTGTAAATGGTCTGTTCTTTCATCAACAGGCCTCCTTTTTGTTCGTTCTATAGTATTATCGGTAGGTTATATAGATAATTGTATCCTTCAATTGACAGGTAAATATAGGGTTATTATCATAGGAATTAATTGGTAGTGGGAAGGAGAGGGGAATGCCATGAGTACAGCTTTCAACCGTGAAAAGATTGCCATGGGCTGCTGGAGTATTTTCCGACAGGGAAACATATTTACTCTCCTATTCGTGGTGGTTGGCTTTTTATTGTTTCACTTTTCAGAATGGTTAGATATAGTGTTTTGGGAAAGCTTTTTTATATCTCTACTATTATGCTTCCCTATTTTCCTCTTATTGTTTTTCTATGATTATCCCTTGCATATTCGCTGGTTTTTACTAGGACCCCTCTGTTTTGCAGGCATACTGTGGTATAAATGCCTGTTACTTAGTATGGCTGTATATACGATCTGTCTCTATCTCCTTGCGGTTACCGTGTTATGGGGCATTTATCATTTCTCTGGAGCTGGGCATATCAGCTTCTCTTCCCAATTGATGCACTTTATTAAAAGGCTTACTAGGGCTAGTGATTCAAGCAGTGCTAATATATTTGAGCAATTGCCCAAGGCTTTGATTTTACTGATAGCGATGCAGGAAGCTTCTGTGTCATGGCAGGAATGGACAGTGAGTGAGAGTATTTTATCTCACTTTGTATTTGCATTTGTATTATTTTTTTATAGCTATACCATCCATCAACTGTTTTTTACATGGAAGCCTGATGAGAATATAGATAATGCGAAAAAGATTACTACACAGTATGTTTTTCCCGTTGAACGAGTTTACTTGGTGGTGTTGAATGGCTGCAATAAGGAACAGTTGGTCGAAGCTCACACTCCTTTTCTTGATTGGTTACAACGAACAGGAACTAGCTGGGAAAAGGCAGAGAGTGTATATCCCGCAGATACAAAGTCCTGTTTTTGCTCTCTTTTGACAGGAACCTATCCGTCTGAACATCAGATAAATAGCCATCTTGGTAATCGAAAAACAATACAGCACGAGACAATCCTTGATGTCCTGCACCAAGCAGGGAAGGCAGGGATGATATTGGCTGAAGAGGAGATAAGCTGTCTATTTGATAAGGAAGCTCGCCAGGCATATGTACGGGAAAATCAACAGACTGATAACTGCCGAATAGAGCAAGCTATTCAAATTGCAGAGCAAGACAATCCAGACTTTTTGCTTGTACAAATGACAGATATTTATCGAACAGGAATGACATGTGGAGTCTATTGCGATGAATATCTTGCAAAAATAAATCAGGCTGATCAAATGATCGCGCAGTTCTATCACCAATTAGACAAGCTCGGCAAGCTCAATCAAGCCGTATTTATGGTTTGTTCTGATCATGGAGAAGCGACAGGCATGGGAGGGCGTGTACATTTGAGTCATAAAGAACGCTACATTTCACTTCTCATGCAAGGAACGTCGATCCATCGAGGAAAGGTTGTGACTACACGGCCTGCCATCGTGTCAGTAGCTGCCACAATCGCTTATCTTTTAGCAGTTCCGTATCCAAAGCAAGCAAAGGGGCCTGTTTTGTTAGAAGGGATGATCACGTGTCAAAACGAGGATCATCAATTCCCCATTTCTGGGAAAGATAAATTTGAGCAGATTATATGATAGGCAAGCGGAAGGAGCAGATCATAGGTGAGCCAGGCAACGCTTGTGTACTTGCACTCGGTAGCCCCCCTATCGTTACCGCGGGAATGCCTTGATGCATTTGCCACATGTGAGATCGACATCATTTCTGCAAAGGAATGGGAGCAGACAAAAGTGGAAATATCCGGCTGGCTTTTTACTGAAGGTCTGTCTCCTGTAGAGTGGCAAAGGTTTATGCGTGATATAACAAAGTATGTTGGGAATAATCGGTTAAACAATCAGCGCTATCTTGTGCTTCTAGCAGGAGATCATGTTTCTGATACGGCAGCGTATGAGTTTATAAAACGGCTACAGCCCTTACAGGATTCTGTTGAAATCATACGCTTACTCTGCTGGACGGAGCAAAAAAAGGCCATAATCGGTAGCGAGGCTTGCGAATGCTTTTCCGAAGATGCTTTTGCAGTACGTAATTGGCATGACCGTTTCCGAAGAGGGCTTGCCATGCATGGGTACATTTCGTTTTTATGCAGATATGAAGAAGCAGTTGAAATGGCTTGGGCACGTCAAATATTTTTGAATCAGAAAACGAGATTTTATCATAGGCTAGCCACTCGATGTGACGAGCTGGGGGCTAGAGCATATATTGTAGGGCAAGGTTTGGGCATGGACAGACGAATTGGACAAGGCTGGCTGTTTCCCAATGTTTATGACGAGGGGATTCTACAGCTAGAACAAGAATGGCTTGAGCGAGAGTGGCATGATCTGTTGCAGCAAGTAAGCATCAAGCGAGTCGCTATTTGGGGATTTTCCCCTAGCCTTCCTCTTGATATGCTTGCACAACGTGTCGACTTGGAAGTCTCATGTTACGTACGAGCGTATCAGCAAAAAACGAACAATCTACCTCGGGACTGGCGCTATTGCCATACTCCGCTGGAAGCAGCAAAACTGGCTGATGTTCTACTCATTGTAAGACATGATCAGGATATTCTCAGTATACGTTTAGACAACTTATACGAAAGTATGGCTAAGCCGTATATTTTAGACGTAGTGGATTGCTTTCCGTCAAATGAGGCAAAGCTTGAGAAAATATACTATCGAACACTTGGTCAAAAGCCGAACGTTTGGAATGGAACGGATTATAATGGGATATAATGGTTGATAAGCTTAGCGAAAAGGTAGGTGTCCCATATGGAAGACCACTCTCATCGCTGCATTATCTGCAACAGGGAACAAGCCGTTGGTATATCCATTTGTAACCAATTTATTTGTTATACATGTGAGCAAGAAATGGTCAAGACCGACGTACGTGATGAACGTTATCCCTTTTATATTAAACAGATGCGGCAAATCTGGTTTAAAAAGAATGCATAATAACATGTAAAAGAGGCATGTCAACGGGCGATGCCTCTTTTCTTATGGGCTTTTAGACTTTTGAACATGGTACAATAGGGGATACCGAAACAAAAGGACGTGAGAAAGATGATGCAAAATCAGGAAGATTTTTGGGAGAGACAGCGCAAAGCTCCGTTGTTTGATGCACTACAAAGGCATGTACGACAAAACCCCCATCCTTTTCATGTACCTGGGCATAAGATGGGGAGAAGCTTCGATAAGGAAGCAAGGTCTTTTTTTGAAAAATACCTGTCAATTGATTTAACAGAGATTACAGGCTTGGATGACTTGCATCAGCCGGAAGATATTATTGCTCAAGCTCAACAGTTGGCCGCAGAGGCATACGGAGCTGAAGAAACCAAATTTTTAGTCGGTGGAACAACAGTAGGGAATTTGGCTGCGATCATGTCGATTTGCCGACCTGGAGATAAAATTATTGTTCAGCGTAATTGTCATAAATCCGTTTATCATGGACTGATGCTTGCGAAAGCGGAGCCGATCTTTGTCGTTCCTGCTGTAGATGCAGAGACTGGTATTGCCGCAGGTGTACGGCGTGAGGATGTAGAGCGGCTTTTAATGGAGCACCCTGATTGCAAGGCTGTCTTTCTTACCAACCCGACCTATTATGGGATGGGCATTGATTTAGAAAAGATGGCTACAGTTGTTCATCGTTATCACATTCCATTAATCATTGACGAGGCGCATGGCGCGCACTATGGTTTCCATCCAGACCTGCCTGCCTCAGCTATGCAGAGTGGGGCCGATATTTCCATTCAGTCTACACATAAGATGGGAACTGCTTTTACAATGGGGTCAATGCTGCATGTTCAAGGAGAGCTTATTGATCGCAGCCGATTGTATCGTTATTTGGCGATGCTACAGTCCTCTAGCCCTTCATATCCGTTAATGGCGTCTCTTGATTTAGCCCGTCGACATATGGTGCTAGAGGGGCAACAAGAGCTACAGAAGGCGATTGGGCTTATCGAAAAAACGAAAGAACGCCTTAGCCAATTCGATTGGTTTTCAGTAGCCGGCTGGAAGAAGCAGACAGGGTATCAAACACTAGATCCGCTGCGAATTGTAATCAATTTACATTCCTCTTTGCTATCAGGCTTTGAATTGCAAACAAAGCTAGAAGAAGCTTATATTTATACAGAGTTAGCTGGATTGCATCATCTTTTGCTACTAGGGTCAACAGGTACGACAGAGCTGGATTGTAAAAAGTTACTTACGGTTATGGAGGAGCTGTCAAAGCAAGTGCGAGGAGAAGAACTGCGTGCTTTTGAAACAGGGTTAGTCTCCTCCTGCTTTTTACGTAAAGTAGCTATGAGTATGCATATAGCGGCAGAAGAGGAAGCAGAGTCTATATTATTAGAAGAAGCACAGGGACGTATCTGCGCCGAGATGGTGATTCCATATCCGCCAGGTATACCTATGATTGTTCCAGGTGAAGTCCTAGACGAGCAGGTAATTGCTCTTTTGCAGGAATTACAAAGAAAAGAGGCTCGTTTTCATGGTGTGAAGGATGCCACGGTAAAAACCATTCAAGTCATAAAAGGTAAACATTGTTAAACGAGAGGGTATGGTGAACACAGGCATGTTTATTTCATTAGAAGGTGGAGACGGTGCGGGAAAATCCACTGCAATTACACTTTTAGAAAAGAGAATAACAGAACAGGGGCTTCCGGTCTTAGTCACACGTGAACCAGGTGGGGTGGATATCGCTGAACAAATTCGTGAGGTAATATTGAATCGAGCAAATACAAAAATGGATGGGCGAACAGAGGCGCTATTATATGCAGCAGCAAGGCGCCAGCATCTTGTGGAAAAAGTAATACCTGCGTTGGAACAGGGGAAAATTGTACTTTGTGATCGATTCATTGATAGTAGTCTAGCTTATCAGGGTGTAGCGCGGGGTCTACCTACCGACGAAATATTTGCTATTAATCAATTTGCTATTGAGGATCGTATGCCCGATCTTACCTTTTATCTTGATGTATCCCCAGAAGTGGGACTAGCTAGGATTGAGGCTAATTCTACTCGAGAAAAAAATCGCCTTGATTTGGAAAAAGTATCATTTCATAATCGGGTGCGTGAAGGATATGAGCTATTGATTCATAAATTCCCGGAACGGATTGTTCGTATTAACGCTGACCAGCCAATAGAGCAGGTAGTCGATGAAATGCTTGCTATCGTCCAAGAAAAAATAAAAAAAGCATAGAGGGATAGCCTAAAAAAAGAGCAGACGCATGATTCGTGTTTTCCCCGTCGATACGGTGAAGGCAGCAATGATGAGATGCTCTTTTTTTTCAACAAAACTCTTTAGCAAGAAAAATATGTTTGAATGAAAAATAGGTCGTACATGCTGTATAATAGGAAAAAGCACTGAGGAAGATTTCCTTGTGCGAAAGCTAGAAAAATTACACCAAGTAGCTACTTTGACATAACAATAAGGTAAGCCCCTTAAAAAGAATGATAATACCAAATTTTATTTGATTTTTCCGATTAAGCAATGCCCTTTTCTAAAGGAAAGTGGTACCCTTCAATCGAATTATAGCCAGAGTAATTTATATGTTACTGGTAAGAGAGCTAAGCACTACAATTGCGAAGCAGAAAGGATGAAATCACTATGAAAATGGTCATCGCTGTTGTGCAGGATAAAGACAGTGGGCGTTTGTCACAAGCCCTTGTGAAAAAAGGATTCCGTGCTACAAAATTGGCCAGTACAGGAAGCTTTCTCCGCGCTGGGAATACAACGTTTCTTGTAGGGACCGATGATGGTCGTGTAACAGAGCTTATCACCATCATTGAGCAGAACTGCCAATCCCGCAAACAGATGGTGACTCCTGTGTCGCCGCTTGGAAGTGGAGTTGATTCATTTTTGTCATATCCGCTGGAAGTACAAGTGGGGGGCGCAGCCGTTTTTGTGATGGACGTAGAGCATTTCCATTCTTTTTAGTTTCGGGTAAAGGTGAGCGGGAGTGAGGACCTAGTGAAAATTGATAATGGCATCAGACCTACATTTGAAGTAAAAGGGATAGGTCAACGCAGGGATGTATCTGTGGAAAAGATGAACTTTCGAGATATGGTTAAAGGTGAAGGGCAGAGATTGAACGAGGAAAGACTTCAGCTACTGCTTACAGAAATAGATAAACACGGAGATATTTTGGCTCGCTCCCGCAATGTACGAGATTACTATTCGTATCGTAATCTTATCAAGCGATTTATGGAGGAAGCTGTTCGGTTTGGGATTACTCTCGATGAGCGTAAAGGAACCAATCGCCGAGGAAGAGGCCGCATTCATAAAATTATCAAAGAGATCGATGCCGAATTATTAGCATTGGCAGACGATCTATTGAGCGAGCAGGCTCCTCTGATAGATATGCTTGCTCGAATTGGTGAAATCAGAGGCATGCTAATCAATTTATATTTTTAGGTGACAATAAATGAGCTGGAGTAATGTAGCAAAAAAACAAGAGCGTGTGGCAGAAGTCTTAGCTAATAGTATGAAGTACGATCGTTTGGCTCATGCATACCTATTTACGGGACCAAAAGGAGTAGGCAAAATGGAAGTGGCTCAGCATGTGACTAAATCCATTTTTTGCTTAGATCAGCCCGGTGACGCTTGTGGGACATGCCTGAACTGCCAACGTATTCAATCAGGGAACCATCCCGATGTGTATCAAATCTCTCCAGATGGTGCATCTGTCAAAATAGAGCAAATTAGAGCCTTACAAAAAGAAATGAAGATGCGTGCTGTTGAATCGAAGAATAAGGTTTATATTCTAGAGCATGTAGATAAAATGACAACCCAAGCGGCAAATAGCTTGCTGAAATTTTTAGAAGAACCACCAGCGGGTGTGCTTGCTTTGTTGCTATCTGAAAACAGTCATGCCATTTTACCCACAATTTTATCCAGATGTCAGACAATAGTATTCAACCCTCTACCGGTTGAAATGATTGTGCAATCGCTTGTAAACGAAGGAATTACACGGGGCATTGCCCAGGTTGCTTCCCAAATTACAACAAATCTGGACGATGCACGGCTATTAAGCCAATCAGAATGGTTTGCACAGCTTAAAGCTATGGTGATACAATTGGGAAGGGATTTGAAACAACGTGATTCCCAAGCGCTGTTTACGATTCAAGATCAATTTCAACGTAACGATAGATTAAAAGAAGAACTTCCTCTCTTTCTGGATTTGCTCATCCTTTGGCTGCGAGATATCCTCTATATTCAAGTAGGGCGTAGGGCCAACATCATCAACATAGACCAACAGGATGCATTAGAAGAGCAGGCCTTGCAGTGGGCTCAAACCGAGATATTGCGAGGAATTGATGTAGCCATGGAGACAAGAAATCGGATAGAGCGTAATGCTAACCCACAGTTAGCGTTAGAGCGACTTGTTCTTCATATCCAGGAGGGATAAATTTTGTACGAGGTGGTCGGAATCCGCTTTAAAAAAGCGGGTAAGATATATTATTTTGATCCTGACGAAATGCAGATAGAAAAAGACAGTCACGTGATTGTTGAAACAGCACGTGGTGTTGAGTATGGCAAGGTTGTGATCGGGCAAAAGACAGTGGAAGATTCTGATGTAGTTCTTCCTTTAAAGAAGGTAATTCGAATTGCCGATGAATCGGATGCTAGTCAAGTCGATGAGAATCGCGCTGCTGCAAAAAATGCTTTTCAGGTGTGCCAAACCAAGATTAGAGAACATCAACTGGAAATGAAGCTGGTAGATGTTGAATATACATTCGACCGGAATAAAATTATTTTTTATTTTACAGCGGACGGCCGCGTTGATTTTCGTGAATTAGTAAAGGATTTAGCAGCGGTGTTTCGTACGCGCATTGAATTACGGCAGATTGGTGTTCGGGATGAAGCTAAGATGCTTGGCGGTATAGGGCCTTGTGGTCGTATGCTATGCTGTTCCACCTTTTTAGGTGATTTTGAACCGGTATCCATTAAAATGGCGAAAGATCAAAATCTCTCGCTTAATCCGGCTAAAATCTCCGGTTTATGTGGACGTCTCATGTGCTGTTTGAAGTATGAAAATGATAATTACGAAACAACGAAGGAAGAAATACCTGAACTAAGCTCATGGGTGAAAACACCAATGGGGGATGGCAGAGTTGTAAGCTTGAATATTTTAGGCAGAGTGGCTCAGGTTGATCTCCTAGAAGTAGGAAGAGTCATGGAGTTTACCTTTGATGAAATTGTAACAAGTCGACCAGAGATCGGATAGAGGACGGGTAGCGAGAGGTGATGAAGTTGGAGAAACAGGAAATCTTCGCTAAAATCGCGAGCATGGAAGAGAGAGTGGGCGAACTCTATCAGGAGATTGGCAGCCTAAAAGACGTGATCGTCAAACTTTTGGAAGAGAATGCTCAGCTTCTCATTGAAAATGAACACTTGCGTAACCGATTCCAGAAAAGAGCCGATCAGTCTACTTCCAAAAAGCAAAGTGCTGGCCAACAAAAAAGGGCAGCAGCCAGTCAAAAGATAGTAGGCAATCAAAAAATAGTGGGCGAAGGATATGATAATCTTGCGCGACTATATGCGGAAGGATTTCATATTTGCAACGTACACTATGGTAGTATAAGAAAAGAAGGCGATTGCCTGTTCTGCTTATCTTTTTTAAGCGGTGGACACAAGTGATACGAGAAAACAAAAGCGACCTGATGTCTTTTACACAGACGGGTCGCTTTTTACTGATAAAATGATAGGATAACTACCTTCTGATTGGTAAGAGAGGATACAATATGACAGAAAAACAGCAAGTCCCCTTGTATGATACAGAACGGATTGACGATTTGTTAACCTACGAATTAAAAATCATTCAAAGCCATGAAGTGTTTTGTTTTTCAATGGATGCAGTATTACTTGCTCGTTTTGCACAGGTGCCTAAGAGGGGAAAAGTATTAGATTTTTGCACAGGTAATGGAGTCATTCCTTTATTAATGAGCACAAGAACGCCATTTGCTGAATTTGAAGGTATTGAACTACAAGAACGATTGTTTCATATGGCAGAACGTAACGTGATCATGAATGGATTGCAAGAACGTATTACTATTCATCATGGCGACGTACGCAAGGCAGTGGAGAGATTTGGAGATAATAAATATGATCTCATCACTTGTAATCCACCTTATATGCCTTCGATCACAGGGGAAGTAAGTAAAAATGACCATCGTGCTATAGCTCGCCACGAGATTCATCTTACGTTAGATGATGTACTGCGGGTTGGAAGCAGACTGCTGAAGCAAGGCGGGAAGCTAGCATTAGTGCATCGTGCAACTCGTCTGATAGATATTGTTACAGGCATGAGGATGTATGGTATCGAGCCTAAGCGTATGCGGTTCGTGCATTCCCGCCAAGATAGTGAACCTAATATGGTACTTGTGGAAGGGATACGCGGAGGGAAACCAGAGCTTCGGATACAACCACCACTGATTGTGTATAAGCAAGGGGAAGAGTACTGCGATGAACTATATGAAATCTATTACGGAAAGCGAGATTCCCTCACATAAAAGTCACTATGTCTATATGTTACAATGTGCAGACGGGTCGTTGTATACGGGATACACAACAGAGATACAGCGTAGACTTAAGCAGCATAGGATTGGGAAAGGTGCCAAATATACAAGAGGGCGTTGTCCGATTGAGCTGGTGTATTGGGAAGAAGGAGCTGATCGTTCATGGGGACTTAAAAGGGAAGAACAAATTAAACGTCTTCAACGTTCAGCCAAGGAAAGCTTGATTTTATTCGGCAATGCATCGGTTCAATCTACTTTGATGAAATAACCATTTAGGAGTTACGATAGATGAATATACAAAAGAGTTTTGCTCAAATGACAAGCACAGGTATCCTATACCTAGTGGCAACACCTATCGGAAATTTGGATGATATTACAGTCCGTTCCTTGCAGACATTGCGTGAGGTGGACGTGATTGCTTGTGAGGATACACGCCAAACCAGAAAGCTCCTTACTCATTTTCAGATAGAGAAACGTACACTTAGCTATCATGAACACAATAAAGCATCTAGTGGACCGGAATTAATTAACTGGTTGTTGGATGGAAAAAACATTGCTCTAGTCAGTGATGCAGGCTTGCCCGCCATTTCTGATCCAGGAGCCGATCTGGTACGAGAAGCAATTGATGCTGGCTGTACGGTCGTTCCCATCCCTGGTGCTAACGCGGCATTAACAGGTTTGATTGCCTCTGGATTACCGACAGAAAAATTTGTGTTCTGCGGTTTTTTACCGCGTGATAAAAAGCAACGTAAGGTAGAGCTGGATCGTTTAGCCCATTATCCAGAAACGTTATTATTCTATGAAGCACCTCATCGCATTACGAAAACACTAGCGGCTATGCAAGAGGTATTAGGTGATCGTGAGACGGTGCTGGCGAGAGAGCTGACCAAAAGATACGAGGAATTCGCCAGAGGCACGATGTCTGAGCTGATAGGCTGGCTAGAGCAAACAGAGATTCGAGGAGAGTTTTGCATAATTGTTTCTGGCTATAATGGTCAGCCTATAACGGAAGAAGATACAGAGGCTTGGTGGAGCCACTTTGGTCTAAAAGAACATGTAGAACATTATATCGAACAGGGAATGTCTGTTAAGGAAGCGTGTAAAAGAACGGCTGAGGATCGAAAGCTGACACGTAGAGAAGTATATAATGAATACCACCAAGACTAATTGAGAAGAATGACAGCAAATATTAAAAAAGGCTACTGCTCATTATCAAGAGCAATAGCCTTTTATTATTATTTCTGTTGGGAACTCTCGTCAAGCAAAGATGCCATCTCTTGAATACAAGCTTTGCTGATCATTTTTCCTTTGTAATATACCAAGTCTTCAGCGTTTCCTGTGAAGATACAAGCTGGTTCATATTTTTTAAGGATGATGCGTTCTCCGTCAACAAAGATTTCTAGAGCATCTTTTTCTGCAATTCCAAGTGTACGACGAAGTTCAATTGGAATAACAACACGTCCTAATTCATCTACTTTTCTTACAATACCAGTTGATTTCATACCCTTCAAGCTCCTCTCAAACTCTTAAAAAAAGTGGGTGGATCCTGTATCGATGAATACCGAATATTTATCTATTAATCGTCAATATTCGACAATTTATTATAGCTTATGATACCAGTGATTACCAAAGGTGTCAATGGCATTTTTACAATTATTACAATTTATACGAATAAAACGTGATAATCACGAAATATCAGTAATAATTATATGAAATTAGGGGCTAAAAACCCCTTTATATATGAATCTGTCAGAAATCTTTTTTCATAAAAGATGGAAAATGTCATACGACAAATTAACCTAATAATGGATATTAATATAGAAAAATGTCGAATTATATGTCGAGATTCGACATTTTTTTGGCGAAAAAGAAACCTAACGTAAATCCCTTGACATTACGTTTATGAACAGATAATTTAGTATACAATAGAAGTATCATTTTAATAGTAAACGTTGACGGGAAGAGTACACTTTCAAAAGCTTATGTAGAGAGCTGGGGTAGGTGAAAGCCAGTTAAGTGAAGGAAGTGGAAGATGGTCCTTGAGTTTCGTTCATGAACGGTCATTGTAATGATGGCGGATAAGGAGCGACGTATTCCTGCGTTATAGGAGAGTAGCTGTTGACTACTTACCGAGTCCGTTTCTGTGAAGGAACGGAGCATTTGGGTGGTACCGCGAGTACAAGACTCGTCCCAATTAGGGGAGGAGTCTTTTTTTTATGTGTAAAAACATATTAGGAGGGTGTATGACATGACAAAAAAGCCAACATTTTATATTACAACGCCTATTTACTATCCAAGTAATAAGCTACATATCGGGAATGCTTACACAACTATTGCTGCAGATGCGATGGCCCGTTACAAAAGATTGCGCGGCTACGATGTATATTATCTGACGGGTACAGACGAGCACGGTCAAAAATTACAGGAACGAGCTGCCGCAGAAGGCCTAGCTCCTTTGCAGTTTATTGATCCTGTAGTTGATTGGATTAAGGACCTATGGCAGAAACTAGACATTTCTTTTGATGATTTTATCCGTACGACAGAGGAACGACATAAAATGATCGTTCAAAAGATTTTTAAACGCTTAGTCAATCAAGGTGACATTTATCTTGGTGAATATGAAGGCTACTACTGTGTGCCAGATGAAGCATTTTGGACTGAAACTCAGGCAAAAACCGATAAAGGCTACTTCTGCCCAGATTGCGGACGCCCTGTTGAGAAGGTAAAGGAAAAGAACTATTTCTTCCGTATGTCCAAATATCAAGACAAACTCCTTGCTCATATTGAGGCAAATCCTGATTTTATCCAGCCTGAATCTCGCCGCAATGAGATGGTAAACAACTTTTTAAAGCCTGGTTTACAGGATTTGAGTGTGTCTCGTAGCACATTTGATTGGGGCGTAAAGGTGCCAACAGATCCAGAACATGTGATTTATGTATGGATTGATGCGCTTGCAAACTATATTACAGCGCTTGGTTACTTATCCGATAACGATGAAAAGTATCAGCGCTACTGGCCTGCTAATGTTCATTTAGTAGGAAAGGATATACTCCGTTTCCATACGATTTATTGGCCAATCATCCTGATGGCGTTGGATCTTCCATTGCCGGAACAAATTTTTGGTCATGGCTGGTTATTAATGCCGGATGGCAAGATGTCCAAATCAAAAGGAAATGTTATCGATCCTAAATTCTTAATTGAGCGCTATAGCTCTGATGGTGTTCGTTACTTCCTGCTCCGCGAGATCGCCTTTGGTCAGGATGGAGTGTTTACACCAGAAAGCTTTATCCAACGCTTAAATTACGACCTGGCAAACGATCTAGGTAACTTGGTAAGTCGTACGATTGCCATGATTGAAAAATATTTCGATGGCATTATTCCAAGTCCAAGTCAATCAGGGGAATTTGATGATCAATTAATTAAGCAGGCGCTTGAAACGAAAAAGATTGTAGAAGAGCATTTAGACGAAATGCGCTTTAGTAATGCACTAAGCCACCTGTGGGATCTAGTTAGCCGCACGAATAAATACATTGATGAAACACAGCCGTGGGCTTTGGCTAAATCAGAAGAAAATAAAGAGCGTCTAGCTACTGTTATGTATAATTTAGCGGAAAGTATTCGCATTACTTCTATTATGTTGCAACCATTTATGACCAAGACTCCAGCTAAAATTTGGGCGCAGCTAGGTATTGCAGAACAAGCGGCTATCTTGACTTGGGAGCAAGCTGGTGAATGGGGAAGATTGCCGGTTGGAATCAAGGTAAATCGCGGCGGAGAATTGTTATTCCCACGCCTTGACGTTGAACAGGAGCTAGCTTTTATTGATGCAAGCACAGCAGAAGCTCGCAAGCAAGCAGAAGAGAATAAAAAGAAACAGGATGCATTGAAAGGGGAAGGCAAAGTGAACGAAGAGAAAAAAGAAGCAGTTGAAGCAAAAGAAAAGACTTCCGAATCAAAAGATTTGATCGGCATTGATGATTTTGCAAAAGTTGAATTACGTGTAGCAGAGGTAAAAGAATGCGCTGCGCATCCAAATGCAGATAAGCTACTAGTTTTACAAGTTGATTTGGGTGATGAACAACGCCAAATCGTCTCAGGTATTGCGAAATATTACAAGCCAGAGGAATTGGTTGGTAAAAAGGTTATCGTAGTAACAAACCTGAAGCCTGTAAAATTACGTGGAGAAATGTCTCAGGGTATGATTTTAGCAGCTTCTCATGGTGACCAATTGACTGTTTCTACGGTTGATGCCAGCATGCCAAATGGTTCTGTTGTAAAATAACACTAGCACAAGCTAATAAATAAGAGGAATTGTTGTTTAAAAGCAGTGCGGAAGCCTTGTGTGGCGTTCGCGCTGCTTGCCTTTTTTGATTATGATCTTAACGGCAGATGATCTCAACACAGGTTATGAAATAAAGGAGGGAAATCTATGCTGTTTGATACACATGCACATTTGAATGCGGAACAATTTGATGAGGATCGCGATGAGGTAATTGCTCGTGCGAAGGAGAATGGAGTAAGTACGATCGTAAACGTTGGCTTTAACCGCGAGACAATCCCTACAACAATGGAGCTGGCTGAGAAGTACGATTTTATTTACGCGGTTGTTGGCTGGCATCCACAAGATGCTATTACTATGAAGGAACAAGACCTGGAATGGTTAGAAGAATTGAGTAAACATCCTAAGGTTGTTGGGCTGGGAGAAATGGGGCTGGACTATTATTGGGATACGTCACCACGTGATGTACAAGCAGAGGTATTCCGTAAACAGATTCGTCTGGCTCGAAAATTACAAATGCCGATTATTATTCATGATCGTGATGCACATCAGGATATTATCGAGATTCTGCGAGAAGAAAAAGCAGGGGAAGTAGGCGGTATTATGCATTGCTTCTCTGGTAGCTATGAGTTGGCTAAAATGGCCCTGGATATGAATTTTTATATCTCGTTTGGCGGCCCTCTCACTTTTAAAAATGCGAAACGTCCAAAAGAAGTGGCAGCAAAGATCCCGCTTGAGCGTATTTTGATTGAAACAGACTGTCCATATTTAACACCTCATCCATTTAGAGGTAAGCGAAATGAGTCAGCGTATGTCAAATTTGTTGCTGAAGAGATGGCTCAAATCCATGGACTGCCTTATGAGGAATTGGCAAAGATTACAGCTAATAATGCGCGCCGTTTGTTTAACATTAGAGAAACTGTATTATAATGAAGAAACGCGTAAGCCTGATCGATTTCAACTGGAAATTGATCAGGTTTTTTTATGGGAAGTTGTCGTTTGGACATTAAAAAGTAGCTTTCTAGTAAGTACTTTATATAGAATGTTTGGAAAAAGCTTTCAAGAAAATTCTTTTATTTTTGTAAAAAAAAGCGATAAAAATTCACTAGATTAGTGGAAGTGAATTTTTAATATATTTAAAACTAATGATAGGAATTTTATCTGTGTATTTTCCATTATTGGTAAACAAAATGTAGTGAAATCAAATATAAGCAGATACATAAAATGCATATTTTATTAAAATTTTAAAAAATATCACTATATATAAACTTTTAATGGGTTTTTATTTTTTTGTTACAAGATTGTCACATGATCTCTGGGCGATGAGTAAAAATTATATATGCGTTCTATCAATCTGCATATTGACATAACATGTTTTCGTAGGTTCCCTTTCTTTCGTTTTTAAAAGCGAAATTAGTGTCCTGTCGAACGAAAAAGAGGAATCGACAGAATTGCTCGACAGAAAACTGCTTTCATTCTCCGTGGCTTATTTGGTAAGGTAAAAGACATGTTGAGAAACACAGAAATAGCTGGATTTTCCGTAAAAAAATCAGCCGCACAATCTGGAGAGGAAAAGGGGGAGAATTTGACAAAAGAAAAAAAGTGATATAATATCCTTCTCAGGCTTAAAAAAGGAGTGTGGGGAATGGAATTAGGTAAAATCTGGGTACCGCACAATCGATTGCTCCTCTCGATTTTAGGAGCTGCAACCTTTGTGTTGTTATCAGTGGGTATCTACTTCTTTAACCTATCTACCCAGCCAAAGCAAGTAACGCTAGTCATTGATGGGGTATCCCAGGACATCACGACTACGGCAAAAACGGTTGAACAATTATTACAAGAAAAACAAGTTCAAATTACTGATAAAGATAGTATTAAACCAGGCTTGGACACATCTGTTGAAAAAGCCATGACCGTTGATTTGCAAACGAGCTGGGCAATACCTGTCCAAATTGCCGGACAGAAGACAGTGGTTCATACAATAAAACGTACAGTAGCCGGTGCATTGGCGGATGCAGGTGTCAAAGTAAGCAAGAAGGATAAAATAAATCCGTCTGTAGATTCAAAGCTGACGAAAGATACGGAAATTTCTGTCATTAGGGTAGAAGAAAAAGCAGTTCAGGTTAATAAAGATATCGCTTTTCGAGAAATACGCCAAAAAGACACTTCCCTCAACAATGGCGAAGTGCGTGAACTAAAAAAAGGTCAAGCTGGGAAAGCTATTTTGCACTATAGTGTGGTCTTTGAGAATGGTAAAGAGGTATCCCGCAAATTGGTCAAAACCGACGTGGTAACAGAAAAACAAGACCGCGTTTTGGCAGTGGGTACGAAGAAACAAGAAGTTATGGCGGCTTCCCTACCTTCGCGTGGTGGAAAAGATATTCGCGCAAAACGCGTCTTGAATAATGTAACTCTTACAGCCTATGCTCCGAACGCTGGCGGCGGATACGGAAGAACAGCAATGGGTGTAAAAGCTACAGTCGGAAAAACAGTGGCAGTTGATCCCAAATTGGTTCCATTAGGCTGGTGGGTCTACATTGAGGGCATCGGTTATCGTCGTGCGGAGGATACCGGTGGGGCCATCAAAGGGCACAAGATGGATGTATATTTGGGCAGCGAATCTGAGGCAATGAGATTCGGTCGTAAAAAAGGATACAAGGTACATGTAATCGGCCCGAAGTTGCCGTAACATCTACTTTAGAAAAAGGCAGGAGTTTCTCCTGTCTTTTGTTTTGGGCATAAATGTGGTAAGCTGTTTGAATCTCTATACTTCTTATACGCAAGTAAGCTTGCTTTCGTTTCCTATTTTGGGACAAATAAAAAAAGTTTTTTTGCAAGCAAGTACACAAGAACGAAGGATGGATTAACGGATGAAGATCAAAGAGGTTATCGTGGTGGAAGGACGAGACGATACGGCCGCAATTAAGCGGGCAGTCGATGCTGATACCATCGAGACAGGTGGTTCCGCAATCAACGAGGTAACCCTTCGAAAAATAAAGATGGCACAACAGAAACGCGGTGTGATTGTGTTTACCGATCCAGATTATCCGGGTGAGCGCATTAGAAAAATTGTCAGCCAATCTGTGCCCGGATGCAAGCATGCTTTTATTAAAAAAGAGGATGCTAGAAAAAAGGGAAGTAATCTTGGTGTGGAGCATGCAACACCGGAAGCCATTAGACAGGCTCTGGCTGATGTAAAGACCGAGTTCCTAGAGGGGCAAGGGGAAATTACCTTGGAGCACCTCGTGCAAGCTGGAATGGTAGCTGGAATGGATACCAAGCATCGTCGCACCCGATTAGGAGAGATATTGGGTATCGGTTACTCTAACGCTAAACAATTAGGTAAAAGGTTAAACATGTTTCAAATCAGTAAGGCGGAGTTTGATGCTGCTGTGGACCAGATTGATTCAGAACAAGGGGGAAGCTAATAGATGACGGCTGGATATAAAGATATCGCAACTCCAACCAGAACGCGGGAGATCATTGAGAAGTACGGCTTTTCCCTCAAAAAAAGCCTGGGACAAAACTTTTTAACCGATATTAACATTTTGCATAACATCATAGATGCTGCAGAGCTTTCTAAGGATAAAGCTGTTATTGAGATAGGGCCGGGCATTGGAGCGTTGACTGAGCAGCTTTGTCGGGCAGCAGGCAAAGTAATGGCGATTGAGATCGACCAACGTCTCCTGCCAATTTTAGAGGATACACTTTCTCCTTACGACAATATCACAGTGGTACATGGAGATGTATTGAAGCTGGACGTAGCTGCTCTTATAGCAGAACACCTATCTGGGTGTAGCGGAGTCAGTGTAGTAGCTAACCTGCCTTATTACGTAACGACACCAA
Source organism: Brevibacillus laterosporus LMG 15441 (assembly GCF_000219535.2). Taxonomy (NCBI): domain Bacteria; kingdom Bacillati; phylum Bacillota; class Bacilli; order Caryophanales; family Paenibacillaceae; genus Brevibacillus; species Brevibacillus laterosporus. Next base: position 70,377 of record NZ_CP007806.1, read on the forward strand.
TTCTCATGGGGTTGTTAGAATCTGGTATCGAGCTTGATCATATTGTTGTCATGATCCAAAAGGAAGTGGCAGAGCGCATTGCTGCTAAACCTGGTACGAAGGATTATGGCTCGCTGAGTGTAGCAGCTCAATTCTATGCGGAGACGAGCATAGAGATGATTGTGCCAGCCAGCGTATTTATTCCAAGGCCTAATGTTGATTCAGCGGTCATTAAGCTGTCTATTCGCAAACAACCAATCGTAGAGGTAGCAGATGAAAAGCTCTTCTTCCGTGTTGTAAAGGCTTCCTTTGCTCAAAGACGCAAAACTTTACTGAATAACTTAGTTACCAACTACTTCGGTAAAGAAAAGAAGGAGCAGGCCCTGCAAGCGCTAGAAGAAGCCGATATTTTACCGAGCAGACGTGGAGAGACGCTTTCTATTCAGGAATTTGCGACATTAGCCAATACCATTCATCGCCTACAGATAAAATAAGTGTATGCCCTATCCCTCACGAAAAGGATAGGGCATTTTTATGTAAGGGGAGATATTTTTCGATGAGAATTGACAAAAATGTCCTAAAAAATTCATTGACAAAAAGCTCCTTTGGTTGATATAATTTTTCGTTTGTTTGACAAACTAAGTATAGGCTGTTATACTTGTACATAAGCGAGGTGGATAATTGGAATGGCTAGGAACGCGTTAGTTGATATTAAACGCAGTTTGGACGGACACATTGGAGAACGTATCATGCTCAAGGCCAATGGCGGTCGTCGTAAGACCGTCGAAAGGACTGGCATCCTAGAAGAGACATACCCCTCAGTATTTGTAGTTAAGCTTGATGACGACCAGTTATTTGAACGAGTTTCTTACAGCTATGCTGATATTTTGACGGAAACCGTAGAACTAATGGTATGTCGAGACGATACACATATAAAGATTACCTTTATTCAACAGTAGAGCCTATGTTCTACTGTTTTGTTTTACCCTTTACTGATCATACTAACCTTGTCAGTAAGTAAGGGAGGCTGAAGCACGATGAGTCGAAGAAGAGGCATCATGTCCGAGGAGTTCAAATATGAATTGGCCAAGGAACTGGGCTTTTACGACACCGTCAAAAGCGAAGGCTGGGGTGGTATCACAACCCGCGATGCTGGTAACATGGTGAAACGAGCAATTCAGATTGCCGAGGAAGCATTAGCTAGACAATCGATGAAATAACTTACTGACAACCAAAAGCCGCGGGGAATCCCCCCGGCTTTTTTGTTTCTTATTGACTTTCCCTCTCGCAAGTGGCAAGCTTATTTCTGCCTGTGATAAAATCAGAAGAAGAGATTAGGATAAGCTGAGGTGAACACGGTGCGAGTTTCAATCAAAGCTCCCGCAAAAATAAATCTTACACTGGACGTACTCTCCAAGCGACCAGATGGTTATCATGAAGTTGAAATGGTTATGACTACGGTTGACTTGGCTGATCGCGTTGACCTGACATTGTTGGAGTCAAGAGATATCCTAATCGATTGTTCCGCAAGCTTTGTTCCAAATGATATGCGAAATCATGCATACAAGGCTGCCAAGCTATTACAAGAGCGTTATTCGGTCAATAAAGGAGTTCATATCTATATAGATAAACAAATTCCTGTTGCCGCAGGTTTAGCAGGAGGAAGCAGTGATGCAGCTGCAACGCTAAGAGGCTTGAATCGTTTGTGGAATTTGAGGCTAAGTCTGGATGAATTGGCTTTGATTGGGGAGGAGATCGGTTCTGATGTGCCCTTCTGTGTGTACGGAGGTACAGCCCTGGCTAAAGGCCGAGGAGAAAAACTCAGACACATGATCAGTCCCACCCCCTGCTGGGTGATATTGGCCAAACCACCGATCGGAGTTTCCACAGCAGATGTATATGGAAATTTGCGGGTCGATCAAATTAAGAAGCATCCAAAGACAGAAGAGATGCTACAAGCTATAAGCGAGCAGGATTTTTCTTTAATGGCAAGATCTTTGGGGAATGTCTTGGAAGAGGTTACACTTAATCGTTATCCTCAAGTCCGCCAAATTAAAGAGCTTATGCTAGAATCAGGGGCAGATGGTGTACTGATGTCAGGAAGTGGTCCCACTGTATTTGCTTTGGTACAAAAAGAAGCTAAAGTGCATCGGATCTATAATGCATTACGTGGTTTTGTCAAAGATGTGTATGCAGTCCGAATGTTAGGCGAATCAGAGATGGAAATACTTGATTAAACACGTACATTAATGTTACATTATGGTAATAATATACGGCTTTTTGTTTGGAGGAAGAATTGATGAGAAAATTGCGCAGAAGCGCGAGGTTAGTGGATATGACGCAGCATTTGTTAGCTCATCCACACACATTGATTCCCCTGACATATTTCTCAGAAGAATATGGTTCTGCCAAGTCCTCTATCAGTGAAGACTTGTCCATTATCAAAGAAGCATTTGAGTCTCAGGGAATCGGTGACCTACGCACAGTAGCAGGTGCGGCTGGAGGAGTTAAATACATCCCGCGAACCACTCATGAACATGCCGCAGCGTTTATGGAAACATTGATTATGGAATTGGCTAAACCTGAGCGTTTGCTGCCAGGCGGATATTTGTATATGTCTGATATTCTTGGCGATCCCAAAACCTTAAATCATATTGGGAAGCTACTTGCCTCAGCTTTTCGTCAAAGCGATGTAGACGTGGTAATGACGGTAGAGGCGAAGGGTATTCCACTTGCTTATGCGACCGCAAGCTTTTTGAATGTTCCTGTGGTGGTGGTAAGAAGAAACAATATGGTAACAGAAGGCTCAGTAGTAAGTATCAATTACGTATCTGGCTCCAGTAAACGTATTCAGACGATGTCGCTTGCCAGACGAGCACTCCCAGAGGAGTCTCGTGTCCTCATAGTGGATGATTTCATGAAAGCAGGTGGAACCATTCAGGGTATGATGGACTTATTGCAGGAGTTTAAAGCTACGGTTGTGGGCTGTGGTGTGTTTGTAGAAACAGCAGATGATGCAGATCGTTTAATTGAAGATTATATTTCACTTGCAAAGCTTCAAGAAGTAGATGTCAAAGAAAAACAAATAATGATTGAATTAGGTAGTTATTTTTCCAATAAAGAAGAATAATAACACTAGATAAATGGGTCCTGATAGCGTAGCTATGCATGGGACCCTTTTCTATATCAAAATAAAGAAAAGGCAGATAAAAATATTTTTTACAATTTTTCGGAAAACAAAGCAGGAATATTTAACCATCACGTTGAAAATATAGGCTATCCGACATAGATAAAGGGAGTGAACATGATGGAAGTAACTGATGTAAGACTTCGCCGTGTTAATACGGACGGCAGAATGAAAGCGATTGCCTCAATTACCATTGACCACGAGTTTGTGGTTCATGATATCCGCGTAATTGATGGGAACAACGGAATGTTTGTGGCTATGCCTAGCAAACGCACTCCTGATGGTGAATTCCGAGATATTGCCCACCCAATTTCTTCAACAACTCGCGAAAAAATTCAGGCAGCAGTTCTATCTGAATATGAGCGTGTCGGAGTTGAAGAAGAAGCGCAAATTGAAGCGGGAGCATGATGAAGAAGAACTGGCATTCGCCCTGTATTCGGTGAATGCCTAGGCATTTTACAAACGTCATAATTCTGAAATTAATGAAAAATGAAATAAAAGGGCGCCTGTTTTTTAGGTGCTTTTTTATTTTTTTTTCGGCATAAATGGTTGATTTATGAAGTGCGGTAGCATTTTTCGAGAGCTTCTATAATATTGTCCTTATCAATTCCTTCTCCAATGAAAACGGCTACCATTTTTGGCCCGAAATTGCTAAAGGGAAATAAATGTACCTGTGTTTGAGTTTGCTGGAAAGAAATCAGATCGTCTTGTCCAATAAATTGCACGTATCCTTTTGCCCGGTAGATGGTTTTGGGAAGATCATACAAAAAATCTTCAAAGGCTTCAGCGTCAACGGGTCCCTTGAAATGATATGAAAAAGTATCAATCGAGTGAAAAAGGGAAGGCTGGTTTGTTTTAAGTCCTAGTGTTTGCTTTAATTTATCTAATGGAGAAAATCGGCCGATCGTTTTTTGTACAGGGATAGAGGGTGTGTTTGACATCTCTTTGCTTTGAGCCAATCGTTTTACCTGTAGCAACTTCTCTAGATCCATCTCTGTCCGTATCGTTACATGCATAGAAGCATGAGAGTTTGTTTCCTGAAGCTTTGCTTTTACTTTTGTTAAGATGTCTTCATCCACTAAATCAACTTTGTTTATGATTAAAAGATCTGCATATTTTACCTGATTGCGAATGGTCTTAATCAACGCCCCGCCAGCTTGAAAGAAAGAAGTCAGCTCTAAATACCTCGAAGCATCTATGACGCTAATAATTCCTTTTAGATTCATTCTGTCGTAAAGCTCGGGATGCGTCATGGCATCGACTACTTCAATGGGGTCAGCTACACCTGTTGTTTCAATGATGAGATGCTCCGGTTTTATATTTTGCATGATTTCCTTTACATTTTCTGTCAGCTCTCCACGAATGGAGCAACAAATGCAACCATTGAGCATTTTTTTTACGGGAAAACCAAATCCCTCCACTTGCTCCCCATCTACATCCTCTTCTCCCATTTCGTTCATCATAACAACGACATTACTGCTTTGATCACGCAGATAAGCCAGGAGCTGTTGGAGCAGAGTCGTTTTTCCACTTCCTAGATAACCTGTCAATATATATACATCTGTACTCATTTCATCCTCCTTGTTTTTTGAATAAAATAGAGTATGTTATTTAAATAGTAGTTGTTTTATTAAGTGTTATCAAACAGGAAAAGTTTCATCATGTCTTGAAATGAACACCTATTTTAAGATATAGTCATGATGGAACTTCAGTATGTTGGAGGGTTAACATGTCTATTATACATGCGGTAATTCTTGCTGCTGGTCAGGGAACACGTATGAAATCCAAATTATATAAAGTACTGCATCCTGTATGCGGCAAGCCAATGGTTCAGCATGTTGTGGATACTTTGGCTTCCATGCAAGTAAACGATGTAGTTGTAGTAGTAGGACACGGAGCTGATAAAGTTCGTGAAACGCTACAAGACCGTGTTCAATACGCCATGCAAGCAGAACAATTGGGAACAGCTCATGCAGCTTTGCAAGCCAAAGATATCTTACTAGATCAAGAGGGAACGACTCTGCTTTTATATGGGGACGTGCCATTGCTCTCAAAGGAAACGCTTACCAAGCTATTGGCTTATCATGAAGAGCAGAACGCGGCTGCTACCGTTTTAACCGCTTTAATGGCCGATCCAACCGGATATGGTCGCATTGTTCGAAATGAACGAAATGAAGTGTTACGCATCGTTGAGCACAAGGATGCAACAGACGAGGAACGTAATATTGCAGAAATTAACACAGGTATTTATTGCTTTGATAATCGGAAGCTTTGGGAAACATTATCCCAAGTGAAGAATGATAATGCTCAGAATGAATACTATATCACCGATTGTGTGGGTATTCTACGAGAAGCGGGCGAGAAAGTATTGGCTTATGCTGCCGAAGACCCAGATGAAACAATGGGGGTTAACGATCGCGTTCAGCTTTCTGAGGCAGAAGCTTATATGCGTAAACGCATTGCTGTTGAACACATGAAAAACGGTGTTACTATCATTGATCCAGCTTCTACCTATATTGAAGCAGATGTAGTGATTGGCGCCGACACAATAATTGAACCGAATTCCTATTTGCGAGGAAAAACGGTTATTGGCACAGACTGCAAAATTGGCCCACAAACTGAATTAACCAATATGCAAGTGGCGGATGGCGTAAGCATTTCTTATTCCGTACTAGTGGACAGCCAAGTGGATGAACAGGCTACAGTTGGTCCGTTTGCTTATGTACGACCACAAACACATATTGGCTCAAATGTAAAAATTGGAGATTTTGTGGAGCTGAAAAATGCTAAAATTGGTGCAGGAAGTAAAGTTCCTCATCTCAGCTACCTAGGAGATGCTGAGATTGGTCAGGGTGTTAATGTTGGATGCGGAACAATCTCCGTGAATTATGATGGGGCGAAAAAGCATAAGACGGTAGTAGGCGATCGATCCTTCATCGGATGCAACTCTAACTTAGTTGCTCCTGTGACGGTAGGTCATGATGCTTACGTTGCTGCTGGCTCGACCATTAATCAAGATGTACCAGATGGAGCGTTTGCCATTGCGCGCGAACGCCAAACCAATAAACTGGACTACGCGGTAAAACTACCACGTAAACAAAGCGAATAAGAATAACGGGAGGCTTTTAACAAGATGGCTAATTATCGTGACCCGAAGCTGAAGGTTTTCACTTGCAGTGCCAATCCTAAATTGGCTCAGGAGATTGCTGAACATATCGGCTTAAACGTGGGCAACATGGAGACAGCAAGATTCAGTGACGGTGAGTGCCAAATCAAGCTAAATGAGAGTGTGCGTGGATCAGACGTATTCATTATCCAACCTACTTGCGCACCAGTTAACGAACACCTAATGGAGTTACTGGTTGTGGTCGACGCTCTAAAACGTGCTTCTGCCAAAAGCATTAATGTTGTGATTCCGTATTATGGATATGCAAGACAAGATCGCAAAGCGCGTTCTCGTGATCCTATCACAGCGAAATTAGTTGCAAATCTTATCGAAACAGCAGGGGCACAGCGTGTGATTACAATGGACTTACACGCGACACAAATCCAAGGCTTCTTTGATATCCCTGTAGATCATCTGTTGGGAGTTCCAATCTTGGCTAAATATTTCCAAGAGAAAAACCTCTCAGACGTTGTTGTTGTATCACCAGACCACGGAGGAGTTACACGTGCTCGTAAGCTGGCTGAACGATTAGAAGCACCAATTGCCATCATTGATAAACGCCGTCCTGAACCAAACGTAGCTGAGGTTATGAATATTGTTGGTAACATTGAAGGTAAAACAGCTATCATCATTGACGATATCATTGACACAGCCGGAACGATTACTTTAGCTGCTAATGCATTGGTAGATGCAGGGGCTCGTGAAGTGTACGCTTGTTGCACACATCCTGTTCTCTCTGGTCCTGCCATAGAGCGTATCCAAAACTCTAAGATTAAGGAATTGATTGTTACAAATACGCTTCCTTTAGATTCGAACAAATTAATTGATAAGGTGAAGGTATTATCTGTGGCTCCATTAATTGGAGAAGCGATTATCCGTGTTCACGAAGAATTGTCAATTAGTAAATTGTTCGATTAAAATTACAGTATAGTTGATAATCATTACCTCCTCTGGACAAGCTAGAACTGTCTTAGATCTACTTGGTCAGAGGAGGTTTTTATATTGGTAGCAATTAAAGCAGAGGTACGTACAGCTCAAGATAAAACAACAGCTAAAGCGATTCGTCGTGAGGGTTGGGTTCCTGCGGTGTTATACGGAACGGATGTAGGAAATAAGGAAGTCAAGATACTTGCGCTTGAGCTGGATCAAGCCTTACGTGCGCAAACCACCAACGTTCCTTTTACGCTACAGGTAGATGGAAATGTATATGACGTGATGGTGTATGAGCTTCAGAGACATCCAGTTCAAGGTAGGATTTTGCACGCTGACTTTAAACAGATAGACATGAAGGAAAAAATTCATACGTCTGTGCCTATTACGATGACGGGAGATCCTGAATTGGGAGCTGCTACATTGGTTCGTCACAGTGTAGAAATCTCCTGCTTACCTACTGATATCCCGGCAACACTCACTGTAGATACAGATGGGCTACATATAGGAGATGTTGTACTTGTTAAAGATTTGCAAATACCTCCAAACGTAGACGTGCATCTTGACGAGCTGGAAGTAGTCATTAGCGTACTTCCGCCAAAAGCAAAATCGGATGAATCTATTGAAGCTCAGCAAAGCGCTATGGAAGTTGCAGAACAAGCAAAAGCTCCTGTAGCCGAAGCGGAAAAAGTATAACCAGTGACCTCCCAATTCCTTTGGGAGGCTCTTTTATGTATGGACATGCCGTTTTTTGACGGAAGAAGTCGACTTCCCTTGCTTTTTAAAAGGCTTACATTCATGTACAATGGAATTAAGTAGGTTATTTTGCTTGGAGGTAATTTCATTGAAAGTCATCATTGGGTTAGGGAACCCTGGTAAACAATATGAGGATACCAGACATAATGTAGGGTTTCTTGCAATAGATACATTAAGTAAAGAATTACAAATTCCGTTAAGCACGATGAAATTTCGTGGAATTATAGGAGAGGGAAATGTACAAGGCGAGAAGGTTTTATTAGTAAAACCACAAACCTACATGAACCTATCTGGAGAAACGGTAGGGCAAATCGTTTCTTTTTATAAACTGACAGCAAAGGATATCGTTGTCATCTATGATGATCTTGACTTACCGGTAGGCAAGCTGAGACTGCGGGAAAAGGGCAGTGCAGGAGGCCATAACGGGATTAAATCCATCATTGCTCATTTAGGCACACAAGATTTTAGTCGCATCAAAATTGGTATTGATCGTCCAGAACCGGGCAAAAGTGTGAGTGACTATGTACTGCACTCATTTTCAAAAAGCGAGTGGCCGCATATCCAAGATGCAATTCAATCAGCAGCAAAAGCCAGTGAAGATTGGATCAAAGGTGATAGCTTCCTGACAGTTATGAATCGTTATAATCCAACACGTGGCTAGCAGTACAGTATCGAATAGCTATAATATGCCCATACTAAGTGGAAGAAAGTACTATATTTTCACTTAGGGGGTAATCATATGAGTTACCGCTATGTATGTCGGTGTTGTGGCATGAAGGTGGGGGAAATTCAGCAATCGAATGTCTCCGAATGGCAGCTAGGCTTTCAATTCTTGACCCAACAGGAGCGCCAACATATAATATCCAAGGATGAGATAGGGAATACAGTTGTTCGCGTTGTTTGTGACTATTGTAAAGAGGCCCTTGATCAAAATCCTGATTTGTCGGTTGTAGGTAATCCGTTGCAATAGCAAGCCATTTTTACCTTTCAAAATGACAAGGCATGAAAAGTAAGGTAGCCTAGTTTTTTAGAAGCTAAGGCTACCTGTGGATTTTTATCGATTGAATAAATAAATAACTTTTTCGTACAAACTGCGATGTGGGAAGGTTGATCTGCGCCGCAGTTTTAGTGCTGTAACCTATGTAGTAATAGGAGAGTAAGGTTGGAGAGGAGATTAGGGATGCAAGTCATCATTAATCGTATAAAAGAAGATTCCAATTTCGGAACCATTCTTGCTGGTTTGTCACAGGGCTTACATGAACAGTTGATGGCCGGACTATCTGGTTCCGCTCGTCATATTTTCATGGCTGCCGTTTATCAAGAGAGTAAACGCCCCCTGTGTATCGTGACGCATAATATGTTTCAAGCGCAAAAAGTGTATGAGGATGTAGCAGAGCTGCTTTCCCCAGAGGAAGTCATGCTTTATCCGGGTAATGAGCTGATTGGGTCAGAAATGGCCATTGCGAGTCCAGAGACATTAGCACAACGTATTCAAGTATTTAACCGTTTAGCGAATGGCTTCACGGGTATTTTGGTTGTTCCTTTTGCAGGTATTCGCCGCTTGACCGTACCTCACAATGTATGGAAAGAGGCTCAAATGACCGTAAGTCGTGGAGGAACTTTAGATTTACAAGACTTTTTAGAGAGAATGGTTGAATTAGGCTACGAACGAGTCGAGATGGTTGAACGTAAAGGCGAATTAAGTATTCGTGGCGGAATCGTTGACTTATTTCCTGTTGATTCGGACTGGCCGATTCGAATTGAACTCTTTGATGATGAAATTGATTCCATTCGAACATTTGATATGGGTACACAGCGTTCTCAAGAACATTTAGAACAATATGTGATTGGCCCGGTAAAAGAGACAATTGTTTTTTCGTCGAAGCTAGTAGAGAGTGCTGCTTATTTAGAGAAAAAACTAGGTGAAACATTAGGTAACACCAAGGATGAGGTTGTAAAAGAAAGATTGATGGAGCAGATAGGGCGAGATATTGAATTAATGCGCCAGGGTAGCCGACCAGCTAATCTATACAGCTATTTATCCGTTCTGTATCCTGAGATGGAAACCATCCTAGACTACCTGCCTTCTGATACGTTAATGATTATTGATGAACCGTCCCGTGTCATTGATACCGCGGTACAATTGCAAAAGGACGAATCAGAATGGATTACTAGTCGTATCGAACAAGGCGATTTTATGTCTAATCTTATTCTGTCACAGTCGTATGATGAGCTCATTCATGGGCAGAAGAGACAGATAATTTATTTATCGCTATTTTTACGTCAAACCCCAAAAACGCATCCACAAAATATCGTCAACATGAACTGTCGTGCGATGCAAAATTTTCATGGGCAAATGAACGTATTAAAAAGCGAGCTGCAACGATGGATAAAGGGTCAACATCAAATTATCTTCGCTGCTGCTGATGCGGAGCGCGCCAAGCGTTTAGAGCGAGTTTTAGATGATTATGAGATGGAAGCTGATTTGCTGCTAGAAGAGGTAAGAACAATTCCTCCAGGCCGACCTACTATTATTATTGGAAATATTCAAAGCGGTTTTGAAATGCCATTAAGCAAAATGGTTGTTGTTACAGAAGGAGAAGTCTTCACAGCAAAGCAGCGCAAAGCTCGCAAAGTAAATCAAAACATGAGCAATGCTGAGCGCATCAAGAACTACATGGAATTAAAGCCTGGTGACTTTGTTGTACACATTAATCATGGGATTGGTAAATATCTAGGAATTGAAACAAAGGAAATCCTAGGTATTCATAAGGATTATTTACATGTACAATACGCAGGCGGAGATAGCTTGTTTGTCCCTATTGATCAAATCGATCATGTACAAAAGTATGTTGGCAGTGAAGAAGCTCAGCCTAAAATTTATAATTTAGGCGGAAATGAGTGGAAACGTGTAAAGAGCAAGGTAGAAACATCGGTAAAAGATATCGCCGAGGATCTAATCAAGCTGTATGCACAACGAGAGCAAGCTGTAGGCTATAGTTTTAACAAGGACAGCTTGGAGCAAAGAGAATTTGAGGCGATGTTCCCGTATCAGGAGACCGTGGATCAATTGCGTGCCATCACAGAAGTGAAAGCTGACATGGAAAGCAAGCGTCCGATGGATCGTTTGGTTTGCGGGGATGTAGGATATGGAAAAACAGAAGTAGCGATACGTGCTGCTTTTAAATCGGTCATGGACGGAAAGCAGGTAGCTTTACTTGTACCAACTACGATTCTAGCTCAACAGCACTTTGAAACGTTTAAGGAGCGGTTTTCTGATTTTCCGATCAGAGTAGAGGTTTTGAGCCGTTTTCGTTCTCGAAAGGAACAAAATGCAACAATGAAGGGTCTAAAGGAAGGAACGGTAGATGTGGTGATCGGTACGCACCGATTGCTGTCTAAGGATATTGTATTCCGTGATCTAGGGCTACTGATTGTCGATGAGGAGCAACGCTTTGGTGTAAGCCATAAAGAAAAACTGAAGCAATTAAAAACCAATGTAGATGTACTAACGCTTACAGCTACTCCTATTCCGCGTACGCTTCATATGTCTATGCTAGGAGTTCGTGATTTATCTGTTATTGAGACACCGCCGGAAAATCGCTTTCCTGTACAAACTTATGTATTAGACTATAGCCCGGCTCTGGTTCGAGAAGCGATTGAGCGAGAATTGGCCCGTGAAGGACAGGTGTTCTTCCTGTACAATCAGGTACAAGGTATAGAACAAATGGCGGAGCATATTTCGGCCTTAGTTCCTGATGCTAGGGTAGCGGTTGCTCATGGACAAATGAATGAAAGTGAGCTAGAACGAATTATTCTCGATTTCTTAGACGGCAATTATGATGTGTTGGTAAGTACCACGATCATTGAGACTGGTGTCGATATTCCAAACGTAAATACGCTAATTATCTATAATGCCGACCGGATGGGCTTGTCACAGCTTTATCAGCTACGTGGGCGCGTAGGCCGTTCTAATCGTATTGCCTATGCATACTTCACATACCAACGTGACAAGGTACTGACAGAGGTAGCGGAGAAACGGTTACAGGCTATTAAGGAATTCACAGAGCTTGGGTCCGGCTTTAAAATTGCGATGCGAGATTTATCGATTCGTGGAGCAGGTAATTTATTGGGAGCAGAGCAACACGGCTTCATTAATACTGTCGGATTTGATTTGTATACACAAATGCTGAAGGAAGCGATTGATGATTTACGTGGTGAGGTAAGGACAGAAGAGATTGCTCCTGTTCCACCAGTTGAAATTAATCTTCAAATTGATGCGTATTTACCTTCAGATTATATTACTGATAGTCGTCAGAAGATCGAGATGTACAAAAAATTTGTAGCAACCTCTACGATCGAGGAGCTGGATGATCTTGCTGATGAGCTGATCGACCGTTTTGGTAATATCCCATCTCCAGTAGATAATTTACTGATGATTTCACGTTTACGTATTCAAGCGATGGAGCATCATATTGTTGAGATTAGTCAGAAAGATCCTGATGTTATTAAAATCATTTTGGCAGAGCATCAAACCTCCAATATTGATGGTGGGGCTTTATTTGGCTTGTCTAGCAAATATGATCGCCGGATTGGGCTTTCGACGACCCAAGGTGGACAACAGATCATCGTAACTGTTAAAGTTAAGGGGTTAAAGATTGAGGATGGGGTCAAGATGGTAGTAGACTTAATTAATGATTTCCATCTGATTGAAAAGAGTAAGAGCCCTGACCCCTCATTACACTAAATCCACTAGGTGCTAAAGGTGCCGAGAAGGGAGCTTTTGTTTTATGAAAAAGACAACATTTACGAAGGGTAAACGTATGTTGGCCCTACTTTCCACCACGGCATTAACGCTAGCGATTTTGAGTGGCTGCGGAACGACTAATAAAGCCGAAACAGCACAACCGGCTAAACCAGGAGCAGAACAGCCGGCTGATAAGGAAGATACGCTTGCGCAATTCCCGCCGGTTAAATTGCCTTTTACGGTTGATCCAAATGCTGCTATTTTTGAATATCAGGGCGGGAAGCTAACAGGCCAGGAGTTTGAAGATTTCCTACGTGCACTTGGCTTCATGAATCCTCCACAAGCCTATGCTATTGGAGTTTCTACACAAGAGATGGTCGATAACTACGCACGTCAATACCTAGCTACGAAGCTAAAAGCGGAAAAGGCTGACGAAGCGATTAAGAAAGCAGCAGCTACAGAAGCGGATAAATCTTTTGAATCACTAAAAGGTCAGTATATCCAAGTTCTCGGTAGCGAGGATAAATTTAACCAATTGATGAAGAATCATAACATCACAAAAGAAGCGATTGTGAAACAACTAGCAAACATTAACGCTTCTGTGAAGGTTATGGAAGGTGAAGTAAAAGATGCTGATTTGAAGAAGGCCTATGATACAGCAGATAAATCTGCGTATACAACAGCTTCTGTGCGTCATATTTTGGTTAAGTTCGAGAACCGTAAACCAGAGGAAGCAGACAAATTGGCAAAAGGCTATCTTGCCCGCTTGAAAAAAGGGGAGGACTTTGCCACTCTTGCCAAACAAGTGTCTGAGGACGAAGGTAGCAAAGCAAACGGTGGATTATATGCAAATGCTGACGTGAACAATTGGGTGCCAGAATTTAAGAAGGCAGCTCTCACCCAAAAAATTGGAGTCCTCAGTGAACCGGCAGTTAAGACTGAATATGGCTATCACATTGTGAAAGTAGAAGACCGTAAAGTAAAAACTTTTGATGAAGTAAAAGCTCAGTTGAAGCAGCAGGTGTTGGAGAAGAATTTCGAGCAATACACTACCAAAGATCTGGACGCGATTATTACGAAAAAATCTCTTCCAGAGGTAAAAGCTCCAGCTCCAGCGGCTACTCCTGAAACAAAATAGCATAAATAAAAGTAGCTCCTTTTGTAACCAAGCGGACTGTGTTTACAGTTTGTGGTTGATTACAAGAGGAGCTTTTTTATTGGGAAAATGTCAGTGCAGGACAGAGCCATCAAAAGGTTATCTTGGAATAAAAAAAGCTGGTTTAATTTTGTTTTGATCGCATATTCTTCTTGCCAAGGCAAATACTATTATCACTCGCTACCGCCCGGGGGAGAGTACAAAGCAAGGTTAATTGGCAACAAATACAAATACAAGATATTAGTAAAAAGCGAGAAGATAGGAAATCATAGGAGTAAATCCTCAAAAAACTACAAAATCAATCTTCTCAAGAAAGCGAGGCAACAAGATTATGAAGGCAACTGGAATTGTTCGTCGTATAGACGACCTCGGACGGGTTGTAATCCCGAAGGAAATCCGTCGCACACTTCGTATTCGTGAGGGGGATCCACTTGAGATTTTTGTCGATCGTGATGGGGAAGTAATCCTTAAAAAATATTCTCCAATTGGAGAATTAGCTGATTTTGCTAAGGAATATGCTGACTCTTTATACGAAAGCTTAAATCATATTGTCATTATTTCCGACCGAGATACGGTTATTGCAGTAGCTGGCGCTTCCAAGAAGGAATACCTAGAAAAACCAATTGGCAATCTAGTAGAAAAATCATTGGAAGAACGCAAGAGTAAGGTGGAAAAAAATTCCGGTCAATATGAATTATGTCGTGATATGCCGGAGCAGTACTCATCTTATGTAGTAGCTCCTATCGTAGCAGGTGGAGACCCAATTGGCGCAGTGATCCTTGTCAGCAAAGCAGAAGCCAAAATGGGCGATTTAGAGCTGAAAATGGCAGAAACAGCCGCTGGATTCCTAGCTAAACAAATGGAACAATAATAGTGATTAAATAACGCAAGTGAAAAACAAGCCTTATACAAGGGGCTTGTTTTTTTTTCACTTTCCCTACTACATGCAGGTAAACCACGAATGACCCACGTCTCATTCCCCTTGATTACTCACTTCCTCTGTGTGGTATAATGGACAAAGTTTCTGAACGTAGACTTTTTGTAAGAGGAGAAATAGATACTGTATGGCAGGAGAGAGAAGTGCGAATCATTTTGTCAAAGGTGCTGCTATTCTAGGTATTGCCGGCTTGCTCTCCAAGGTTCTCGGAGCGATCTATCGCATACCTTATCAAAATATCACAGGTGATGTTGGGTTATATGTGTACATGCAGGTATACCCGTTGTACACAGCCTTATTGATTTTGGCAACAGCAGGTTTTCCAATTGCCATTTCTAAAATCGTCTCAGAACGATTAGCAGTCGAGGATCATCTAGGTGCACGTAAGGCTTTCCGTGTAGCCAGCGTTTCACTAGGAATACTAGGAGTATTCTTTTTTCTCCTTTTGTATCTAGGGGCTCCTGCATTAGCTCGATTTATGGGCGATGAACAGCTTACATTGCCGCTACGAGCCGTAGCATGGTCTTTACCATTAGTTCCGTTGGTATCCATATTGCGTGGTTATTTTCAAGGACAGCAAGACATGGTGCCTACGGGTGTATCACAGGTAGTCGAACAGATTATTCGTGTAATCGTTATTTTAGTCTCAGCCTACTGGATGATGAGTGCCTATCAGGATGCTTACCTTGCCGGTACAGGAGCAGTATTTGCTGCCTTTCCAGGGGCATTAGCAGCCTTTTTGGTTTTGTACTATTATTATCGGAAATCCAGACGATATTATCGACGCAGAGGGTATCGTAAAAAATTACGTGCCCAACAGCTTACCGATACAGTAACGAACAAGCAAGTGCTGATCAGCATTTTACATTACGCAATTCCGATTTGTATCGGTGCTCTGGTGTTGCCGATGATTCCATTAATTGATTCGGTGACAGTTTCTAATTTGCTGCAATGGAACGGATATGAACTTGATATAGCAAAAGAATTAAAAGGAATCTATGACCGTGGACAACCACTCATTCAATTTGGAACGTTTTTTGCCACATCCCTTTCCTTGGCGTTAGTTCCTGCTATTAGTGAGGCTGTAGCACAAAAACAGGATAAAATGATCATGAATCGTACCGAGATGGCTCTACGCCTAACCCTGATGCTAGGGTTACCAGCCTCAATCGGACTGGCTTTGTTAGCTGAACCAGTCAATATTATGGTATATGGAAATGATAAGGGTACCTGGTCACTTGCTATTCAAGCCTTTGTCATTGTGTTTGCGACATTAAGTATTGCTACCTCTGGAATCTTGCAGGGCTTAGGGCATGTTAAATTACCAGCTCGACATTTGCTGATTGGTGTACTGGTAAAATTGTTGGCCAATCTTGCATTAACGCCTTTGTGGGGCATACAGGGGGCGGCAGTGGCCACAGTCCTTGCCTATGTGACATCAATGAGCTTAAACATGAGGTCGATTCGCCATTATCTGGGGCTTTCCTTTAACATAAAGGAAATGCTGACTAAGCCTTTGATAAGTGTCGCTCTTATGTCAGTCATGGTTTTACTCGTTCAAGGCCTAATGAATCTAATTGTGGGTTCTCTGCTCGATAGCGAGCGTTTGGCTCAAACGATCGTCGGAGTTTTTGCAGTTACTGTGGGACTAGTAGTATATATGCTTTCCCTTTTATATACAGGGGGCATGAAACGCGATGAAATTTTGTATTTGCCAAAAGGAAAGAGACTAGTCTCTCTTTTGGAGCGGTATAAGCTTTTACAGATTCGAAAATAGTCAGGGATTAAAGAACGGAGGATTCCTACATGGTGAACACCATTTATGTCGTAGGACTTGGGGCAGGCAATCTAGATCAAATGCCTCTGGGTATGTATAAACGCTTAAAACAGACCACGCATTTGTATGTCCGTACAGCTGATCATCCAGTATTAGATCAATTGGCTGAAGAGGGCCTTACTTACACGTCCTTTGATTCTATTTACGAAAAACATGACTCATTTGAACAGGTATATCAAGAGATTGCACGTGAGCTGTTATCTAAGGTGAAAACAGAAGGTGAAGTAACCTATGCAGTTCCGGGACATCCTTTAGTAGCAGAACGGACGGTGCAACTGCTACTAAGTCATGCGGTAGAGGAGCAGATAGAGGTCAAGGTATTGGGCGGACAAAGCTTCTTAGATCCACTTTTCGCTCGTCTGGCTATTGATCCGATCGAAGGATTTACCTTGTTAGACGCCACAAGTATGACAGCAGATCAAGTAAATCCGGGTCTACACACAGTTATAGCTCAGGTCTACGATCAAATGTCTGCTTCAGACGCGAAGCTCACCTTAATGGAAGTCCTTCCAGACGAATATGAGGTTATCGTTGCTACAGCGGTTGGGATAGAGGGTCAAGAGATCGTGGAGCGTCTACCATTATACGAGTTAGATCGAGTGGAGCATCTGGGAAATCTAAGTCTCATCTATGTACCACCTACTGTAGAAGAGTCAGTAAAGCAACGTCAGTTCTCTTATTTAAAAGAAGTGATCGCAACCTTGCGTGGACCAGAAGGTTGCCCATGGGATCGGAAGCAAACGCATCAAAGCTTGCGTCGTTATTTATTAGAAGAAGCCTATGAAACAGTGGAAGCAATCGATTTGGATGATGTGGATGCGCTGTGTGAGGAATTAGGGGATGTGCTCTTGCAGATTATGCTCCATGCACAGATTGCTTCAGAGGAAGGCTACTTCACCATTGAAGACATCATTTCTACTCTGACGGCCAAAATGATTCGACGCCATCCGCATGTATTTGGAGAGTCGAAGGTAGCTGATGCCGATGCAGTGGTGGTGAATTGGGAGCAGATAAAAGCTCAAGAGAAAGCAGAGAAAGGGCTTGTGCCAGAAACAGCCTCCTTGCTTGATGCTGTACCAAAGGATTTACCAGCGATTTTAGCAGCCGTCAAAATTCAAAAGAAGGCCGCAGAAGTTGGGTTTGATTGGGACGAAGTGAAAGATGTCTACGCTAAAATTGAAGAAGAGTACAAGGAGGTTCAGCAAGCAACTCCAGAGGAACGAACAGGTGAATTAGGGGATTTGCTGTTCGCTGTAATCAATCTAGCTCGCTTCATGAAGATTGATCCTGAACAGGCTTTAGCGCTTACCAATCTGAAATTTAAGCGTAGATTTCACTATATTGAACAAAGGCTGCAAGAAAAGAATAAGCAGTTTGCCGATATGACTTTAGAAGAGCTTGATCATTTTTGGAATGAGGCCAAAGCTCAAGAGTAGCCACAGCTACATAGAGGAGGAATACTATGCGTCTTGATAAATTTCTAAAGGTGTCTCGTTTAATTAAACGACGTACGTTAGCTAAGGATGTATGTGATCAAGGACGTGTCGAAATTAATGAACGTGCTGCAAAAGCTTCCAGCAATGTAAAAGTCGGCGATTCTATCTCCATTCGTTTTGGACAAAAGATCGTTACAGTAAAAGTTGAAGAGATCAAAGAAAATGCGCGTAAGGATGAGGCTGCTTCCCTTTACACAGTAATTGGTGAGGTACCAGTACCGCGCGATGAAAAAGAAGAAGATGAATACCTAAGAGCATAAGCAACAGTTCTAAAAGGACATCCCCCTCCATATCTTGGTACAAAGAGGAACATTTTGTTCCCGGCGTTTTGGATCGTACTCCAGACCACCAAGATAGGGAGGGTTTTTATATGATCGAACCAAATAAACGACCTCGCCATGAAATTGTCATGATCAATCGGCGTAGTTTGGCTATATCCGGGGTAAAAAAGGTAGAAAGCTTTGATAGTGAAGAATTTCTGTTAGAAACAGAAGGCGGTTTTCTTACTATACGCGGCCAGAATCTTCATATGAAAAACCTGAGTCTTGAAACCGGAGAAGTGGCCATTGAGGGTTTCGTTCATGACATGGGGTATATAGAACAGGGGCAGGCCGGAGATCGATCGAAAGGATTTTTCGGCAAATTATTTAAGTGAGTATCAGTATTCAGTTTCAGACCATGGCTTTCATGTCCCTGTGCGGAATTTTTATGGGGATGGGGTTTGATACGTACCATGTCATAAAAGGCAAGGGCCGCTTCCCACTTTGGGCCGTTTTCATATTAGATTTGTTATTTTGGTTAAGTAGTGTGGGAATTGTTTTTTATGTGCTGGTATGGGTTAACGATGGAATAGTGAGATTTCCAATCTATCTAGGGATTATTATAGGAGCATGGCTCTATTTCCTTATAGGTAGTAAGGTTTATATCAGATTTTTGTTAACTGTGCTAGAATGGAGTATATGGGTATTTCAGATCAGTGTTAAATTTATTGACTTTCTATTGATTAAACCGATAGAGATAATTTTTCATTTTATCTGGATTATTCTCGGGTTCCTTTTTACTGTGCTGGCAAAGATAGGATTGTTCATTTGGCGAATCATTTCTTGGCCATTGTCACCATTTGTTCCATGGGGTCGTAACTTGTGGAAAAGTATTAGGGGCAAAATGGCAGGAGCAAAGGAAAAACTGAAGAAATGGTTTACCAAGGAAAACAAAGAGTAAAAAGGTAGCAAAGGTGGAGAGCAGACATGGCCAAAGAACGTCCCTCTCAATCGAATAATCTAGGTCGTAAGCGCAGACTTCGTTTTATTATGTTCTTCGTATTCTGCTTCCTTATCTGGACGTGCTATACAGCATATCTTCAAAGCTCTGTCATTGCGGAGACGGAAGAACAAGTAGAAGCACTACAGAAAGAGGCAGGGGAAGTAAAAGAGCAACAGGAAGAGCTAACCAATAAGATGAAACGATTAGATGATCCAGAATACATTGCAGAGCTTGCACGCAAAAATAATTTTATGTCCAAGCCGGGTGAGATCATCTTTTTGATCCCCGATAATTAAGCCAATTGGGTCTAGCTAAAATAAATTTACGAAAACGTACAATAGATTTTAAAAAGAGGAAGGTCATTTTAAACAAATGGCGAATATAATATAACAAGCCCGTTTCGCCGAGCGCGAATCACCTGATGGCCGACGTTGAACGCAAGACGTCGGTTTTTTTTATTTCCTTTCTTTAATGTTTTAAAGCGATAAAGAAATATCTTCTATTCAATCCTCGACAGGTACTTCAATCAAATCGTATTGCCTTGGGCATAAATCCATGAACCATCAAATAAATAAACGAGATACGTTTGAATTTGTCGGACGATTTTAGGAATATGCCTCTACCGTTTGACAAAATTTACAACTATCCATTCGTATAATTGGGTACACAAAACTCAAATGGGTGGTGCTAGTCCATGTTCAATAAAAGCCAAGTAGTTTCTCCGAATGCTAATCCTTTTACTCAACAACTATCTAATCAAGTATCACAAACGCTGGGGAGCTTCGGTGATAAAGTTGCTGCTTTTCTAAAAAAATGGCATATTCTTTCACTTACTATGGGTTTTTTATTAGGAAGAGCTCTTATTCTTGATGAATTATCTCCTTTTGTTGTTCCTTACTTCATCGTGATGTACTTTCTCCGCAGGGATACGTTGCTAGTAAGTTCATTGGGCATGCTGGCAGGCTCATTAGCTCACTCAATACCTCTAGGCATGCAGACGTTGCTTAGTATCATACTTGCTGCTGTTGTTTGCCGTATTGCGGAGAAATGGAAACGAAAAGATTTTTCCTATACTCCATTTATGGTTGTAGGGACCGTATTTGCTAGCCATCTGTTAGGTAAGGTTATTCAGAGTCAGGTCAACACATACAGTGTAACTATGATTGCGGTTGAAGCCATTCTCAGCTTTGTCTTAACACTTATTTTTATTCAGTCTTTATCCATTATTCACATAAATAAACCATTTGAGCCATTAAAAACAGAAGAAATTATATGTCTGGTTATTCTATTAGCTTCTTTAATGACGGGAACAGTGGGTTGGGTCATACAAGGAATCTCCATGGAGCATATCCTGTCACGCTATTTTCTACTGCTATTCGCTTTTGTTGGAGGAGGGACGGTCGGGGCCGCAGTGGGGGTGGTTACCGGGCTCATTCTCAGTTTAGCTGACGTGAGTGCCTTACAACAAATTAGTTTACTCGCTTTTGCCGGATTATTAGCTGGACTCTTAAAAGAGGGAGGGAAAATAGGTGTAGTAGCTGGACTCTTAATTGGAACCTCAATTCTAGGCATCTATGGCGGTGCGCACAGTGGGTTGTATCTCTCTTTAGTAGAGACCTCGATCGCCTCTTTCCTATTTTTATTAACGCCGGCTTCTATTTGGAAAAGAGTAGCCAGCTTCATTCCGGGGACCTCAGAGCATACACAATCTCATCAGGAATACATGCGGCGAATACGTGACATGACAGCAGGTAAAATTCAACAGTTTTCCGATTTATTTACCGAGTTATCCCATTCATTTGCTCAAACAGCCGAAATCAAAAATGGGGTAGAAGAGGAGGAGGTAGACCTTTATTTGAGCAAAGTGGCGGAGAGGACATGTCAGCTTTGCTGGAAAAAGGAGCAGTGCTGGGAACGAGATACTCAAATGACCTACGATGCGATGAGTAGCATGCTGATTACGGTATTTGAGCATGGGACGATGGAAGGTGCAACTATACCAAAGGAGTGGGAAAAGAAATGCGTGAAAACAGAAAAAGTAATTCAAAATATGGAGCAAGAGTACCACCAGATGATTGAACATAATCAATTAAAAAAACAAATTCAGGATAGTCGTAAGCTGGTAGCTGATCAATTATCGGGGGTATCACGAGTCATGAGTGATTTTGCACGGGAAATCCAACGGGAAGGAGTTGCGCTAAGCCTGCAAGAGAAGCAGGTTTCAAAAGCGCTGGAGGGTTTAGGACTATCCGTAAGACGTGTAGATATTCATAGCTTAGAAGAAGGGAAGGTGGATATAGAAATCAGTCAGCCTAGTTGTTATGGGAGGGATGAATGCGCCAAGATTGTGGCTCCGATGCTTACCGAGGTTTTAGGAGAGAACATCATTGTGAAGGAGAGACACTGTGAAGCCTTTAAGGATCAGCATTGCAAAATGTGTCTGGCTTCAGCCAAAACCTATGAAATTGAAATTGGAGTGGCAGGAGCTGCTAAAGGCGGCAAATTACTGTCGGGAGATAGCTTTAAAACAATGGATTTAGGAAATGGAAAGGTGGCTGTGGCGATCAGTGATGGAATGGGAAATGGGGAACGCGCTTTTCTGGAAAGTCAATCAGCATTGGACATGCTGCAACAGCTCTTAAAATCGGGATTGGATGAAAAATTATCTATTAAAACAGTAAATTCCGTTTTGGCATTACGCTCATCTGATGAAATGTTTGCCACAGTGGATTTGGCAGTTATTGATTTACAAACGGCAATGACGCGGTTTATTAAAATTGGTTCCACCCCTTCATTTATTAAGCGAGGAAATGATGTGTTCATGGTATCGGCCAATAATTTGCCGGTTGGTATTTTAGAAGATATTGAAGTAGATATCGTAACAAGAAATCTAAAGGCAGGTGATCTATTAATCATGATGTCAGATGGGATTTTTGAGGCTCCCCGCCATATCGAAAATAGACCGATGTGGATGAAGCGATTAATCTCGCAACTTGAAACAGAAGACCCTCAAGAAATTTCTGACTTGCTGTTAGAAAAAGTGATTAGAGAGCATTGTGGTGAAATTGTAGATGACATGACGGTTCTAGTCGCTCGGATTGATCGATTTGTACCACAATGGTCGGCGATACAGGTCTCGGGAATGGAGAAGATGGAGCGGCCGCGTGTAGTAAGTTAAAGGTATGTTTTTTTCCTCCCTCGCCCATAATGGTAAAAAATGCTACCCAAGAAAGGGGAGGTATCTGTATGGCAAAGCCAGCGACGCTTCGTCAGATTTTGGTTGTGACAGATGGCTGCTCCAATGTAGGAATAAGCCCGATTGCTGCTGCAACCTTAGCCAGAGAACAAGGTATCACAGTAAATGTGATTGGAGTGGTAGATAAGCATGAAATGGGTGAGCAAGGGGAACAGGAAATCCGTGAAATGGCTCAAGCGGGGGGAGGACTAAGCGATATTGTTTATCCTGCCCAGCTAGCCCAAACTGTCCAAATGTTAACGCGAAAAGCGATGACTAGAACCATTCAACATGTGGTGAACAAAGAATTAAAGCATATTTTGGGCGGTGCTGAATTGGAAGGTCTTGCTCCTGAAAAGAGAATGCAGGTGGCAGGCATGGTAGATGAATTGGGCGAACAGAGTGCTTTGGAAGTGGTTATGATCGTTGATACATCTGCATCCATGAAAAATAAAATGTCAGCTGTACAGCAAGCTATCTATGATTTTAGCATTAGCCTACGTTCCCGCAGCGGGAGTAGCAGAATGGCCGTTTGTTCATTTCCTGGGAAAGAAAAGCACCTTGAAGTACGTATTCCCTGGACGGATCAAATCGAAAAGGCATACGAATTAACGGCTGGTTTAACGATGAGCGGAATTACTCCGACGGGTCCGGCCATTACGGAAGCAATTGCCTTGTTTGAACACGTGGAGCTCCCTAAACCTTTAGCGGATCGCTACCGTACGAAGAAAAAAGCGAATGAAGAAGATGACGGTTATTTGCAAGACCATGTATTCTAATTCCTTGTTACCCGATGCTCCCCATTATTTTACGGGAAAATGGCACCATCAAACATATTCAGTGGTAAAAGAACTAGGTAGAGGAGCCAATGGTGTTGTCTACCTAGTTCTTCATGAAGGTAAAAAGGTAGCGATTAAATTAGGTGCCGATTCTATTGATTTATTAATGGAAGCAAACGTCCTCAAAAGTTTACAATCTCATAACCAAAAAATTGGGCCAAACATATATGATGTAGATGATATGATTGTAAAAGGCAAGGTGTATGCCTATTATGCTATGGAATACATTGAAGGGGAACGATTGGATCATAGCTTGAAGAGAGTAGGCAAAGAGTGGCTTATTTTGTTGTGCACACAAATCCTGTCTCATTTACAAATCATTCATGAGCTTGGATATGTATTTGGTGATCTAAAGCCAGAGAATGTCATTGTTGTACAGGCTGGTAAGCAGGTATGTTTAATTGATTTTGGCGGGGTAACCAAGTCGGGTCATGCCGTACGTCAATTTACAGAAGAGTATGATCGGGCTACCTGGCAAGCGGGAGATCGAAAGGCTGATGCTACATATGATCTGTTTTCATTAGCCATCATGATGATTAAGCTTACTATTGAAAAAGAGAAATGGGCAACACTTCCGGTATCAGGGCGACATGTTCAAAAGCTTTATGATATAATACGGGACAACGAATTGTTAGCTCCTTACCGCCCCGTATTAGGTAAGGCATTGGATGGGAAATATCCAACAGCTCTTCACATGAAAGCTGAACTCTTGCAAGCGTTTCGACAAAAGTCAGAAACGAGGGGAGATGTACCCAACACCAAGAAGCCTGGGGAAGGAATAGGAAGCAAAATTATTGGGGGAATCTTTGTAGCCTCTATGCTTTTGCTTGCTGGCTCGTTGTATTATGTATGGATGTGAGGGATCATTCTACATGACGTCCAATAATTATGTGATGGAGACGTGCCTTTTAGCTGGGGAGATTATGATTCGTAATGGAGCGGAAACGTATCGTGTAGAAGAGACGATGACTCATATTGCACATGCTGCAGGTATGAAAAGCGTCCATAGCTCCGTGACGACGACCAGTATTACTTTTTCTTTTAAAGATAATAATGGTGTGGATCGTACCCGAATGATTCGAATGCGTGACCGAACGATCAATTTGAACAAAGTAACGTTGGTCAATCAGGTATCTCGTCACTTTGTGTCGGGAGAGATTACCTTGGATGAAGCGCATATTCAATTAGAAGAGATTCAGAGAATGCGCTTTCAATTTTCAGATCGAGTGTTAAATCTAGCGGCTGGTATAGGCAGCGGCTCTTTTGCTGTTTTGATTGGTGGGACTTTTCTTGATTTTTTCCCCAGTGCTATTGCAGGAGCAATCGTCTTTGCCAGCGCTAATTATTTGTATCGCTTTCTTAAAATACCCTTTTTTGCCGAATTATCAGCCTCTTTTTTAGGAGGAATGTTTACGTTAATTGCTTCATGGCTTTTTCCCAATCATCTGCATCTTGGTGTTATGATTATAGGAGCGATGATTCCTTTGTTTCCAGGTGTAGCTTTGACGAACTCTGTGCGTGATTTAATGGCAGGCGATTTGGTTGCCGGAATGGCGAGAGGAGTTGAGGCAGGCCTAACCGCTTTAGCCGTAGCTGTTGCGGCCGCAGCTGTCTTGTCATTATAGGAGGGATTAGGCACATGTTGCTGGGAATGCTGTTAAGTTTTATTATTACCATTGCCTATGCTATGTTGTTTAATGCACCAAAACGCACCATTCTTTTTGCAGGTTTAATTGGACTGATGGGTTGGAATATCTATAAAATACTGCCGATGTTTGGAGCTGAGCTTACGCTTTCTTCTTTTGCAGCGGGAACATTTATCTCGCTGAGCAGCCGAATCCTTTCTGTAAAGATGCGTGTTCCTTCTACTAACTTTAGTATTGCGGGAATTATTCCATTAGTTCCAGGTTCGACTGCTTATAAATCGATGTTAGCGTTCATTAATGCTGACTACTTGGAAGGAATTACGCTTGGGGTCAAGACGATGATGCTGGCTGGGGCTATTGCTTCAGGTTTAATTCTTGGTCTCTCCATCTTCTCTCTATGGAAAGGAATCGAGGCACGTTATGTACGAAAAGGTACAAAAGCGAATGGAGCAGGATAGGCTGCTTTTGCCACATGAATCGATTGTGGTAGGCGTTTCTGGCGGAGTAGATTCGACAGCGCTGTTGCATATCTTAAGCAAAATGAATGAACAATATCAGTACGGTTGGAAGTTGTACGCTGTTCACTTGAATCACGGGTTTCGTGGAGAAGAGTCTGACCAAGATGCCGCATACGTGGAGGACTTGTGTCATACATTAGGAGTTAAGTGCTACTCCTTCTATGAAAGCGTGCCTGAAATAATGAAGGAAACCGGTCAAGGACCGCAAGTGGCAAGTCGTGAATTACGCTATCAATACTACCGGCAAGTAGCAAAAGAAGTAGGGGCTACTAAAGTAGCGCTTGCCCATCATGCTGATGATCAGGTAGAGACTATTCTGTTTCGCATGATGAGAGGTACTAGTCTACATGGATTTACTGGCATGCCGCAACGCAGATGGCTTCATGCAGAGCAAATCGAGTTGGTTCGTCCGCTTCTGCATGTTTTTCGCGAGGAGCTAGAAGCTTACTGTGAGGCGAATAACCTGCAACCGAGACACGATAGCAGCAATGATTCGCGCAAATATAAACGCAACTTATTACGGCACGAGGTGACACCTCATTTACAACAAGTAAACCTAAGATACAGAGAACACGTGCTTCAGCTAGCAGAGATGGCCAGAGTGGATGACGACTACCTGCAAAAGCTGAGTCAAGAGGCGCTAAATAGGATAATTGTAAAGCAGGAATCTGACAAAATTATCCTAGATAGGAAGTGCTTAAAAACTTTTGACCTTGCTTTACAAAGGAGAATGATTCCTCTAATATTAAGTTATCTCACAACTGAAACGGAGTGGTCTCTGCAGCATGTGGAGGCCGTTTTGCGTATCATTTTCGAGGAAAATCCTTCTGCTGTACTACATCTACCCTCCCATATTTTTGTAGAGAGGGTCTATGAGCAGGTATGTTTTCGTAGGCAAAAAGCCACTGCTCATGATTTTTCCCAGCCGTATTCATACCCTATTACCATACCTGGTACGATATGGATAGAAGAGGCGGGAATGTTCATACATACAAAACGGTATGATTCATTAACTGATTTACCAGATCTGTTATCTTTATCTCCTTATAGTGCTGTATGTGACGCCGATGCCTTGGTAGGCGACTGCATCATTCGCAGTAGAATGCCGGGTGACCGTATTCAACTCGGTACGGCTGGGCATTGCTACAGTAAAAAATTGAAGGAGCTATTTATTGATGAAAAAGTACCAAAAAGCAGGCGTGATCGAATTCCTATCTTAGTAGTCGGGGACCGAATTATTTGGATACCTGGAGTAAAGCGATCGACGCATGCCATGATACATGAGAAATCCCGTGCATTTGTTATCATACAGGCGGATTTCAGAGAAGAGTAGCAGGAGGTTACATATGAATAATGATATAAAAGAAATTATGCTTTCGAAGGAAGAAATTGATCAGAAAGTCAAAGAACTGGGTAAAATCTTAGCAGATGAGTTTCGCGATAAAAATCCGTTGGTTATTTGTATCTTAAAAGGTGCCGTTGTTTTCATGGCTGATCTTTTGCGTGAGATGGATATTAAGTGCGAGATGGATTTTATGGCAGTATCTAGCTATGGCAACAGTACGGAGTCCTCTGGTGTTGTGCGTATTCTGAAAGATTTAGATACAACTGTTCAGAATCGTCATGTTCTAATTGTGGAAGACATCATGGACAGTGGTTTGACGTTAAGCCATTTGGTAGAGCTATTAAAGCAACGTCATGCTGCGTCCGTGAAAGTAGTAACGCTACTAAACAAACCGGAGCGTCGTAAGGTAGATATTTCTCCTGATTACAGTGGCTTTACTATTCCTGATGAGTTTGTGGTTGGTTACGGTCTGGATTATGCTGAGACCTATCGCAATCTTCCTTATATCGGTGTTCTAAAACCTGAAGTTTATTCGAAATAGACAAGAGCTAGCTAGGTTGTGAATGGGTTTTACTCTATGCTAAAATAATGGAAGTGTCTTTTTTCGTGAGAGGAGGTAAGCAATGAATCGTTTTTTTCGGAATACAGGTTTCTATTTACTGATTTTCCTTGTCACGGTAGGGATTGTGAATTTTGTCCTCTCCGGAACCGATAAGATGGCTCCAATTTCTTATCAGGAGCTACGTAATCACCTCAATCAAGACAACATTGCAGAGGCATCTCTTCGTGTTGAGGGAGGTACATATCGGGTAGAGGGTAAGCTCAAACCAACTCCAGCCGGTCAGGAATCATTCTATACCAATGCACCGATTTATGATGAACAACTAGTTAAACTGATCAATGATAAGATTGATGCTAAGAAGATTAATAAGGTGGAGTATAAACCAGCAGAGGGTAACAGCATCTGGCTAACATTCCTAACTTCTATCATTCCATTCGTGATCATCTTTATCTTGTTCTTCTTCCTGTTAAATCAGGCACAGGGCGGCGGAAGCCGAGTTATGAACTTCGGTAAGAGCAAGGCGAAGTTATATAACGACGAAAAGAAAAAAGTTACATTTGAAGATGTAGCTGGTGCTGATGAGGAAAAAGCAGAGCTTGTAGAGGTCGTAGAATTCTTAAAGGACCCACGCAAATTTGCTGCCGTAGGTGCCCGTATACCTAAAGGGGTACTTTTAGTAGGTCCTCCAGGTACAGGTAAAACATTGCTTGCACGTGCTGTTGCTGGTGAAGCAGGCGTGCCATTCTTTAGCATTTCAGGTTCTGACTTCGTAGAGATGTTTGTCGGGGTTGGGGCATCACGTGTACGTGATTTATTTGAAAATGCAAAGAAAAATGCTCCGTGTATCATATTCATTGATGAAATTGATGCCGTTGGTCGCCAACGTGGTGCTGGTCTTGGCGGTGGTCATGATGAACGTGAACAAACGCTAAACCAATTGCTCGTAGAGATGGACGGTTTCGGAGCAAATGAAGGAATTATCATGATTGCAGCAACCAACAGACCTGACATTCTTGACCCAGCTTTATTGCGTCCGGGACGTTTTGACCGTCAAGTTACGGTGGATCGCCCTGATGTACGTGGTCGTGAGGCAGTTCTGAAGGTGCATGCACGTAACAAACCATTAGGCGAGGACTTGAATCTGGATATCATTGCTCGCCGTACGCCGGGCTTCACAGGTGCTGATCTTGAGAACCTGTTGAATGAAGCTGCATTGCTTACAGCGCGTAAAAATAAGAAGCAAATCAACATGCTAGAAGTAGATGAAGCGATTGACCGCGTCATCGCTGGTCCTGCTAAGAAATCTCGTGTCGTAAGCGAAGACGAGCGTCGTCTAGTAGCTTATCACGAAGCAGGTCATACAATTGTTGGATACCATTTAAAACGTGCTGATATGGTACACAAAGTTACGATTATCCCACGTGGGCAAGCAGGCGGATATACCGTTATGCTGCCAAAAGAGGATCGCTTCTTTGCTACCAAAACAGATCTGGAAGATAAAATTGTGGGTCTGCTTGGTGGGCGTGTTGCGGAAGAATTGGTTCTAGGCGATATCTCTACTGGAGCGCATAATGACTTCCAACGTGCTACAGCAATTGCACGTAGCATGATTACCGAATATGGTATGAGTAATTTAGGACCAATGCAATTCGGTCAATCTCAAGGGCAAGTATTCTTGGGACGCGACATTGGACACGAGCGTAACTACTCTGAACAAATCGCTTACGAAATTGACCAAGAAATGCAACGGATCATTAATGAACAATATCAACGTTGTAAGGACTTGTTGATTCAATATGGAGATCAGTTAGAAGCGGTTGCACAAACCTTGCTTCGCGTGGAAACACTTGATGCTGAACAGATCAAACAGATCATTGAAAACGGCAAGCTGGATAAAGAACCTGGGGAGGATGTTGTAGTAAACATTCAATCCAAGCCTGAAGAGCCAGTTAATCAAGTAACCATTGATAAACTCAACCAAGAACCAAAACCAGAAGCTACAAAAACGGATGAAACAGTAGACCATCCTGATAACCAAGAACCGAAATAAGAGCGCCGGATGGTGCTCTTATTTTTTTCTCGATGATATTTTGTCAATGACAACAGTGGGGGGATCAGCATGAGTGTAGCAGATTGTAAAATCGTAGCGTTTGATATGGATGGAACCTTGTTAAATGGCGAAGCAAAAATTTCCCGAGAAACATGGAAGGCATGCGAAGAATTACAACAGCAAGGGGTAAAGCTTTTGCTATCTACAGGCAGACCGTTTGTATCAGCTCGTATTGCATCAGACTACTACCCTTTTGATGGTTATGTGTGCAGTAATGGGGCCGCTTTGTTTGCAGAGGATGGAACATTATTAAAATATGCTGAATTACCGAAAGAAGTTATTATTTCTCTTGTAGAAATAGGCAGACAAAAAGATCTTTATTATGAGGTTCATGACCAGAACAGCAATCGTTGGATGGTTGATGAAGACAAAGAACGTATTGGACAGATGCTCTTCTCAGAACCGTTCATTACAGAGGGGATTACCTTAGAGCACACAAAGCGTGAATATGCCAATCGTCAATTTTCCTATAATGAATTAGCGAAGTTTATGCCTAAAGATGAGCTTTTACATAACATTGCTTCAGGAGAGTTTGTGATTAGCAAAATGTTCTTTTGGCATAAGGATACGAGTGTGCTGGAATGGCTGCGTGAACAGACGGCAGAGTTTATTGGAAAAGTGAGTTTAACTAGCTCTGGACCGTTTAATATGGAAGTGATTCCACTTGGGTTAAGTAAATGGATCGGCTTACAAACCTTTATGCAGAAATGGAATGTACCTGCAACGGAAATTGCAGCATTCGGGGATGCAATGAATGACTTTGAAATCCTGTCTCATGTGGGGCACCCAGTTGTAATGGAAAATGCCGAGGATGAGGTTAAAAAGCTAGCGAGATATATGGCAAAGCACCACTGTGAAGATGGGGTGGCATGCTTTATTCGTGAATATATGCTCCGGAATCAGTAATCATTTTACAGTTGGCCCACCCCTTGCTAATTGACAAATAGCTGACGGAGACAGTACAATAGCGCCGAAATCGTCTACATCACCTGGCAGGGGGTAAGGGTATGGAAGCTTTAGCTCTACAGAAGAAGGAGCAACGCAATGCCGAATTAAGAGAACGATTGTTTCAGCTAAAAAAAGAACGTAATGCCATTATTTTAGCTCATTTTTACCAACGTCCAGAGATTCAGGAAGTAGCTGATTTTATTGGAGATTCCTTTGGACTAGCACAAAAGGCAAAAGAAACAGAAGCAGACGTGATTTTATTTTGTGGTGTGCATTTTATGGGTGAAAGTGCAAAAATTCTCAATCCCAACAAAACGGTGATCATTCCTGATGAACGAGCTGGTTGCCCAATGGCTGATATGGTTAACGTGGAAGGATTGCGTAAAGTCAAAGCTCAACACCCCAATGCAAAAGTGGTCGCTTACATCAACACCTCGGCTGATGTGAAGGCAGAAACACACATCTGCTGTACATCCTCCAATGCACAAAGGGTTATCGAGTCGGTAGATAGTGACGAGATTATATGGGTTCCTGATAAAAATTTGGGTCACTATGTGTCACAATTCACAAACAAAAAAATGATTATTTGGGAAGGGTACTGTAACACACACGACCAGTTATCTGTGCAGGATATCATGCTGATGAAGGCAGAGCACCCAGAGGCGCTTGTCGTAGTACATCCTGAATGCCGTCCAGAGATTGTTGCATTGGCAGACTATGTAGGCTCCACTACTGGAATACTGAAGTTCTGTAAGGAATCGAACCAAAAAGAATTTATCATTGGAACGGAAGACGGAACAAGATATATGCTGGAAAAAGAGAGTCCAACGAAACAGTTTTATTTTGCCTCTAAATATTTGGTCTGTCCCAATATGAAGGTAAATACATTGAAAAAGTGTGTAGAAGCGTTAGAGACCTTAAAACCGCAAATTTATGTTCCCGAGCATGTGGCAAATGCGGCGCGAGCTTCGTTGGAACGTATGCTGGAGGTAGCACCTGGCTGATCCTAAAGGTAAGATAAATCATAGATGCTGAAAAAAGAAAAGTCTGCGCTAAAGAAGCGTAGACTTTTTTTGTATGATTGGGAAATATTGTTCGATTTACCTTTGATAGTGAGAATAATCTTGTAGAAAGCATTCATTTAGGATCGTAAACGTTTGATTGCTTATGCAGTCGGCATAGGAGTAGGTGTCGGGTCTGCATAGCCTTTGCTAAAGTTTTCGTCAATATATGTACGGATGTCCAACTTAGTTTTACCTTCCTGCATCATTTTTGCAGAAGTAATAGCTATGTCCATACATGCTTTGCAACGAGTGCCGTGATCGTCCCATGTGACAGAGCCGTCTTCCTTCACTTCTTTAATAAAGCAGTTTCCATTGTGTTGATGACCGGCAGACTCTCCACATCCGCAGTAACAGGGAATAGATTGAAGCAGGTCATTATGATCCGCTGCGATACGATAAACAGCTTTAATATTTGGGTCAACCGTATCCAAAAAAGTTGGGAGAGTGGAGATAGAATGGGTTACTTCCTGTAGATCGCCATTAGGTGCGTGTGACGTATGGGGTGCGTCAGGAGTCTGTTCTTGGTTTATAGCCTGAGAAGATAAAGAGGTTTCTACCGAACTGCCATTAGTGCATCCTGTGAGCAATACGATACCAAGGAGTGAGATAGACAATAGTTTTACTATTTTCACGTAAATTCCCCCTTATTTTCCCTTGATTATACCATAATCCATTCTTCAGGCTGTAGATGATACTATTAAATCGTAATGGTTCTTGTTTACAAACTACTCGCATATAAGTATAATGAGAGAGGCAAATAGGAATGATTACGAATTATAATAATATCGTAAGACATAAACAACAAATACAGACAAAAGAAGAAAGCATGGAGGAGGACTATATGTTACGGTTCGTTAAAAAATGGGGAGTTATTTTAGGTGTTGCAAGTATGGCCTTGTTTGCAAGTGGATGTGGCAATACGAATATAGCAGGTTCAGTACAAGAGAGTGGAAAACTTTCTGTGTATACAACTATATATCCATTGTACTATGTAGCAGATCGAATTGGTGGGGAGTATGTTTCCATTAAAAATGTTGTTCCGGCTGGAGTCGAACCACATGATTATGAACCTACTGCTCAGGATATGGTGGCCATTTCTAAGGCTAATGTTCTCATTTATAATGGTGGCGGTTTAGAAGCATGGGTAGAGAAAGCTGTAAAGAGTCTAAATCAAGCTAATTTACTAGCTGTAAATACGACGGAAGGGCTTACTCTTCTAGCTTCAGAGGAACATGATCATCATCATGAGGGTGATAAAGGGCACGAAGGTGAATCGGCAGGACACGTGCACGAGCATGAGCATGATCACGGGGAATTTGATCCCCATGTATGGCTTGATCCTACAATGCTAGAGAAGCAAGCTGCACAGGTGAAGGACGCATTTGTTAAGGCCGATCAGGCACATAAGGAGCAGTTTGAACAAAATTATAAAGCGCTAGTAAATGACTTGAACAAGCTAGACCAGGATTTTAAAACAATGGTAGAACAATCACCTAAAAAGGAAATTTTAGTTTCGCATAAGGCTTTTACTTATCTAGCTGCTCGTTATGGACTGGAGCAGATTGCGATTTCTGGTATTTCTCCTGATGATGAGCCATCGCCTTCTGAGCTAAAGAATCTAGTGGAGAAGGTAAAACAAAAAAATATTAAATATGTTATGTTCGAAACATTGACCTCTCCAAAAGTAGCGGAAGTAATCGCGCGTGAAACAAAAGCACAAACAGCGATACTAAATCCACTAGAGGGCTTGACTACGGAAGAACAGACAGCGGGCAAAGACTATATTTCCATTATGCGTGAAAACCTGGAAGTGTTACGTCAGGCCCTGCGATAAGCTTAAATAAAGATCGCCGCTCCTAGATTGGGGCGGCGGTTTCTTTTAGCAATACAATTATTTGTGTTCATTCGCATGTTCAACTCCTGCATGTATCAGCATACGAACATGATCATCATCCAAAGAATAGTACACCATTTTCCCTACCTTGCGATATTTAGCCAGGCCCATATTCCGTAATAGTCGAAGATGATGCGAAGCGGTCGCCATGCTAATCCCAATTACGGCTGCAACATCACATACACAGAGTTCATCTTCGAGGGAGAGGGCATAAATAATTTTGGAGCGTGTATCATCAGCTAAGGCCTTAAACAAAGGGGCTACTCCGTCTGCCTCTGTTATTCTCGGTTTTAATTGATTTACTTTCTCGACTTCAACGCATTCTATCTCACATACGTCTTTTTCCGTTTGATCTTCATAAGCCAAAGTGATCACCTCTTCCTTTCATTAATTATAGAAAACGAAAAGCTACTTCACAAGGATAGCAGAAAAGAGGCAAAGAGACTTGTGAAAGCCTTGAGTCCCTGCCCATTTCATAGTACCATGATAATATTAAATAAGAATAATTACGATTATGCCACAAAAGTTAGGAAGTTGATTATATGCACAATGCAAAAAAGCATGCAAGTGTTGTTTCTCTGAAATCCGTGTCTTTTCGTTACGAAGATGGAAAAACGGTTCTGGAAGATATAGACTTTTCAATGGAAAAGGGCGATTTTGTAGGTATTGTTGGCCCAAATGGTTCAGGAAAATCAACATTAATGAAATTAATTTTAGGGTTGATTTTACCTACCAAAGGCGAGATTAAGCTTTTTGGAGAGCCTATCCAAAAATTTAAGGATTGGACGAAGATCGGCTATGTTGCTCAGCAGGCAGCTCATGGGGCCAGTGGATTTCCGGCTACTGTACGTGAAGTAGTGGCTTCCGGACTGGTTGGCAAAGTAGGTTTATTTCGCCGCTTGTCTTCTGAACATCATCAGCAGGTCTCCGATGTAATTAAGCGTGTTGGTTTGTCTGCAAAGGAAAACGAGCGTATTAGCAACTTATCTGGTGGTCAGCTACAGCGGGTGTTTATCGCTCGTGCTTTGGTAGCAGAGCCAGAACTCTTGATACTAGATGAACCAACAGTAGGGGTAGATCAGGAATCTATCGAGCAGTTTTATCAGCTCTTACGTTCGCTTAAAGAGGATACGGGAATGACGATGATGATCGTAAGCCATGATGTTGGCGTCATGATTGAGTGGGTAAATAAAGTAGCCTGTCTACAACGTAGGTTACACTTTCATGGCACCGCAGAGGAGTTCGAGCATAAACAGGAGCAAATTTTTCAATCGATGTACGGTGAGAGCGTCAGGCTTTTAACCCATCATCATTAATCTGCCGCTGGGCGGAAGAAGGAAGGACAAAAAGGAATGCTAGCCGATTGGTGGAATTATGAGTTTTTACGATATACCTTGTTTTCAGGACTGCTGATCGGATTGGTTTGCCCGATCCTGGGGACATTTTTAATTGTTCGCCGTTTATCTATGATGGCGGATGGGCTTTCCCATGTGACGCTTTCGGGAGTAGCAGCAGGAATGCTTTTAGCGAAAAAGGTAGCTTTCTTTAGCGTAGTGAATCCCTTATTTTTTGGAATGCTATTTTCTGTGATTGGGTCACTGTTTATCGAGCGATTGCGTAAGGTATATCGTGCGTATCAGGATTTGGCGATACCGATCATTTTATCTACAGGCCTAGGCTTATTTACAGTTTTAGTGAGTATTGCTGATGGGTTTAATCAGGATTTATACTCATACTTGTTTGGGAAGATTGTAACAGTAACCATTGAGGATTTATTAGCCTTAATTGGGGTAGCTGTTGTAGTGATAGGCACAGTTATCCTGTTATACAAAGAATTATTTGCTGTGTCGTTTGATGAAGAATTCGCACGGGTATCAGGTGTGGCTAGACGCAGTATTAATCTATGGTTCATGGTACTAGTAGCTCTAACAATTGCCGCATCCATGCGAATTGTTGGTGTACTATTGATCTCTGCGTTGATTACGATTCCAGTAGCGGCCAGCTTGCAAATTGCTAAGAGCTTTCGACAAGCTATTTTCTACTCGATTTTGTTTGCCGAAATCTCTGTGTTAACAGGCTTGTACTTTGCTTATATGCTTGATTGGGCTTCTGGCGGTACGATTGTATTAGTGGCTGTCTTTATTTTAATGATTGTGTTGGGCTTCAAACGTTTACGAGCAATCTTACGTTGAAGTAAAGGAGGAGATTGCAGTTGAATTTGGAACAAGCGCTCCAGTTGTTAAAAGATAAAGGATATAAATACACAGGTAAGCGTGAAGAGATGCTGCGTATTTGTGCTGAGGAAAAGCGATATTTGTCCGCACGAGATATCATGGGACGGATGAAGGATAATTATCCAAGCTTGAGCTTTGATACGGTATACCGGAATATTTCTACCTTCGTTAAATTGGGCATTTTAGAAGAGACCGAACTAGATGGCGAAGGAAAGTTCAGGCTCTCATGCTCTACACATGGACATCATCATCATGTCATTTGTACAGTATGCGGTAAGACAAAATCATTGCCGAACTGTCCGATGAACGTTATTCCTGAGATTTCCGAGGAATTTGTCGTAACCGGCCATAAGTTCGAAGTATATGGAACCTGTAAAGACTGTAATGAACATATAGCTATGTAAAAGATATGAGATAAAAAGCACCCGGTAAGGTGCTTTTTTATTTTGTTATTTGCCGAAAGAAGCGATTCAAAAGCCCATTCATGAGTTTATATGACAAAGAAACGTCAATGGCTCGATATGTAACGGAAGTAACAAAGGCACGTCCCAATAAAAAATACCTGTTCTATTTGAGGAAAATAAAATGTAAACCTTTTGTAACTACTTAGCATTTTTTGGGGTGTATGATTAAAACAACAAGAAGACAACAGCTCAAAAAACAAATCACATTTATTCACTCAATTGATGGAGGTAATGATATATGAAAACATTAGTAAAAGTAGTAACAAGCGTAGCGCTTTGCGGTGGAGTATTTGCAGGAGTTGGAGCAGTAGCTAATGTACCAGTGTTTGCATTGGATACCCAAAAAGCACTGCAAGCCTTTGAAGAAGGAGCGCTTTTCTCACTGAAGGATTTGCAAGTAAAGCCAAACAGCTATGTACTTGATTACACACAAGCTGATCTTACTGGTGATGGTGTAGCGGACGGAGTAACCTTGATCGGTACAAAAGAAAAGAAAGATGATATTTTCGTAAGTAATATCATGGTTGTTATGCAAGATGGAAAAACAATGAAATTCACACAGGTACCAGTTGGAAAACAAAATAGCGGATATGAGCCAAAGCTAACAGTGGGCGATTTTAATAAAGATGGTGCGCAGGACGTATTAGTAGAAACGGGAGATGGCGGAAGCGGCGGAACGTCTACATATAGCTTGGTATCCTTTAAAGATGGCAAAGGTGCCGCAATGGTTGACCAAGAGAAGCTGAACGCTGGTGTTGACTTCGACATTCAGTTCACAGAAGGCTTTAAAGCAGAAATTACAAACAAAGCTACAAAAGAAAAAACAACGGTAGATATCAGTGAAAATAAAGATAATTATATCAAAAACGGAATTTATGATGCTAAAGGCAAGCTATTGAAAGCAGTTAAGGGCGCTCAAGACGGATTTGGCTCCTTAGAAGTAGAGGAACAAGCAGACGGTGGACTTGCATTGGTTGGAACACAACACATTTGGGGCAGCTACCACGCTGACAGCATCGCTATTGCAACAAGCACATGGAAAATTGATAACGGCCAATTGAAGCTAGAAAAAACAGAAGTAACAGCATTTGACCATGATAATTTCTCCATTGCTCCGAACTATGCACCGGGCGACAAATTTACAGAAGCAGCTCTTTCTACAAAAGAAAATAACTATGTCATTGATTCTAAATATGCTGATGTAAATGGTGACGGTGTGCGTGACGAAGTGATTTTGATCGGTCATAAGGAAGAAGGGGAAAAGGATTTCTTCGCTAATGAGCTAACAGTGGCTGTAAAAGATGGTAAAACCAAAAAACTCACTATGGGTACAGTAGGAAAAGAAAAAGCTGGCTTTGAAGCTATGCTACATATTGGTGCATTTAAATCCGATAAACAGAAGGATATCCTGGTAAGTGCCCCAACAGGTGGCAGCGGTGGCCTATCTACCTTTAGCGTGTTGACTTTCTCTGATAACAAGATTGTTCCATTAGTTGATCAGGAGCTGTTAAATAAAGGTGTAGAATACGATGTCGTTTTTAAAGATGGCTTTAAAGTAGAGGTTTCTAGCAAAGCTACTGGCAAAAAGGAAACCATTGATGTAAGTAAGAACAAAAAAGAGTATGTAGAAACTAAGGTTTATGATAATAATGGAAAACTTTTGCAGGAGACAACTGGTTGGGCTGATGGGCTTTCTGTGTTGACCCCGGTTGATGTGGACAAAAATGGTGTGCTAGAGCTTCAAGCTGTACAAAGTATCTCCGGAGCATACCATGCTGACCGTTTAGGTGTAGCAAAAACAACATGGACATTGAAAAATGGCAAGCTTGAGCTTACAAATGAAGCACTAGAATTAAATAAATAACATGCTGATTGTAAAGATGGTACTGGTATATAAACTGTAATGAAGAGCCCCTGTTATAAGTAAAGCTGATGATGAGTTTTGGTGTTGAAAAGTAAATAGATTGGACAAGAGAAGCGGCAGGAGCCTTTGGGCTTTTGCCGCTTTTCCGTATGCTCTCACCTGTATCTGCGTAAAGATTTTTCCCCAATGATTATCAGCTTCTGCTCATAAGAGGCATTTGCTATAATGATGAGGAAAAAAGTAGAGAATCACAGGAGATGGTGATGTGTGATGTTCCCGAGACATGTACTGAACTACCAGACTGATCATTTACCAAACATGTATACCGATGTGATTGTAGTTGGTTGTGGAATTGCAGGCTTATATACAGCGTTAGAAGCAAGCAAAAAAGCAAAGGTAATACTAATCAGTAAAAAGGGCTTGCAGGATAGCAATACTCGCTGGGCTCAAGGGGGCATCGCAGCGGTTACCGCCCAAAATGATTCTCCCGCATTACATCGTCAAGATACCATGCTGGCAGGCGCCGGAATTTGTACCTATGAAGCAGTAGATGTATTGGTGCATGAAGGGCCCAAGCGATTACAGGAGTTAATAACCTACGGGACTCAATTTGATAAAGATAGTAATGGTGAATATGAATTAACACGCGAAGGCGCTCATAGTCAGCGGCGTATTCTGCATGCACAAGGAGATGCTACTGGTGCCGAAATCGTCCGAGCTTTAGCGAAAAAGGTGGCAGAAACAACGAACATTACCTTACTAGAGGAGCATTTCGCTATCGACATTCTTACGCATCAAGGAGAATGTGTGGGAGTGCTAGCTCTTAAACCATGCGGGGAGCTGTTTGCCATACAATCGCACGCTACTATTCTGGCAACAGGCGGTGCTGGTCAGCTATATCGCTACACCACCAATCCGGACATTGCGACAGCAGACGGCATAGCGATGGCTTATCGGGCTGGTGCAGAGGTAAAAGATATGGAATTCATTCAATTTCATCCTACGGCTCTGTGCTATCCAGATGCCCCGCGTTTTTTAATTTCCGAGGCTGTCCGCGGAGAAGGTGCTTATTTGCGCAATGTGCTGGGTGAGCGTTTTATGTACAAGTATCATCCTCAGCAGGAATTAGCTCCGAGAGACATCGTGGCACGAGCCATTGTATCGGAAATGGAGACAACGAAATCTACCTTTGTGTATCTT
The DNA here is from genome assembly GCF_000219535.2 of Brevibacillus laterosporus LMG 15441. Classification (NCBI taxonomy): domain Bacteria; kingdom Bacillati; phylum Bacillota; class Bacilli; order Caryophanales; family Paenibacillaceae; genus Brevibacillus; species Brevibacillus laterosporus. The sequence goes on from NZ_CP007806.1 coordinate 109,754, forward strand.
GATATTACACATGAGTCTGAAGAGCTGATTAAACATCGCTTTCCGACAATCTATGATTTCTGTTTGAGTTATGGGCTGGATATGGTAGCTGATTGGATACCGGTAGCACCTGCTTGCCATTATATGATGGGCGGCGTAAAGACTGATTTATATGGCGAAACGAATGTACCGAGATTATTTGCGTGTGGAGAAGTCTCTTGCACGGGAGTACATGGGGCTAACCGCTTAGCTAGTAATTCATTATCCGAAGCAATTGTGTTTGGACATCGCATCGTAGAACGTTTACAAACGCTACCGCCTGTGATGTCAGCCATCTCGCTTAGTGAATCATCTCTACGCACTACCGGCAGAGTAGGGAATTGGAAAAAGATGCGGCTACAGCTACAAAAGATTATGCTGCGCCAAGTAGGGGTAAAGCGTGAGGAGCAGGGTCTGCGAGCAGCTTTGCAGGAACTTGAGAGCATGCAAACAATTCTATCGACTCATACAGTCAAACCTGAGGCCTTGGAACTGAAAAATCTGCTGACAACAGCCATCCTTACCACTAGAGCGGCCTTAGCTCGAACAGAAAGCCGCGGTGGCCATTATCGCGTTGATTATCCTGAGCAAAATGAAGAGAGATGGCTTAAGCATATTACGCAAGGTATCCATTCAGGGCTACAAGAGGAGAGTGAAATCCGTTTATGCTATGGAATAAACGCGAATTACAACGAAAAATAGAGGAATGGCTATTCGAAGATGTTGGTCATGGAGATATCACAACTATGGCCACGATTCCAGCAGATGAGAAAGGTACGGGAATCTTGTATGCGAAAAAATCAGGTCTGATCGCGGGCTTAGATATTGCTGAGCAGGTCTTTCATACCGTGGATCATGAGCTTAGTTTTCAACGCTTCGTAACAGAAGGCAGTCAGGTGCAAAAAGGGGACGTAATAGCTGAAGTTACCGGCTCGGTACAGGCTATTTTAACCGGTGAGCGCTTAGCCCTTAATTTATTGCAGCGTCTCTCAGGGATTGCGACACGTACCCAATTATTTGTGAAGGAGATTTCGCATACACAGGCGAGGATAGTAGATACACGTAAAACAACTCCGGGATTGCGATTATTAGAAAAATACGCAGTGCGTGTAGGTGGCGGACATAACCACCGGTTTGCTCTTTACGATGCAGTGATGATCAAAGACAATCATAGTAAAGGTGCAGGTGGCATAAAGGAAGCGGTAAGGAAAGCGCGTGAAGCCATTCCCCACACAATGAAAATAGAAGTAGAAGCTGAATCACTCATGCAGGTACAGGAAGCGTTGGAAGCAGGAGCAGATATTATCATGCTGGATAATATGTCCTGCGATCTGATGAGAGAAGCGGTCCAAATCATTTCTGGAAAGGCAATCATTGAAGCATCTGGTGGAGTTACATTGGAGACGGTAAGAGCTATTGCTGAGACTGGTGTCGATGTGATTTCAGTGGGCGGACTTACGCATTCCGTTGCTGCCTTAGATATTAGCTTAGATTTAAATCAACGGAAAAGATAGTCAGTGTTAGCCGACAAGATAGAGAAAAGAGGAACTACCCATGCTACTCGTAATGGATATAGGCAATACGAATATTGTGCTCGGGATGTATCAGGGAGATCGATTAGTGTACCATTGGCGTATTGCAAGTGATCGCAATAAGACTGAGGACGAGTACGGCATGCTCGTGCTCAATTTATTTCAAAACGCAAAGCTTACGCTCGAAGCTGTAACGGGAATTATCATTTCTTCGGTCGTCCCGCCTTTAAATAAAGCGGTAGAGAGTATGTGTGAAAAATATTTTTCCAAGAAGCCGCTATTGATTGGGCCAGGCATCAAAACTGGGCTAAATATAAAAGCAGAATATCCAAGAGAGGTGGGAGCAGATCGAATTGTCAACGCGGTTGCAGCGATTCATGAATATGGCGCTCCTTTATTGATTGTTGACTTCGGTACGGCTACGACTTTTTGCTATGTAGATGAAAAGAAACAATACTTAGGGGGTGCAATCGCGCCGGGTATCGGGATTTCGACCGAGGCGCTCTTTACCCGTGCCGCAAAGCTGCCGCGTATTGAGATTGCCCAGCCTGCGACTGTGATTGGCAGAAATACCATTGCTTCCATGCAGTCCGGTATTTTTTATGGTTTTATTGGTCAAGTTGAGGGTATTGTGAGCAGAATGAAGCAGGAGTGTAACAGCAAGCCAACGGTGGTTGCAACAGGGGGACTTGCCCCACTCATTGCGAAAGAGACTGATTGTATTGACGTGGTTGATCAGCATTTGACGTTGAAGGGTTTACGGTTGATTTATGAGCGAAATGTGTAAGATTATGCTCGAAAGCCATGGGATTTGCTCCTATGGCTTTTTTGTTAACACGTCGTTTTACCTAGAGGAATCGATTTAACAGGTAGGGAGTCATAAATGATTGTATAGAAAAACTACACCTCCAATGTTAGATGTGTGTCTAACCATTAAGGTGTAGTTTACAGGAAGACAGAGCAGTTCCGTTTTATGAGTCCAAAGGGCAGAGATAAACCCCTTCAACATTACAAATTTTTTCTAGAAATTCCCTATTAGATTGGTCTGTTAAATAGGTAGGGCAAGCAAAGTCACCAGGCCATATAATGAGATTTAAATCTACAAAGTAAAGGCAAGTTGAAATATAATCACGAAGGTTTAATTTAAGGAGGAATTCAAGATCCTTCAATTCAGATACTTCCATGATTGATTCAAAGAGCTTCTCTTGGAGCTCTTTCAGTTTGTTCTGATCAATATCTTCGGGGAATATGGTATCATATGAAATGCTACTTTCCACGAAAGTGCGAGAACAAGTCCATAAATTTCTAAAAACATTTAGAAATTTGCGTTCAAGCTCTAAATAGTCTTGCTGCTCCTTAATTTTCTTGCTCTTTTTATAAAAAATCTCTGCTTGATTATATTTATCCCAATTTTGAATTAATGTAGGAAATCGATTGATTCTATACATTTTATTCGTATATTGCTTATCAAACGCATCCCATTTATCAACAAATAGAATATCCGTATCCCAATGTTCAGGTTCATCACAACCCTTTTTTAGATAATCCATGTCGATGGCATAATGTGAAATATAGTCCTGGAACGTTACAAAACTCTTATTTTCCAACAAATTTCCCCTCTTTCGTCAAAGAAGAAATTCTCTCTCCTGTTCTATCATTCAATTTCCATACATCTCCTTTATGTCCTACTTTATCGCCTCCAGTTCCTCAAATGCAATCGTTTCAAAATCTTCAGTTACTATTACCTGTTTAGCTTCTATAACTTGATTAGGTGATGCAAAGGTTCCCGTAACACCACTGGTTAACATGACAGCAACAATAAGAGAAGAAATAATTTTTTTATAGAAAAACACCCTTTTGGAAATATTATGAAACTAACTTTTATTAGAATATAATTATTTAGCAAATATTAAAAGTTAATGTAAGTGAACTTTTTGTGTAAATTTGGAAGAAAATATAGTGTTATTAAACATCTGGCGTAAAAAATGGTTGGATCATCAAAGATTGATTGTAGATGCTCCTTTAAGCACTCTATATTTCTTTAGGAAAAAACCATATGAACTTCCTACTATTAGACATAGAAAAGGTAGGAATGAAAGAATGTTTTAACACCATGGGGATTTCTTCATGGCTTTTTTTGTCCCATAAAGCGTTAGTACACTTCTTTTACCAGATAGATATGGAAAAAGGGGGAGGGCATTCCATGGGAGGCTATCGGTTTAGCTATATTCGTCTGCTAGTTATTACGCTGTTGGCCATTGCATGTGGTTATCTAACCTATCAGACAGTACGGCCTGAGCTGTTTTATTACATCAAGGTAAAGGAGCAGAGCGAGCTAGAAATAGGGACCCCTCTGTCCCTTGATCATGTTGAAAAGGGAGTATTAGAAATGGGCAATCGTTTTTTTAGTAGTTCGGGTGAGGTACCCGGTTTTATTCCTTGGGAAGAGGTCAGTCATGTAATTGGAATACCAGTGATCCGACACGTAAAGGCGGGTGTCCCATTACTAAAGGCTGATATTTCAACAAGCACGGAAGAAAACCAGCTACAAGGTAACCACCCTAATCAAACGGCGATGACAATACCAGTTGATAACATCAGTGGTGTATCAGCACAGCTACAGGAGAGAGATCGTGTTCATATATATGCTTCTTTTAAGGATGAGGAGGGGGCACATACTGGACTTTTGCTGAAGGCAATGCCGGTAGTCGAGGTACAGCGTGGTTTAGACGGGGAGGGGGCAATTCTAAAAGCAGTGACGATTTCCTTAACGCTTCATGAAGGGAGGTTACTCACCCATGCCCTCCACTATGGCAAGCTACATCTAGGAAAAGCAGGGTATGGCAAAGACTTAATATCAGGAATTGGAGACGCTCATTTTGCTAAAGCATTGATGAAAGGTAATAAAAGCTGGACAGATATAGAAGGAGAAGGAGGAAGCTAGAATGCAGGATCGGCCTAAAAGATTGTTGCTTGTCGATGAGGATGAGAAATGCACAAGTGATTTAGTAGAACAACTAAAAGAGAGTCAGTATGTGAAGGTATGCGGAGTGGTAAGTGACTTTAAAGAGATTTTCCATACCTTACAAGCAATGCAACCAGATATAGTATTGGTTGGTTTTTTTCGTGAAACAGATTTAAGTCTTTTATGTCATCGAATTCGCTTTTACTTTCCAACTATTACCTGTATAGCTGCTTGCGATTTACAAACGATGCAGTGGGAAGCCTTAATAAGGAATCTCGGTGTATTTGTATTACAAAAACCAATTTCCCCCTTAATGATTGAAATGGTTGTAAAGCAAGATACAACTCAAGGAAAATTACCCTCTACGACTCTACAATCGTTGGATACTATCAACCGCCAATTTGCGCAAGCCCCTGTAGTACCATCTCTTCATCTATCGGATGACGGTCAGTCTGTAGGACATCGCCAGCATTTGATCACTGTTTATGGACCAAAAGGAGGAGTAGGTAAAACATTTATATCGCGGGAATTAGCAATCTATTACTCGCGTCACCCCTTAGAAGGAGAAAAGAATAGAGTGCTTGCTATTGATTTTAATTTAGATTTGGGTACGTTTGCTACGTCATTAAATTTACCGCGTACCCCGAATCTGTTCACATGGGTTCAAGAAATACAAGACAGATTAATTCAAATAGTTCAAAGAGACGGACGAGATCCTGATTTTATTAGTCATGAGGAATGGCAGGAGTATGCCGCTTCGATGGCTCTTTATCCAGAGGAGATTGAGCGTTACATTGCGATACATCCTGAATCAGGGCTGCATGTTCTTACTTCCCCAAGAGATATACGGCAAAGCTTTCATATTAAGGATTACCACTTATACATCATTCTCGAAACCATTAAACGAAGTGCATACAATGTTGTTTTAATTGATACGGCGCCAGATACTACGGATGCAACCATTCAGGCATTATTTTTCGCTGAACGAGTGGTAATGGTAGGGAGTCCTGTGGTAGATGCAATTGAAAATATTCACAGAGTCTTAAAGCTACTGCGTGAAGCTGAGTATCCCGAACAAAAAATTCAAATCTGTATGAATCGGCTGCAAAAGCGAGAGATGTTTACTTTAGAAGAGATGAAAGCATACTTCCAGCTACACCCCAGTCAGACGCTACTAACCATTCCTGATGATGACGAGGTGAAAAGATCAATTAATACAGGAGTCCCACTGATGCTCACCACATCTAGGTCCCAGACTAAGCTGGCTATCGAAAAATTGGGACAGGTACTCATTCCTCATACCGAAAAAGAAGGACAAATCTATGGTGATTCTACAAATAAAACGAAGAAGGCAAGTTTCTTTAAATGGTTTAGTAAAGGGGGCTGGGGACGATGAGTTTTTCACGCCAAAAACTATTAGGAACAGAAAGACAGAAGCGGCTAGATATATCTGAATTAAAGAGGCAGGCTCATGATTTTTCAAACCTCCGCAGGAAAGTAGATCATGTTGTTCAGGAAAGTGCCAGTAAATATGTAGAAAGGGAATGGTTTTTATCCCAGGAAGAGGAGGCACATGTAAAGGGACAAATTGTTGAAGCCTTTGGAAAACGATTATGGGAAGAAAAAAGCTCACCTGCCTTGATAGAGGAAGTGAAGGAGGAATTGCGACGATTGGTTGAACGGCAAGCCCCACTGCCAACCCATCAATTGGAACTTGAGGTACACCGGATTTTGCACGAATTAATTGGCTGGGGGCATCTGGATGAATTGCTGGAAGACCAAGATATTACAGAGATCATCGTACAAAAATTTAGTGATGTAGTAGTGGAACGAAAAAGTACCGGTAGGCTGGAACGTCTGACGGAGAAGTATTTCTTTGATGAGGAGCAGTTGTTGCGTTTGATAGAGCAGATTGCGGCAACTATGGGACGAGAGTTTAACGAATCCAAAGCTGATTTGCATACTCAACTTCCCGATGGATCAAGGGTTACCGCTACGCATCGATCAATTTCACCAGATGGTCATATGCTCACAATTCGGAAGCATCGTGACCTTCTATCTCAAACGGATTACTTGCGGTATGGTTCCATCTGTAAACCGATGTTGTCATTTTTGAAATATGCCGTGGGGGTAGCGAGAGCCTCTGGAATTGTGAGTGGAGGTACAGGTTCAGGGAAAACCCACCTATTAAATCTTATCTCTCAATTTATCTCTCCACAAATTAGTGTTATTACGATTGAAGATGTCTTGGAATTAAAGCTACAGCATCCGTTTGTTCGTAGATTCTTAACGAAGCCAACTAATCATGAGGGGAGAGGTGGATTTTCCATACGTGATTGCGTTAGGCTTTCTCTACGGAAGCGCCCAGATGTCATCATTGTAGGAGAGACTCGTGGAGGAGAGATTGTCGACATTATTTGGGCTATGAATACAGACCATCCAGGTAGCTGGAGCACCGCCCATGCCAATTCTCCACGTGCTTTGGTTGACTCCACTTTGCCAATTTTGTTTGGAAAGGCAGAAGAATCCTACAGTTCCTTAGAGAGAAACCTGATGATTGGTTCAGCTCTTAACTTAATTGTACAAGTTAAACGTTTTGAAGAGGATGGTAGCAGGAAGGTTGTCTCCATTACAGAGGTGATCGGTACTGGTGAGTCAGACGAGGACAAAATTAGAAGGATGCTATCCGTCAAGCAGGTGATATCGAATCGAGTATACCTTCAAGATATTTACGTCTATGAGCCACTAGGTGTAAAAAAAGGCAAGGTTGTTGGTCAATATAGGTGGACGGGATATAGACCAGAGGGTCTGATAAAGTGTTGGAAAGCAAAGGGAATAAGTGAAGAGGAAATAGACGCGATGTTTTTTAGGGAGCCTATTAAGCTGTAACAAGGGAGGGTGAGCTAATGTTAGTTGAGTGGATCGCCCGTTGTGTGGCTGTACTTTCAGGTGGACTTATCCTGAGCATTTTGATACCCGCTGATTTTTTGAAACGAAAAGCCGAAAATAGCTCCACGCATATGATAATCTCAGAAATGCATCGAAATCGGAAAAGCTGGAACATGCGAATGGAGGATAAGCTCAAACAGGCCCGTCTAGATATCGGAATTCAAAGATATGTATTCTTCTGTTTTGTTACGGGCTTATTTTTTTATGCGCTCACTTTATATGTTTTAGACTCTTGGTGGCTTGCCTTACCCTTTTGGTTTATTGGAATTTTAGTTGTTCATCGTTGGCTGGCAGCTTGGCGAAATAAAAAAAGAGAGCGCTTTGAAGAGGAGAACCAGAAGGCACTTCGGATTATTTCCAGCTCTATTCGTGCGAATCCCTCTTATGTTCATGCTTTTGAACAAGTGGCTACTAGTAAATTTATTGATAAAAGTATTGCACAAGAGTATGGAACGGTTGTTGAAAAATTGCGTGGGCAGCTGTTACTAGAGGATGCAATGAAATGGTTGTATGTAAAAACAGGATCACCAGATATTCAATATCTAGCGACAATTATACAGGTTCAGCGGGAATTAGGCGGTGATATGGCTCAAACGTTAGATATTGCTGTTTCTTCTTTGATTCGTAGGAAGCAAGTAAGAAGAAGACAGGTATCCGCTTTGTCCCAAATTTTATCGCAGGTTAATTTACTCAGTGCGATGCCTTTCTTTTTTGTAGGTATTTTATATGTGAACAATCCTAATCATTTTGCTCCATTAACAGAGAGCTTGAGTGGTCGTTATGCCATGCTAGGGAGCTTTTTATTAATTATAGCTGGGGGAGAGATTATTCGTTATTTAGCCCTGTCAGTAGGAAGACATGATGGATAGGGAGGTAAGGCAATGGCTCTTTTAGCAAGTGTATGGATTGGCATTTTAATAATGATGGTAGCCTTTCCTTTTTTTCATGTAGTTTATAAAGGAGAGAAACTAAGCTTATTTACAAGATTTTTTTCAGAAGAACCAGAAGAAAAGCGAGAGATAGGACTGTTTTCAAGAGGTCAACGTATCATATTGTGGATGACAGCGCCTAAACGCTTCGATGACTTGGCCAGAAGATTAGGATTTGATTTGTTTCGCGTAAAAAAACAGCTTCAGCGTTTGCGTTGGAAAACAAAAGTAGAGGAATGGTTCATTTTAAAAGCCCTAGGCGCATTATTTTTAGGGTGTGCAGTGATTCTTCTAGGCTACCAGTACCTGCGAGATGGAGAGATAGACATTTTTCATAAAATCGGACTAATCCTCTCCCTTCTGTTATATTTTTCTCCTAACCTTATTATCGATTGGTATGACAAACGTGCTCAAAGGGAGATAGAGGTGCAAATCCCTATCTTTTTTAGCATTGTATTGGCACTTGTGGAAGTGGGTATGCCCGTTCATGTGGCAATGAGTAGGGCTGCAAGTAGATATCCTAAACGACTTGGACAAGAAATAGCTCGTTTAGAACTAGAGCAAAAGAGGTATGGTAATTGGCGAAAAGCTTTAGAGGAACTGGCTCTGTGTTGGGAGTTGGCCTCTTTTTTATCAATTGTAACTGATATACAAGAGGCTTTGACTAAAGGAACTAATATTTCTCATTTATTGCGAATGCATATTGAGGAGCAATTACGAAAGGAAGAAGACCAAATGACAGATGAGGTAAATCGAATGAGTGTAAGGCTGTTACCCCTAGTAGTATTGTTTATGGGGGTCCCTCTGATGTTTTTAGTGCTTGGGCCATCTCTTATTGGGATAAAAAATCAGCTTTAATAGTAAAAATTTATTTGCGACTGGTCTCTATCTTTTGTGAAAGTAAGATTATAAGAGGGAGGCTGGAAAATATGAATTATATTACGCATTATGCTAGACGATTTTGGAAAGAGGAGGATGCTGTGACGATCGTAGAGATGGTTATTATTGTAGCAGTAATATTAATTTTTTTAATCCCCACATTGGTTGAGCTACGTACAGCCGAAGATCAGAAACTAAAAGAACTGCAGGAAAAAATAAGCAAATGAGTCTTGTACTGATTTCAGTGTTGGCTATAGCGGCCTATTACGATGTACGATACCGGAGGGTCCCTAATTGGCTTGTCGGTCTAACGTTATGTATAGCCTGTCTACAAAGAGGAGCGATTGGTGAAATGTGGCAGATGGTAATAGGAGTAGGAATGGGGTTTTTGCTAACATTGTTACCTGTACTAGTAAAGGGTATGGGAATGGGTGATCAAAAATTGCTCATGCTGGTAGGCAGTTATACAACTCCAGTTGCTATCTATTGGATTTTTTGTTGTTCGTTAGTAGTGAGTATTTGCATGCTTTTGGTTTTTCCTTCACGTTTTACCTTAATTCATTATCATTTGAAGAGCAGCGCTGGGATGTGGTTTGCTCATCGTAGGATTTGGTTGCCTGAGGTAAGAAAATCGGCTTTAGCTCTCCCATATGCGTTAAGTCTTTTAATAGCGTACATGATTTATTATGTGAAGCATTATGTTGAATAGATATAGAAGCTTTGGATATGTAAGAAATCAGCGAGGGAGTCAAATTGTCGAGTATGTGTTTGTTTTTCCTCTTCTCTGGTTTTTATTTATTTATGGGTGTGATCAATTTAGTATTATGTATCAAAAACAGAAGGCTTTAGCTGCATCATATGAGGCAGGAAGATTTGCATGTGTACAACCTAACTATGGATTAGCCGTCTATATGGCGAATAAGTTCGCTGAAAAGGAGTTAGAACAGGCTCTTTATTTTGAACATAAACAGATTGAATTGATAGTCAAGGGTGGATGGTCACAAGGAAATCATGTAGAGGCAAGAGTAAGCATTACATTTCCGCTTTTAGGATCAGGAAAGTCCCATACTGTGGAAGAATCATATTCAATGATGATTGAAAATGGAAGAAATCGAGGCTGATGTATATGACTAGTATGTCTTTAAGAAGAATCATAGAGGAAGAGCGAGGGAGTATTTTACCTACCTCGCTCTTTTTTCTTATCTGTCTTTGCTTATTGTTATCTATGGTGTTGTTTATGCAACAGGTAGATGTAACACAAATGCGAATGCAACACACGGCGGATATTATCGTTAAAGGAGCAAGAACAGCAGGGCAATGGATCGAAGTGGATTCGGAAACTAAAAGGGAACGAGCTTTATTAATAACTACAACAGAGGAAGCTAAGAGAAAAAAGGCGAGTATTATTCGAGGGGCTAGAGAAGAAGCGGACATTCTGTATCGCTTAAATAAACCAGGGCTGGATCAAATAGCTGGAGATATTAGCATCACTCATCAAAAAGGTGAGAAAGCCTCATTATATACTCAGGGAATCTATCATTTAGCTATTGAACTAAAAAAGAAGATTTATATGCTATTTGAGGAACGAGAACTCCTTTTTCGAAGAACATCTCAGGCTGGAATAAGAAAAATAGCAAAATAGAATAATTTGATAAAAATAGGATAATTTTGATATTTTTGTCCTAATTTAACGTGCTAATTTTAGGGAAACCGACTGGAAGTAAGGAGTGTATCGGCATGCCCTCATTAATTATCACGAAATATAAGAAAATATTAGCTGGAACACAAAAACGTTTTTCACCTTATGAGTTTGAAGATATCCAGTTTCGAAAGAAAAAAATTCAGCTCATTATTCGGTATGCAGTTGAGCAAGTAATGAAATGGACGCCTGAGCAAGCTAAAACTCAGCTTGCTTTACAAGATATTAAAAAGCTAAAGCTACACTTAATTACTGAATTCATTCAACCTCCGATCGAAGCGAAAGCGACAGATGTGTACTATATTATCGACTATGCTTATCCTTACTTACCTAAATTATCAGAAAAAGATAAGGCGCTCTGGGTGTACCAAGAAGTTCTTAATGGTAGCCGCAGGCATTTCCCAATGCATTATTTTCAGAGCGTATTAGGCGAGAAACGAGCTAAAATTTGTTTTATCTATATGTGCGAAGAGCTTTTAAAGATTACCAGCATCCTTGAACTTCCGAAGGTTTTTGGAAAAACGGAGCAAGCCTATCAAATTCTACGTACATACAAGCTAAAAATTTTGGTGGATACTTTATATTTTTCTCCTTTTGATCTCATTACTGAGATATACCCTGAATTAGCTGATCCAAAATTCTGGGGAGAGGAGGGTTATTTTCAATAAATTAGAGCAAAGGTCAGAAATATTTGCGAATACCCTCTGTCTTTTTATACCGTAAAGATAGTTTCATAAGCTTATAAGCGTATGAAACGGCCGTTAATCTGTTGGTGAGAAGGAGGGTTGCTATGGCAACGGGAATTGCTCACACGACGCAAGCTTTGACGTTGGAAGCGATCATTGGTCTTCAGGTTCTTTATCAGAAACACAGACCAGGGGCATTTCTCTCAATAGAGGGAATGCCAAAAGGTACCTTTCCAATTGAGTCAGTACACCAGTTTGGAAAGCGCATGGTCATCAATGACGGGTTAATCATGATGGAGAGTGCTCCAACCGTCATAATCCGCAATGGAAGAATCGTATTTCTATTGCCGACGGGGGAAGAACTGTATCTTATGATTCAGTGATTGTCCTACTACCGCCTCTTCTTATAGCAGTAAGAGGCGGTAGCAAATTCTTAGTTTTTATGACGCGTCTCTTATAATCACACAAAATATAGCCGAAATATTTTAACTATTATAGGAGGTTTAATGACTATGTTAGCCAGTGATTCTATGGAGCTAGTGGAACGTTGTTACGAGCAAGTCTGCAGCTTATTGGGGAAGGAGGATTTAAAAAATAAATTTATTGATTATGTATTCGTTGATTATCAGGAAGAGGTGGTAGCCGAGTATGATGCAGATTTTTTCTATCAGCACTTGCAAAAGTTACAGTTAATTCGTTGCCGAAAAGACTTTGATCAGGCTGTAGAGGCCTGGTATGAGAAGAAAAGGCTAGGTAACAACAGAAGTACGGGCTTTCACTCCATTTTATTTTCTATTGTACGTAAAACGATAGGGATGTATAAGATAAGAAACAGACAGGAATTAATCAAGTATGTAACTCATGTGCTTACCAATTCAAACGGCTATATGAAGCAATGGCGTTCGAAAGGGAAAAGAACTAAAGTGATGTATTTTCATTATTTATATAAAATAGGAATCCGTAATGGTAAAGATATTGAAGCACTAGTTGATTCATGGCTTATTGAAAATCCTCAAGCTTTTGATGAATATCAACAAGCTTATTATCAAAGACCAATTAGACGAGGCAGGCCCAATAACGTTCAACTAAGTAGACTCATCGATCAAATTAAACAAATGAAGCCAGCTCTAAATAGGAAAGAAAGAGAGCGTATTCGTAAGATTTTTTATTACTATCGCAATCACCTAGAGATTAATGGAATGGTATCGAAATTCCTTAATTATATAGAAGCTAAAGATCGGAAAAATCAGTGTGACAAGAAGGAGAATAATCAATTAGCAAATAATTTATTAAGTCAAACTAGAGAAAACGAAACGATTTCTCGAAATATTTAGAGAGTTAGAACGAGAAATTCCACTACGTCAGCTTGAATCAAAGTCGTGGCTTCTCCATGAAAAAGAAAATGAATACATACTCCTTGGTAAAAGCAATTGAAGTAACATTAGAAGTAATTGTTATTATTAGTATATCCTTCAGCAGGCTATAGTTTCATCTCGTATCTAACAGGTAGTAAACCTCGAAAAGGAGAGCTACTTTTCTCTACGAATGAATCGATAAAAAGAAAATAAAAAAATAGAAAGTTGAGATGTTATCTACTCTCTATCCTTCTTTTTCAATAACCACACGTATTCCCCACCAGCAGTTTAGAAGCTTTAAGTTGGGTCAAAGTAAGGTGGTGCAATCCTCTAAACTGAAGATAAAAATTAAGATAGCTGAGCTAATAAACAAAGGCTAATGAAAAGGCATTAAGAAAGTAAAAATGACTTTGCCTGATTCCTATCCCAGGCAAAGTCATAACAAACCAAACATTGTTCTAGTTTAAAATCCCTATTTACCATGGTTTATTCAAGTGCTTATGTTTCCCAGCTCTCAGATTGCTTGTGTATGACATTTATATGATCTACTAATGGGTCAGTATTTTTATTTGTTACAGGAGATATGACCACTTGAAGCTGGAACTCACTATTTAACGGGTACGTGAAGATCTGTTCTTTGTTTCTGTTAAAGTATCCTTTTAATTTTTCACCTAAGGCTGTTTTGACCTCCGATAGATGTATGTCTTGTAAGCGAAGATCAAAGCTTCGGATTTCGATCAGTAGACCTTTAGAATCATATCCGACAACAGTGCCGTGCTTACGATAGATTGCATAGGTAGTTTTATAGGGGGTGTCCGTTTTGTCAGCTTTACCCCAGCGTTGCTCTATTTGCTCTTTAGTGGTTCGCCCCACTACAAAGTCTTCTACTAGCAATCCCTTAGAAGCTGATTCATTTATTCTTTGTAAGAAATCAATATTATCTCCCAGCATGAGGTTTTTCCGGCCGTCTGGATAGACGACACTTACATGTTCGATTTGCGGAGATACATCATGATCCCTAGCAGATGGTTCAGTTGTGTTCGAACTATTGTTGAGGCTGATTGGAGTAAAATAAAATACTAATTGATAGTCTCCGCCAGCAGGATAGCTGTATTTCAGTTGATCCGTGTACTGTTGCACAAATTGGGGCTTCCCAAGAACCTGTTCCACTTGTTCTTTATTTAGAGCGGTCAGCCGAGAGTCGGTTGAAATAATTTCTACTAGCACTTCCCCTTTATTGTAAGCAAACGCTAATGACTTCTCAGGGTAATTAGCAGTAGGCAGACCAAATCGTACCTGATCCTGCCCTTTTGATTCACCCCACACTTTTTTTATGTCGTCCGCTAGGGATGTTTTTACAGCAATATCTGCATTTATTACTTTGCCGCTTCTGGCTCGCTCCATTACATTTTCTAAAAGCTTGTTTTGAGCCGGAGTCACTGTTTGGGTATTTTTTTCCACACCTGTCTTGCTATCGTGTAAAGAATTGAGTGGATCAGTATTGCGTAAATCAGTATTACGTGACTCCTTATAATCACTTATAGTTGCAGATACTAGACTTTTGTTTGAATTGATTGGCTGCTCCTTTTGCACCCATGCATTTCCTAACCAGAAGGTAGCTAGAACTAATGAACTGCACACAATTCCTTTACTGATCCAAGTAAAATAAACAGAGAGATCAGTTCTGTGTACCTCTTTTTTCTCTTCTCTTAGTAAATGAGCCAGCATGTGTTGTTTGCTTGTAGCATCCAGCTTATGATCTGGGAGTGTTTGCAGATGCTTTAATGTTTGATTCGATTGCTCATCTAGGTTTGAAAATTTATTAGATGACACGATTGATCACCCCATCTACATCAGTTTCTTTGCCTAAGCTTTTTTGTAATGTTTTTAAAGCACGATGCAAGGTTGTATTTACTTTGCTTTCGCTCCATTGTAGAATTTCCGCGGTTTCACTAGGGGATAACCCCTTTATGCCGCGTAAAATCACAACCTCCCGATAGGAAGGCTTTAATCGCTGTACAGAGGCATAGAGCAATTGATTTTCTTCCTGTTTACCTACAATCTCTTCAGGTGTTCCATCAGGTGACTTGATTTGTTTTAACCAGGTATCTGGTAGCCAACTCAAGTAGCGTTTCTTCCGTTCATGATCAATTGCTGTATTGCGTGCAATTGAAAAAAGCCAGGTTTTAGGTTGGGCTCTTCCTTCATATTTTTCATATCCTCTAATAGCTTTCATGAAAACTTCCTGCACCAAATCTTCTACATCGCGGTTACGCGTATAGTAAACTAAAAACTTATATATATCGTCACTATAACGAACAAACCACTCCTCAATGTGTTCGCGCCTAGTCAATTTGTGTGACACCTCTTTTAAAAGAATTACCCTCAGATAGTTCTAGATGTAAAATCAGTTGAATGTTCGACATAACAAACCAAAACAGCCAAAAGCCCAAAAGCCCAAAAGCCCAAAAGCCCATCCTCAACTTACTTGCATTACCTGAACCCTCGAAAATACTGGGTATGTAAATAGACGAGAGGATCAAAGCTTGCTTACACTTTTTTCGCTCATTTCATTTATTTTCTTATAAGTAGGCAACAAATGGGCATCCAGATATTACATATAGGAAAAAATGCAACTTTTTTGGGGGTTGAGGAGTCAATATTAGTAGCGAGTTAATTCAAAAAGTTTTTAACTTAGAGGGTTGGTACAAGGTAAAAATGGTGTACACTGATTAACAGAGGATCAGTTGGCATAAAAAATACACTAGTACGATGCCGCTGTACTAATGATTCGCTACAAAACATTTTCCGGTAAGTAGTAATGTGAACGTTATCTCCTACGTACGATAAACTTACAGCCAGTGCGTATGTATATCATGAAAGGTATAGCATAATTAAGGAATTAATAACTAGATGTAAAAAGTTCTAGTTCTTTCAAAAATTTTGTTCACCTTTTTCCTGATATTCTGTTAACATAAGGATTATACAATATGTTTTAATGTGTCAACAGGAGATAACTGAATATTTCTATTTCCGATGAAGTGAGGGTTGCACATGACCACTATGAGTCACACCTCTTTCCAAGATTGTGCCCGGCGTTGGCGTGAAGTCGAGAACGAATTATCAATTGTTGTTCCTAAATCTTTACGGTCAGATACTTCCGCGTTATTGTTTTTGGAGGGCGTAGCAGCAACACCTATGTTGGATAAAGATGAAGAAATGCAATATTTGATTCAGTATCAGCGTGATGGTGATTTAGAAGCTCGCGAGATTCTAGTACGTGCTTATCTTCGTTATGTCGTAAACACTGCACTTCGTCATTTAAAAAAGGGAATGCCGTTCCTTGATCTGATTCAAGAAGGAACAATTGGGTTATTTACCGCAATAGAAAAATTTGATATTACAAGAGGCGTCCGTTTATATCACTATTCGCATTGGTGGATTTCACAAGCCATCACACGTGCTATCAGTGACAAAGGCCGTCTTATTCGCATACCTGTACACATGCATGAGCAAATACGCCTCTATCAAAAGAAAGTAATGCAATTGGCTCATTTGCTAAACCGCAATCCTGAACGACATGAGATTGCAACCTATTTAAATATTCCCATGGAAAAAATGGATACCATCGAGTATGCTCTTCGTATTAAAATGGAGTCAATCGATGAGCAACCTGTTGAGCTCTACATGGAAGATGACGAAGAATTGCTAAGCTACGCTGAAATTGTTGATGACAAAGAAAGCTCATTAGATGACTGGATTGAACGAGTTGATCTAAGGGACCAGGTCTTTGATGCTTTATCTGTCTTAAGTCCACGTTCGCAAGAAATCATTGCGATGCGCTTTGGACTGTATGATGATCAGGTTTATACGTTAGAGGAAGTAGGCAAGATGTTTGGTCTTACTCGCGAGCGTATACGTCAAATTGAAGCGACTACGATTGAGCGATTGCGCAAACAGAAATGTTCACGCAACTTGATGGAGTACCTTTCCTAAGGTATGTCAAAAAAACATAATTCATTCATTGTCCCCATAATTGGAGGTCAAAGGAGCTACATGCTAAGAAGCATGATCATGCTCCTTTTTATTGTCTATTTTTCTTGTGTCTGTGAAACTTCTTTTCAACCGAATAAACTGAAAATTCTATCATTGAGTAGGGTTAACCCCCAAAGGTTTGTCTTATAGGCAGAAATCATTATACTATTTATATGAAGAAAGTAAATAAGTGAGTAGGCAAGTAGCCCATTTTTTTATTAGAAAGCGGGAAAACTACACTTTGAAAGGTATCTCCACTTCTGAAAACTTATTTTTGTAAAGTAGCTATGGTAAAATAACTATAAGGGAGTGATAAAGATGAGTGACCACCAATTGTGCCCAAAGCTTGAGACTGCTTTTGAATTGTTGGGAAAACGCTGGACGGGGTTAATTATTTGTGTGTTAATGACAGGGCCTAAGCGCTTTAAAGATATATCTGAAGTCATACCCGGTATGAGTGATCGGATGTTGGCGGAAAGATTTAAGGAGTTAGAACTAGCTGGTGTTTTAACGCGGAATGTTTATCCTGAAACCCCTGTGCGTATTGAATACGAGTTGACAGATAAAGGAAGAGGGTTAAAAACCGTCATGGATGCTGTGCAAACTTGGGCCGAATCATGGGTACATTCTAAATAAGACTGGATGGAGGACTCCTGCCTCATACGCGGGAGTTTTGTTGTTCATGAAATAGCTAATTGATTGGATCAAAGTTACAAAAAACAAGAGAAATACTTTGGTGCAATCAATTACCTACAGTCAGACGACGGTAACCAGAGAGTGCTAAGACTAGCGAATGCGTAATGAGCACACGAGGCACACTGAACTAAGAGAAGTAGAGGATATGCAAGGAGGACGCTTATGAGTGACTATTTAGTAAGAGCAACGGGTTTTAATGGGAATGTTCGAGCATTTGCTGCCCGCACGACAGGAATTGTAGAAGACATTAGAAAAAGACACGGTATGCTGAACACTGCTAGTGCAGCTTTAGGGCGAACGCTTACAGTAACAGCGATGATGGGTGCTATGCTTAAAGGGGACGAACGTATTTCAGTCAAGATTAATGGGGGCGGTCCGATCGGTAGCATTTTTGCAGAGGCCAATGCCCACGGTGAATTGCGGGCGTATGCAACCAATCCACAAGTTCATTTCGAGTTGAATGAACTTGGTAAGCTAGACGTTCGACGTGCAGTAGGTACAGATGGATTTTTATACGTAACAAAGGATTTAGGTCTTCGAGAACCGTATCAAGGTAGTGTGCCGATTGTTTCCGGTGAGATTGGTGAGGATTTTAGTTATTATTTTGTGGTATCAGAGCAGACTCCGTCGGCTGTAGCTGTAGGTGTGCTGGTTAACCCTGAAGATCATTCCATTTTTGGATCAGGTGGGTTCATTCTGCAATTACTTCCTGGTACTCCTGAAGAGGATATCGCGAAAATTGAAGAGAAAATTAGTAAATTGCCGCAGGTATCACGCTTAATTGCAGAAGGTATTACACCGGAGGAATTAATTGCTAAGGTATTGGATAACCCTACTATTCATAGTAAGCTAGATCTTACCTTTAATTGCGGGTGCTCTGCTGAAAAAGTGGGCAACACATTAGCTAGCTTAGGTAAGGCAGAATTAATGAGTATGCAAAGAGAAGAGGGCGGAGCTGAGGTTCACTGCCATTTTTGCAATGAACTTTACCAGTTCAACTATGATGATTTGCAGGAAATCATTAATGATTTGGATAAATAAAGAATAAGAGACAAAACGGTGGAGACTAGAGCATGAGACATGTGCGATTGCTAACGACACGTCAACTACCGTTTTTTTCTTGCCCTAATATTATAGAATTTTAATGAAATGGAGAGAAATGGATGCGTAACGTTCGGTTTTTGTGGAGCTTGATTGGTGCGCTCATCTTGTTGTTAGCTGTTGTATCGGGTGCTTGGTATAAAGGCGCAGGTCTGGCGACGGTAGCTAAGGTAGGAGATGAAAATGTTACAGAGCAAGCGCTAAATTCACAATTAAAAGAGCGCTATGGAAAGCAGATGTTGGATCGAATAATTGATCACCAGCTCGTCTTCCAAGAAGCAAATCGTCTACAACTTACTGTTTCTGATCAGCGAGTTCAGGAAGAGATTCAAAGGATAAGAAGTCATTTCCCGCATGAGGGTGATATTCCTAGTGAGGTGCAGGATCGATTGGGACAGACTCCGGCCCAAATGGAGCAGGAGGTTCGCTATCAATTATTGTTGAAAAAGCTCGCTACTAAGAATGTAACAATAGGTGATGATGAACTGCGAGCTTATTTCCAGCAACACCAATCCGATTATATTCAACCGACCACCGTACATCTCTATCGCTTGTTAGTAAAAACGGAAGCCGAAGCTCAAAATTTATTCCAGGATCTATCAAAGGGAGCAGATTTTATTACGTTGGCTAAAGAGCGATCCATAGACGCCCACACAGCTCCCAATGGTGGAGATATGGGGATCGTTGTTTTAAAGGACGACTCTTTAACGGAAAATGAACAGTTCGCTCTTCAGGATATGAAAGTCAAGGAAGTATCTGCTCCCATTCCTGTTGAAGATGGTTATGCATTATTGCATATAACAGAACGGAAGGAAGAAGTGGTTCCAACCTTTGAACAGTCGAAGGAAAAGGTTTTTGAGGACATGGCGATTGCTAAAGCGGAGTCGTTTGATGAAATTTTAAATCGTTTACGTAAAACGACCAAAGTAGAAGTGAAGGATTTAACATATCGTTGACGCTAATGAATATGATTTGTTATAATACCTACAAATCCTAGCAAATTACTCGGTGATGATTACTTGAGGGGGACAAAAACATGCGGGTTGCACAATCTATTACAGAACTGATTGGAAATACGCCATTAGTCAAACTCAATCGTGTCGTAACGGAAGACATGGCTGATATCTATTTAAAGCTGGAGTTCTTTAACCCCGGTAGCAGTGTGAAAGATCGTATTGCACTTTCTATGATCGAAACAGCCGAAGCGGAAGGTAAATTGAAGCTTGGCGATACCATAATTGAACCAACTAGCGGTAACACCGGGATCGGATTAGCGATGGTGGCTGCAGCGAAGGGATATCGTGCTATCTTGGTTATGCCAGATACCATGAGTATGGAAAGACGTAATTTGCTACGTGCGTATGGAGCGGAATTAATCTTGACCCCAGGAGCGGAAGGAATGGGAGGAGCGATTCGTAAAGCAGAAGAACTTGCTCGCGAGAACTCCGACTATTTTATCCCTCAGCAATTTAATAATAAAGCCAATCCTAAGGTACATCGAGATACTACAGCAAAAGAGTTGCTTGAACAGGGAAAAGAGATCGGTGGTATTGACGCTTTTATTGCTGGTATCGGTACAGGTGGTACTATTACAGGCGTGGGTCAAGTGCTGAAAGAGGAATACCCAGAGGTAAAAATTTATGGGGTAGAACCTCAGGCCTCCCCGGTTTTGTCTGGAGGCAAACCAGGGCCGCATAAGATTCAAGGAATTGGTGCTGGATTCGTGCCGGAGATTTTGGATACGTCTATCTATGATGAAATTCTTCCTATTGAAAATGAAGCTGCTTTTGAGACAGCTCGTCGTGTGGCTAGGGAAGAAGGAATTCTAGGTGGAATTTCCTCAGGTGCGGCTATTTCAGCGGCTCTCGATGTAGCGAGTCGTTTAGGAAAAGGAAAAAAAGTTGTAGTTATTATTCCTAGCAATGGTGAACGCTATTTATCTACGCCACTTTATCATTTTGAGGATTAATATTGCTTCAGGCTTTTAAGCAGGAATAATGCTATGGAAGTGGTTCGCACGCGTTGAGGGCCACTTCTTTTTGTCGTTATAGAGCAACTAGTGCAGGAGCTGCTATCTTTATTGAAGGCCCATGAATCGTTGCTATGAAATGAGTGAATTCGAAAAACAATCTTACAAAAGCTTCCAAATGATGACTTACAGCCACCAAGTCTGTATGTTATGATATATCAAGACCTATTGCTTTTGACCAATTGACTTGAGAATGAAACACTTCTGTCTATATAAGAATTAGTAAAGCTCAAAGCAGGCTGTACCCAAGCTGTTATAGGTATCAGGTATGATTATTCTTGAGCGGAAAGAGTGCGATGAGTAGTGGAAAGAGAGCAGTGGTCTTGTGGAAAGTAGTTGAGCTGAGTGAAGAGTTTGAGAATGAGAGGCTGAAAAGCCGAGAGGAGAGCTGAGTATGATTATTATGATTGATAACTATGATTCCTTTACGTACAACCTAGTACAATTTGTTGGGGAGCTGGGTGAGGAGTTACGGGTATTTCGTAACGACAAAATCACGCTAGAGGAAATCGAAAATATGAATCCAGATTACCTGATGATTTCGCCAGGTCCTTGCACACCGAATGAAGCTGGGATTAGTATGGATGTCGTTCGTCATTTTGCAGGGAAGATTCCGATTTTTGGCGTATGCCTTGGTCATCAATCAATAGGGCAAGTATTTGGCGGGAAAATAGTGCGAGCAGATCGGCTTATGCATGGAAAAACCTCGGAGGTATTGCATGATGGTAAGACCATTTTTGCATCCATACCTTCCCCATTCCAAGCTGCGCGCTATCATTCGCTGGTGATCCAGGAAGAATCCATTCCAGAAGAATTAGAAATTACAGCTCGTACACCTGAAGGGGAGATAATGGCGATTCGTCATAGAGAGCTACCTATCGAAGGTGTTCAATTTCACCCTGAATCCATTATTACTCAATATGGAAAGCAAATGTTGGAAAACTTTTTGACGGCTTATGCAAAAGAGACTCAACCTATCAAATAATGAACCATTACTTCAAAGCCACTTGCAAAAATGATTGCAGGTGGTTTTTTCAGGAAAGAAATAAACCAAAATCACAGCAAGAGTGGTTCGAGGAAAGTTTTAGTTATGATACTATGATTTTATGTGCGACAGAAGAGAGATAAACGTCTTATAGCTAGGAGATTAAGCGGATGTGGGTGTTTGTTAATGATAAAATTGTACCCGCTCAACAAGCGGTAGTTTCAGCCATGGATCATGGCTTTTTATATGGTATCGGTCTATTTGAGACCATTCGTATATATCAAGGAAAACCATGCTTTTGGAATGAGCATATGCTTCGTTTGGAAAATGGAATGACTGATTTACGCATTCGTCACAAGTGGGAGCGTAGTGACATATATCGTGCTGTGCAGGCTACTCTGGAGAAGAATAAGCTAGAGGATGCTTATGTACGGATTAGTGTTACTGGAGGAGCAGAAGGTGTTGGCTTGCATAGTGGTGTATATGAGCAGCCATCGCTTTATATTTTTGTCAAATCTGTAATGCCGATCGCAGAGCCTCCTATTGCCAAGAGGTTGAAAGTAATCTCCTTTCCAAGGCAGACGCAGGAAGGAAACCTACGTTTTAAATCTCATAATTATTTAAACTGTGCCCTTGGTAAACAAGAAATAGGAGGCGCACCGGATATAGAAGGTCTATTTTTGACAAAAGAAGGTTATATCTGTGAAGGGGTTGTCAGCAACGTGTTCTGGGTCAAGGACAATATCGTATATACGCCTTCCATTGATACTAATCTGTTAGCAGGAATTACCCGAAATGCTGTCCTAACCATTGCACATACAGGTGGGTTTAATGTGGAGGAAGGACTTTATCCTCTTGAGGAACTATTTAAAGCTGATGAGGTGTTCGTAACCAACTCGATTCAGGAGATCGTACCGGTATCGACTGTTGAGAATGTAGAAGTTCCATACGTCTATGGAAAGCTGACCCAAAAGCTGCATGAAGCCTACAGGCGATTGGTAGAATTGTCCAACTGATTATGTTATGCTTTCCACAATATAAAAAGGAGTTCGAAAAAGATGAACCATGATCATGAGCGCTCTCAGACCAAATTTACATCACTATCATGTGGTACATATAATCTGCCGTTACACGAAAGAACATTAATTATGGGAATCCTTAACGTTACTCCTGACTCTTTTTCAGATGGAGGACGTTACAATCAGCTAGATGACGCTATGCGGCATGCTGAAAGGCTTGTAAAGGATGGAGCGGATATCATCGATGTAGGGGGAGAGTCGACACGGCCGGGTTCTCAGCTTATTAGTGCGGAACAAGAATTAGAGCGAATTATTCCGATTATCGAGCGCCTCTCCCGCGATATAGATGTACCGATCTCTGTTGATACCTATAAAGCTCGCGTTGCCGACGAAGCATTGCGGGCAGGAGCCCATATTATTAATGACGTGTGGGGAGCAAAAAAAGACTCCGAAATGGCCGCTGTAGCTGCTAGATGGAATGTGCCGATTATCCTAATGCACAACCGAGAGCAGATGGAATACCAGGATTTCTTTCCTGACTACATAAAGGATTTACAGGAATCTATTCAACTAGCTTTAGCAGCAGGCGTGTCAGAAGAGATGATCGTGCTTGACCCAGGTATTGGTTTTGCAAAAACATTGCAGCAAAATTTAGAAGCTATGCGTCGGTTGGATGATTTAGTGGCTCTTGGCTACCCTGTCTTACTGGGAACCTCACGAAAATCTATGATTGGTAAAGTTCTTGATTTACCTGTGGATGAACGTCTAGAGGGTACAATAGC
This sequence comes from Brevibacillus laterosporus LMG 15441, assembly GCF_000219535.2. NCBI lineage: Bacteria > Bacillati > Bacillota > Bacilli > Caryophanales > Paenibacillaceae > Brevibacillus > Brevibacillus laterosporus. Next base: position 133,413 of record NZ_CP007806.1, read on the forward strand.
AACGGTAGCGTTAGGCATTGAGAAAGGTTGTCATATCATGCGCGTGCACGATGTTAAGGCCATAAAACGAACAGCAATGATGATGGACGCTATAAAAAAAGGGGCGCGTTACAATGGATAAAATCTATTTTAATGGTATGGCTTTTTATGGTTACCATGGTGTTTTTCAAGAAGAGGCTAGGCTAGGTCAAAGGTTCTATGTTGATTTGGAGCTCTCACTTGATTTGCAAAAGGCTGCTGATACGGATCAGCTAGAATACACCGTTAATTATGCAGATATTTACGAAAGAGTGAAGGCTATCGTTGAAGGAGAGCGTTATCAGTTAGTGGAAAAATTGACGGCGCAGATTTGCGATGGTTTGTTGAGTGATTTTCCTTTAGATGAAGTCAAAGTAAAAGTAACAAAACCAGACCCTCCTATAGCAGGGCATTACCAGTCAGTTGCAATTGAGATGATTAGGAAGAAGGGAAGTAACTAGCATGGGCAATCTTACAAAAGCATATATTGCCCTTGGATCTAATCAGGGAGAGCGAGAAGCTATGCTTAAAGGTGCCATCGCCTGGTTACACGCACATGATTTCATTCAAGTGTCTCGCCTTTCTTCTGTTTATGAGACTGATCCAGTGGGCTATCTTAACCAGCCTGCCTTTTTAAATATGGTGATTGAAATTGAAACAAGCTTAACGCCCCTTGAGTTATTGCAGACAGCCTTATCGATTGAGCAAAAATTAGGGAGAGTTCGTCTTGAGCGCTGGGGGCCGCGCAATATTGATATTGATCTGTTGCTTTTTGGAGAGGAAGAAGTGGCGTTGCCGAATTTGGTCATTCCTCATCCAGAAATGATTCATCGTGCTTTTGTACTAATTCCGCTTCAAGAGGTATGGCATGGAGTTATTCCGGGAACAGATTTATCCATAGAAGAAGCAATCCATCAATGTATAGAAACGCAGGGGGTACAGGTATGGGGGACATTAGATTGGGGAGCCGAATCAGAGCGTTCCGCAAATTAAAAGGCTTTACACAACAGCAATTAGCCAGTGAGATGGGTGTATCATTATCGTTTGTGGGTACCTTGGAGCGAGGAACCAAACCACCGACTGAACTGGTATTACGGAAGATAGCCAACACTTTACAAGTTGAATATGAGGAATTATGTGCTATAAATAAAGGGAATGAAAAGTAGGCAGCGTTCCTTCGCTTAAGGAGGTTTTATATATGAAAATCGGAAACATCGAATTAAAAAACAATGTTGTCCTAGCACCAATGGCAGGAGTATGTAATCCTGCTTTTCGCTTGATTGCTAAAGAATTTGGCACAGGTCTAGTCTGTGCTGAGATGGTTAGTGACAAGGCGATTATGCATGGCAACAAAAAAACATTAGATATGCTATACGTAGATGAACGTGAAAAACCGTTGAGTCTGCAAATTTTCGGCGGAGATAAGGAGACTTTGGTGGGAGCGGCTCGTTACGTTGACCAAAACACCAATGCCGATATTATCGACATTAACATGGGGTGTCCTGTCCCTAAGATTGTTAGCTGTGATGCAGGGGCTCGTTTGTTATTAGATCCGGAAAAAATTTATGAAGTGGTTTCAGCGGTAGTAGATGCTGTGGACAAACCGGTAACAGTCAAAATGCGCTTGGGCTGGGACGAGGATCATCTATATGTTTTAGATAATGCACAGGCGGTAGAGCGCGCTGGTGGTAAGGCGGTTTCTGTGCATGCTCGTACTCGTGTTCAGATGTACAAGGGTCACGCTGATTGGGAATGGATTCGCCGAGTTAAAGAGGTGGTTACTATTCCGGTTATCGGTAACGGTGACGTAGCATCACCAGAGGATGCCAAACGTATGTTAGATACTACAGGCTGCGACGGGGTTATGATCGGTCGTGCGGCTCTAGGGAATCCTTGGATGCTTTATCGGACGATCCAATATCTAACCACAGGTGAATTACTGGGTGAACCTACTGCTCGTGATAAGGTAAATATCTGTTTGCTGCATGCTAAACGTTTAGTTGCATTAAAAGGACCAAGAGTTGGCATACTTGAGATGCGCAAACACGCTGCGTGGTACCTAAAAGGCTTAAAAGGTGCCACTCAAACGAAACACCTGATAAATTCTGTTGAAACAGAAGAAGAATTGTATCGCTTATTGCATGAGTACGTAGATTGGGTAGAAAGCGGCGCGTTTGATGATACAGAGATGGAGAAAGAAGGGTCTGTAAAAATCTCTGCCTTATAATGGAAATCAAACATTGACAACGTATTTCTCATATCCTATAATTCATCGTATTATGTACTTGAAGCTGCCAGATCATGATCTGGCAGCTTTCCCTATGACCCACTGTATTACAAAAAGAAAACGATTACCCCTAGTATATTAAGTGGGTGATCTACATATAATCCTGTGTACTTTTTGATAACGGGATTAAAAATTGATAAACGGGGGAATACGAAGATGTCTGAAAAAGAAGTCATCCTTACACCTGAAGGCCTTGCCAAGCTTGAGCAAGAATTAGAAGATTTAAAAACGGTTAAGCGTAAAGAAGTTGCTGCGCGTATTAAAGAGGCCATTAGCTTTGGAGATATTAGTGAAAACTCTGAGTATGAAGAAGCTAAAAATGAGCAAGCGTTCATCGAAGGGCGCATTCTAACCCTAGAAAAAATGTTACGTAATGCTCGCATTATTACGAACGAAGATGTTGATACCAATGTGGTAAGTGTTGGTTCAACTGTTCGTCTAAAAGACCTTGAATTTGGAGACATAGTAGACTACACTATCGTTGGTTCTGCTGAATCTGATCCATTAAACAATAAAATTTCAAACGAATCTCCTGTTGGTCAAGCCTTGCTTGGAAAAGCAAAAGGATCTACAGTAGATGTAAACGTTCCAGCGGGCGTTATTCAATACGAAGTACTTGAAATTAATCGATAAGCTCACGTTAAATGGCGTACCAATCTTTTGATGGTACGCCCTAGTCCTATTCAACGGGCTTTAACAGAGCGTTCTGTTAGGAGTGAAGAAGGAATGGCAAGAGAAGAAGACCTACAACAAGAGCAAGGAACTGAGCAAGAACTACACGAATTGCTACAAGTTCGCCATGACAAAATGGATCAATTACGTGAATGGGGCATTGATCCGTTTGGAAAGAAATTTGAACAGAAGGATTTTGCTTCGGATATTACAGCTAGCTTCACGGACAAAACGAAAGAAGAACTTGAAGAAGCGAATCACGAAGTTACTATCGCCGGTCGTTTAATGGCAAAGCGCAAAATGGGTAAGGCAAGCTTTGCGCAACTATTGGATCGCTCTGGTCAAATTCAGATTTATGTGCGTAAAGATACAGTCGGCGACGACCTATATAACGTTTTTGATTTAAGTGATATCGGGGACATTATCGGTCTTACTGGTACTTTATTTAAAACAAAAACAGGCGAGTTAAGTGTCAAAGCGAAAAGCTTAGTTTTCCTAAGCAAATCTCTTCGTCCATTACCGGAGAAATTCCATGGCCTAAAAGATATCGAGACACGCTATCGGAAGCGTTACGTGGATTTGATTGTTAATCCTGAAGTACGTAAAACATTTATCGCACGTAGCCGTATTCTAACTGAAATGAGACGTTATTTGGATAACCTAGGATATTTAGAAGTAGAAACACCTACTTTGCACTCCATTGCTGGGGGAGCATCTGCTCGTCCTTTTATCACTCATCACAATGCATTAGACATGCAATTGTTTATGCGTATTGCGATTGAGTTACATTTAAAACGTCTGATTGTTGGCGGTATGGAAAAAGTGTATGAGATCGGTCGCGTATATCGTAATGAAGGTATCTCTACACGACACAATCCTGAATTTACAATGATTGAACTGTATGAAGCTTATGCTGATTACAAGGATATTATGAAGTTAACAGAAGAAATGATTGCGCATATTGCACAAACCGTGCTGGGTACCACGAAGATCCAGTACCAAGGCCATGAGGTAGATTTGACTCCGCAATGGAGACGAGTACACATGGTGGATTTGGTAAAAGAGCATACAGGAGTAGATTTCTGGAAGCACATGAGCGATGAGGAAGCAC
>NZ_CP007806.1:142500-207500 GCF_000219535.2 Brevibacillus laterosporus LMG 15441
TTGGGCGCTGTCTCGGCAAGAGACCCGGTGAAATCATAATACCTGTGAAGATGCAGGTTACCCGCGACAAGACGGAAAGACCCCATGGAGCTTTACTGTAGCCTGGTATTGAAACTTTGTGCATCATGTACAGAATAGGTGGGAAGCTGTGAAGCGAGGGCGCCAGCCTTCGTGGAGCTGTCGTTGGGATACCACCCTTGATGTACGGAGTTTCTAACTTGCCGCCCTTATCGGGTGGAAGGACCATGCCAGGTGGGCAGTTTGACTGGGGCGGTCGCCTCCTAAAGAGTAACGGAGGCGCCCAAAGGTTCCCTCAGAATGGTCGGAAATCATTCGTAGAGTGTAAAGGCACAAGGGAGCTTGACTGCGAGACCTACAAGTCGAGCAGGGACGAAAGTCGGGCTTAGTGATCCGGTGGTTCCGCATGGAAGGGCCATCGCTCAACGGATAAAAGCTACCCTGGGGATAACAGGCTTATCTCCCCCAAGAGTCCACATCGACGGGGAGGTTTGGCACCTCGATGTCGGCTCATCGCATCCTGGGGCTGAAGTAGGTCCCAAGGGTTGGGCTGTTCGCCCATTAAAGCGGTACGCGAGCTGGGTTCAGAACGTCGTGAGACAGTTCGGTCCCTATCTGTCGCGGGCGTAGGAAGTTTGAGGAGAGCTGTCCTTAGTACGAGAGGACCGGGATGGACGCACCTCTGGTGCACCAGTTGTCACGCCAGTGGCACAGCTGGGTAGCTATGTGCGGACGGGATAAGCGCTGAAAGCATCTAAGCGTGAAGCCCCCTTCAAGATGAGACTTCCCATAGCGCAAGCTAGTAAGACCCCTTATAGACGATGAGGTTGATAGGTTCGGTGTGGAAGTGCAGTAATGCATGGAGCTGACGAATACTAATCGGTCGAGGACTTATCCACATTGCCTTTATGCTGACTTTCATTATCTAGTTTTCAGAGAATGAAGTTCATGAATAGATTCTCTCAACAGATTATTGTTGAGAGATTTTTCGTTTTATGAAAAGATTATTTAGATAGAATCATAGTGTATCTTATTGCCGTGTTAAATCGTATTACATAAGAGAACATTAGAACATATATGCACATGAAGATATGACTTAGGTTATAACCAATGGTATGATATGCTAAGGATAAGAATCAAATCCGGCTAAATATACTTTTCCTACATGAATTAGGCCTTCCTCATCTTCGTACCCCAATCATAGGACACCCATTGAAGCCTTACAGAACATGTAAGGCATACTGGTATGTAAAAAGAATTGGGGGCAAGTGAACTGATGTTGGAATAGACAGCAAAGGAGAGTCGAAATGAAAAAGATACTCATCTTTTCCGCCTCCATTGGCAACGGTCATAACCAGGCTGCTCGTGCGATTCAGGAAGAGTTAAGCGAACTTGGTTATGCTTCTATGGTAATTGACACCCTTGAATATATAAGTCCAACCTTCCATAAAATCTTATTGGAAAGCTATACGAATATATTAAAACTCTCTCCAAGTGTTTGGGGTAAAATTTATCATAATACAGAGAAAACCAGACTTTTTGATATGAACGTTTTTGTTAATAAGCTACTAGCAAATAATTTAAAACGATTGATTAACAGTGTAGAACCGGATGCTTTTATTGCTACGCATCCATTTGCTAGCTGTATGCTCTCTGTATTAAAGGGACGCAATCAATGGACGGAACCAATTTATACAATTATAACGGATTATACAATCCACCCATCCTGGGTAAATCATCATATTGACCATTATTTTATTGCTAGTGAACAGCTTTTTTACTTAGTTGATCTTTATCATGAAAATCGGCAAAAATTTAAACCAATGGGCATCCCGATTATGCGCAAATTTAGAGAAGAGGTTCATAAACAGGAGCTTCGTGCTAAATTTGAGATTAAGCCAGACCAAAAGGTGTTAATATTGTCCGGTGGTGGATTAGGGTTAGGCCCCATGGATAAAGTATTACAAGGTCTCGATGCCTTACATATTCCTTTAAAAATTTTCGTCTTAACAGGTCTAAATGAAAAATTATATAGAAGTGTTACAAACCGTTCGTATTCTCATGATGTAGTGGCATTACAATATGTAGATAATTTTCATGAGTATTTAGAAGTAGCCGATGCGATTGTAACAAAATCAGGTGGTCTAACAACTGCTGAGGTATTAAGCAAACGTGTCCCGATGGTTATATTTAATCCATTGCCAGGTCAAGAGGAACGAAATAGTCACTTTTTGTTAAACAATGGCTGTGCTGTCCACGCTACAGAGAGTCGAAATTTGATATACTCAATTGAGCAAGTGCTTTTAGATGAACAAAAGTCTAAAGCAATGCGACAACAAGCAGAGATGATTGCACGTCCGTTTGCCGCTTATGACATTGCTGCATTTATTAAGCAAGATATGCAGTAGATGAGTGAGTTCTATGAAAATCGGTCACAATCATGTAACAACACGATATTGAGGTGGTAGAGTGAGCATACAGCATGCCGTTATTTTTGATATGGATGGTACTTTATTGCAAACAGAGTCTATGGCTATTCCAGGTTTTAGACGCACCTTTCAAGATTTACGAGATCGCCAGCTATGGGATGGTGAACTTCCTGATGATCATGCAATTACTAATACTCTTGGCATGGTTCTAGATGAAATATGGGATATACTGCTACCGGAAGCAGATGAAAAGACAAGAGAACTGGCTACGGAGTTATTAGCTAAGCATGAAGAGAAATTATTGGATGAAGGTGTTGTTTCCCTGTATCCGGGAGTGGTAGAACAACTAACAGCACTGCACGAGAAGGGAATTGCGCTTTTTGTAGCATCTAATGCCATGGACGGTTATGTCGAAGCAATATGTGAGCACTTTAACATCACGCATCTTTTTACTGATCTATACTCAGCCGGACGTTTCCAAACCGAGTCAAAAGTAGATCTAGTAGCCCTTCTTCTAAAAACATACGATATTAAGCAGGCAGTCATGGTAGGAGATCGTAAGTCAGATGTTGAGGCAGGTAAAAAAAATCATTTATGGACAATAGGCTGTGATTTTGGCTTTGCTGATTCTGGTGAGTTGAAAAACGCAGATGTAGTCATTCAAGGCTATGCGGAATTACTTCAACAAGTACCATTTTATCAATCTAAATAAACAGGTAAAAGTGAACCACCTTTTTAAAGGTGGTTTTTTTGATTGATGCAGGTTGAAATAGACCTTTTTTGACCAAAATAAAGGAGTAAGGGAAATAAGGGTTGAAAGTAAATAAAAAAGTAATTATAATAAAAGTCAAAGATAGTCAAAGTCAAATTGACTAACTAAAAAATCAATTTTAACGCCCTTAGTTTCACTCATATTCTTAGGCAAGGAGGCGACACTTTGCGAAATATATCGGACATCATTGAGCGGCATTTAAAGAGCATACTTCAGGAGAGTCCGAATGGAGCTATTGAAATTCAGCGGAGTGATATTGCCGAAAAGTTTCAATGTGTACCGTCCCAAATTAATTACGTCATTAACACTCGTTTCTCTATTGAAAAAGGATATATTGTTGAAAGTAAACGTGGCGGTGGAGGCTTTATCCGGATTCGAAAGGCACAAATTTTGTGTAAGGATACATTACAGGAGCTTTTGACGGAAGAAATGATTGGGGATAGTATAACTCAATCATACGGTTACTCTATCATTGATCGATTGGTGGAAGAAAGATGGATTAGTTTACGAGAAGCCACCTTAATGAAGGTAGCCACCTCAAGACAGGTGCTGATGGTTAATACATCTTTACGAGATCAGCTAAGAGCTAGTATCTTAAAGCATATGATTACATCGATTCTCATAACATAGAAGTTACACCTTTGCAAAAAATAGAATTAACCCTAAAAGTCTGGTTGTACCGATTGACTTGTAAGGAGGTTCTTATTATGAATTGTGAAGAGTGCGGCAAACGTCCCGCAACCTTACATCTTACCAAAATCGTAAATGGTGAAAAGTCTGAGACTCACATTTGCGAGCAATGTGCCAAGGAAAAAGGCGAATATTTCTCAGGCTTTGGTAATTTTGGTCTAAATAATTTATTGGCTGGTCTATTAAATTTTGACCCAATGAACAAAGGTGTCAGCAGTCAACAGATGAACCAAAATACAGTTTCTCCGCTTACGCGTTGCGAAACCTGCGGATTAACCTATACACAATTTAGCAAGAGTGGTCGTTTTGGTTGCAGTGATTGTTATAACCATTTTGGGGCTAAACTTGACCCGCTTTTTAGAAGAATTCATGGAAATACCCAGCATATGGGGAAAGTACCTGAACGTACAGGTAGCCAATTAAAGATAAAAAAGGATTTACAGCAACTAAAAACTGCTCTTCAACAGCATATTGCTACAGAGGAGTTTGAAAAGGCAGCGGAAATTAGAGACCGTATTCGTGCATTGGAACAAAAGATTGAACAATCCAAGTGAATAAATGGTGGAGGTGAACATCAAGTATGTCCCTACAGCGTTTTACCCAGCACCCATGGAGTAATTGGATGAAAGGCGAGGGTCCTGATTCTGATATTGTAATTAGTACGCGGTTGCGAATCGCTAGGAACCTACGTCAGCATCCTTTTCCACTCTTAGCTACTGACTCACAAGCAGAAGAGGTCGTACGTAAAGTAAAAGAAGTAATCGATTCGTCTTCTATGAAGAAGAAAGGCGCCTTCGAACTGTTGTCCATGGAGGACATGAAGCCTCTCGAAAAGAGAGTGCTGGTAGAAAAACATCTTATCAGCCCCAATTTGGCAGAGGAATCCAGAAAAGGTGCCGTCATTTTAAGTGAGGACGAATCCATCAGTGTATTGGTCAATGAAGAAGATCATCTACGTATTCAGGTTTTCTTGCCAGGTTTCCAATTACGGGAAGCCTGGGAAAAAGGAAGCAAGATGGATGATATCTTCGAAAAACAAGTCAATTATGCTTTTGATGAAAAACGAGGCTATTTAACTAGTTGTCCTACAAACGTAGGTACTGGTATACGTGCTTCTGTCATGTTACATTTACCGGCACTTGTGATGACCCAGCAGATTAATCGAATTTTGCAGGCAATTACTCAGGTAGGCTTGGTTGTTCGCGGTTTGTATGGGGAAGGAAGCGAAGCTGTTGGCAACCTCTTTCAGCTTTCCAATCAAGTGACACTCGGTATGTCGGAAGCAGATATTATCTCAAATCTATACAGCGTTGCAAGCCAAATTATTGAACAAGAGCGAGAAGCGCGACAGTATTTGCAAGAGCATAGTCGCATATCTATTGAGGATAAGATTTTTCGTTCTTATGGGATTTTGACTCATGCCAGAACGGTCGAATCAAAAGAAGCGGCTCAGCGCTTATCTGATGTACGCTTGGGAATAGATTTGGGTTATTTACAAGCATGCAGCCCATTTGTTGTAAATGAACTGTTAGTTAGCACACAACCCGGTTTTTTACAATATGATGCGGGACAGAAATTAACAGCAGAACAACGAGATGAGCGTAGAGCTTCTGTCATTCGAGAACGACTAAAATGCAATTCATAAGAGAAGAGTAATGGAGGTGCTTATACTATGATGTTTGGACGATTTACAGAGCGTGCACAAAAAGTATTAGCTTTAGCATTGGAAGAGGCAGTTCGTTTAGGTCACAAAGATATTGGAACCGAACATGTTCTTTTAGGTCTGATCCGAGAGGGAGAAGGAATTGCGGCAAAAGCACTTCAAGCACTCGGTCTCGGACTTGATAAAATTCAAAATGAAGTGGAATCTTTAATCGGTCGTGCTCCTGAACAACCGGCAAACACGACGAATTATACACCAAACTACACCCCACGAGCTAAGAAAGTAATTGAGCTGTCCATGGACGAGGCTCGCAAGCTAGGTCATACGTACGTGGGAACCGAACATATTTTGTTGGGTCTAATTCGCGAGGGAGAGGGAATTGCTGCGCGAATTATGAACAACTTAGGCATTAGCCTAAATAAAGCACGTCAACAGGTATTGCAACTATTGGGCAGCTCAGAAATGATGTCATCTCATCAGCCTTCTGGAAGCAATGCATCGGCAAATACTCCTACTTTAGATGGATTAGCACGGGACTTGACGGCTATTGCTAAAGAAGGTTCACTTGATCCGGTGATCGGTCGTCAGAAGGAAATTGAACGTGTGATTCAGGTATTGAGCAGACGGACAAAGAATAACCCCGTATTAATTGGTGAACCGGGTGTTGGTAAGACAGCGATAGCTGAGGGTCTAGCCCAAAAAATTGTTAATAATGAGATTCCAGAAACATTGCGTGATAAACGTGTCATGACTTTAGATATGGGTACAGTGGTAGCTGGCACCAAATATCGTGGAGAATTCGAGGATCGTCTGAAAAAAATTATGGATGAAATTCGACAAGCAGGAAATATAATTCTGTTCATTGACGAGTTGCATACATTAATTGGAGCAGGTGGGGCTGAGGGAGCGATTGATGCATCCAATATTCTTAAACCAGCACTTGCTCGCGGCGAGCTACAATGTGTCGGTGCTACCACGCTGGATGAGTATCGTAAATACATTGAGAAGGATGCCGCGCTCGAACGCCGCTTCCAACCCATTCAAGTAGATGAACCGACTCCTGAAGATGCGATAAAAATCTTAAGCGGTTTACGTGATCGTTATGAAGCTCATCATCGTGTAAAAATTACAGATGAAGCTATTAATCAGGCGGTAAAAATGTCAGATCGTTATATAACGGATCGCTTTTTGCCAGATAAAGCTATTGATTTAATTGACGAGGCAGCTTCCAAGGTTCGCCTGCAATCCTTTACCGTACCACCTAACCTAAAAGAGCTAGAAGCACGATTAGAAGAGGTTCGCAAAGAAAAGGACGCAGCCGTACAATCTCAGGAATTTGAAGAAGCTGCAGCGTTAAGAGATAAGGAACAAAAACTACGCGAGGAGCTCGATTCCACGAAGAAGGATTGGAAAGAGAGACAAGGAAAACTAAACATGGAGGTTACTCAGGAGGATATCGCTCATGTGGTAGCTAACTGGACTGGTATTCCTGTTTTAAAATTGAAGGAAGAAGAAACAGAACGTCTATTAAAAATGGAAGATATTCTACACGACCGAGTTATTGGACAGGACGAGGCTGTTAAATCAGTTGCCCGTGCAGTACGTCGCGCTCGTGCTGGCTTAAAAGATCCAAAGCGTCCAATTGGTTCTTTTATCTTCTTAGGCCCTACAGGGGTAGGTAAAACAGAATTAGCTCGTGCTGTGGCTGAAACATTATTCGGTGATGAAGATGCCATGATCCGTGTAGACATGTCCGAGTACATGGAGAAGCACACCACGGCCCGTCTAGTCGGTGCGCCTCCAGGATATGTGGGTTATGATGAAGGCGGTCAATTGACAGAAAAGGTTCGCCGTAAACCATACTCAGTTATTTTGCTAGACGAAATTGAAAAGGCACATCCAGATGTCTTTAATATTTTATTACAAGTGCTTGATGATGGAAGATTAACAGATTCTAAAGGACGGACAGTTGATTTCCGCAATACGGTAGTCATCATGACATCCAATGTGGGTGCAAGCATGATTAAGAAAAATAGCTCCCTTGGCTTTACTACAAATGATTCTGAAAAGAAATATCAAGATATGAAAGATAAAGTCATGGATGAATTGAAACGTAGCTTCCGTCCAGAGTTCCTGAACCGTATCGACGAAATTATTGTGTTCCACTCTCTAGAACAGGAGCATATTGAAAAAATCGTTACCTTGATGACCGAGGACCTGCGCAAACGCCTAGTCGAACAGGAGATTGATTTCAAACTAAGCGAAGAGGCTAAGAAAATTCTCGCTAAAGAGGGCTTTGATCCCGCCTATGGTGCACGACCTCTACGTCGGGCAATTCAACGAAATATTGAAGACCGCTTATCTGAGGAATTGCTCAAGGGAACGATCACAAAAGGAGATACCGTTCAAATTGATGCGGAAGACGGCAAATTAACGGTAAAACGCTTGGAACAAGTAAAAGTAACAAAATAAACGAATCTTGAAGCAAAACATGGTATAATTTCAGGAGAAAGCAGTACGTATCCCCGAAGATGATTCGGGGATATTTTTTATACATCTAGCATACATGTAAGGTGATATAAAAATGCTGTCCATTAGCAGGATTTAACAGTAGTTGCACGAACAACAAGTAGAATGAATTTATAGATACGGGAGTATGTTATATGTCAAAAGTAAAAACAAAGTTTGTGTGTCAGGAATGCGGGTACGAAAGTCCTAAATGGCTGGGCAAATGCCCAGGCTGTAATAATTGGAATACAATGGTTGAGGAATTAGAGCGTAAACAAGCCGGTGGTAGAGAGCGTGGTATGTCCACTAAACAAAAGGCACAGCCCATCACAGAGGTCATAAGTGAGGAGGAACCACGGTTAGATACCACCTTAGGTGAATTAAACCGTGTCTTAGGTGGCGGTTTAGTTTTGGGATCGTTGGTGCTTGTTGGGGGAGATCCGGGGATCGGAAAGTCTACCTTACTTCTCCAAACTTCCTTTGCTCTTGCCCATCAGAATAATAAAGTGTTGTATATCTCCGGTGAGGAGTCTGTTAAACAAATTAAAATGCGAGCTGATCGGCTTGGTGTACAAACATCAAATCTACTAGTAGTGACGGAGACTGATTTGGAGCAGGTGGAGGAGCAGATCACGTTTGTCGACCCTGATGTGGTTATTATTGACTCAATCCAAACCATTTTTCATCCTGCTGTCACATCCGCAGCAGGGAGTGTAGCTCAAGTCCGAGAGTGTACCAGCCATCTGATGCGAATAGCAAAAAGTAAAGGTATCGCTATCTTTATTGTCGGACATGTTACAAAAGAAGGAGCAATCGCTGGACCGCGTATGCTTGAGCATATGGTTGATGCTGTTCTTTACTTTGAAGGAGATCGACATAATACCTTCCGTATTTTACGAGCGGTTAAAAATCGATTTGGTTCTACAAATGAAATGGGTATTTTTGAAATGAAAGAAAAAGGGCTAGCTGAAGTAGAAAACCCATCTGAGCTATTCTTAGCGGAACGACCAATTGGAGTTGCTGGATCAACGGTAGTAGCAAGTATGGAAGGAACTCGCCCCGTGCTTGTTGAACTACAGGCATTAGTTTCCCCAACCAGCTTTGCTACTCCTCGTCGAATGGCAACAGGGGTAGACCATCAGCGAATCGCTATGATTATGGCAGTTTTGGAGAAACGAGTAGGCTTAATGCTACAAAATCAAGATGCCTATGTAAACGTAGCAGGTGGGGTCCGGTTAGATGAGCCCGCTATTGACTTAGCGATTGCGGTAAGCATTGCTAGTAGCTTTCGAGATCATTCAACGAACCCATATGATGTAGTGATTGGAGAAATAGGTTTAACAGGCGAAGTCCGCGGTGTTTCACGAATTGAGCAGCGTATACGCGAAGCGGAAAAACTGGGCTTTAAGCGGGTCATTATTCCAGAGAGAAGCATACGAGGACTAGATAAGCCTGCTGGGATTGAGGTAATTGGTGTGAAAAATGTGGAGGAAGCTTTGCAATATGCATTAAGGGGGTAGCTATATTTGATGTTGGATGCTTTGCGTTTTGTCGCTCCAGGCACGCCTTTTCGTGAGGGTCTGGAAAACGTTCTACATGCCAAAACAGGCGCTTTAATTGTTGTGGGATGTAGTCCACAGATGAAAAACATCATTGACGGTGGTTTTTTTATTGACTGTGAGTTTACTCCAGCCCATTTATATGAATTGGCCAAAATGGATGGAGCTATTATTGTCAGCGAGGACGCTAAGCGGATTTTATATGCCAACACACAGCTATTGCCCAGTGGGGCTGTTGTTTCGAATGAAACGGGAACAAGGCATCGTACAGCCGATCGTACAGCGCGATTAACGAACCATTTGGTTATTGCCATTTCGCAAAGGCGCAATGTCATTACGTTATACCAAGGAACTCAGCGCTATGTGATTAAAGATATTAGCGTTATTTTGGCAAAAACGAATCAAGCACTGCAAACTTTGGAAAGATATAAGATGGTATTAGAGCAGGGGCTTACGAATCTAAGTGCGTTAGAATTTGAACAATTAGTCACTGTTCATGAAATTGTATCGGTTATGCAACGGATTGAGATGGTCATCCGTATAAAGTTAGAGATGAAAAAATATATCCTGGAATTAGGTACGGAGGGTCGATTAATTAATCTACAGCTAGAAGAGCTTGTGTTCAATGTGGAGCAAGAGGCAGAGCTACTCATTTTAGACTATGCAAAAGATAATAAGGTGGATACTAAGCAAGTCTTAAACGAAATGAGTAAGCTAAGTCCAGAGGAATTAATGGATCCAAGTGTCTTTCTTCGACTATTGGGGTATATAAATATGAATAAGCTGTCGGACGAGATAGTAATGACACGTGGATATCGATTGCTTAGCAAAATATCTAGACTTCCTTCCACTGTGATTTGCAATCTCATTTGCCACTTTGGTAATCTACACTTCATTATGATGGCTACTATCGAGGAATTGGACGACGTAGAAGGAATTGGGGAGATTAGAGCGCGAGCCATTAAGGACGGATTGAAAAGAATCCAGGAACAAGTGTTCATTGACAGGCACATTTAGTTCTATTAGTATGAAGGAATTATGCTACGGTTTTCTTTTTAAAGTCAACAGGTATAAATTACCCCCTTTTTCTACTCTTACCAATTACGATTAGCCGTAGGGATAGAATATCGCGGGATGATAATTAACGGAGGTAGACTATGATTGTGAAAGCATTGCCGAACATGCTCACTCTAGGCAACCTATTTTTAGGTATAGTAGCAATGATCTTGGCATTTAACGATTATGTTGATTTCGCAGCCATTACAGTAATCGTCGGTATGCTGTTGGACGGTTTGGATGGGCGTGTAGCACGTATGTTAAATGCACAAAGTGAATTTGGAAAAGAATTGGACTCATTATCGGACGTTATATCTTTTGGGGTCGCACCGGCCTTTATCATGTATGTAGTTGCATTGCAGGAAATCAGTGTAGTAGGTATTATCATCACGGCTCTTTTCCCCATTTGTGGAGCTTGTCGTTTAGCGCGCTTTAATGTACAAGCGGGTGTTCCTGGTTACTTTATCGGCTTGCCTATTACGGCTGCTGGTGGTGTACTAGCTACACTGGCATTATTTCATGAAGTATTTCCAACAACCATCTTGGCACTTGGAATGCTGATGCTTGCTTACCTTATGGTATCTCGCGTAAAATACCCGAACTTCAAAAAAGTAGGGATTCCGAAGTCAGCATATTGGATTGCTCCCATCATCATCGTTGGTGTGATTGTTATTGCGATTATGTTCCCGAATCAAATTTCCAAACTGGTATTTGTGCCACTCGCACTATATGCTTTGTATGGGATAAAAAAAAACGTTGAATATTTTATTCGCAAGGTAAGAAAAAGAGAATCGCAAGAAGAGAAAAAGCATTATCTATAACTTGATAGGATCAAACAACAACCCCCCGTTTAACGCAAACGGGGGGTTGCAACTTTCTTGCCGGTTCATCCGTAGTATAGAGAGAACAGAACAATTGGATGTTAGGAGAGATTAAAAACTCCCAACGTATTGAGTCGATCTGTTTCAACATCGAGTACTTTGGATAAGGAAATATCAGTGACGTTGCAAAGGGCAGCCAAGTAAAATAAGTTTTTTCCAATTTCAGCGGTTAGGATATCCCGGCAGTGCTCACAAAGCTGTCCCGAAAAATGCGTGTCTAGATGAGGTTGGTTATCGTGTAAGGAACTTGCTGGATCAAAAGCTTGCTTTAAGGCAGTAATCTCCACGCATCCACAATCAGTTACTGCTTTCGTCAAGGCCCGGTTTGTTCGAGCGCCGGACTCCTGCAGCTTAGACATGACATCTAAAATACTCCGATGTCTAATCAGTAGGTTGGAAACTTGTTCTTGAAAATCCTTGATTTCACTAGACAATAGTATTCACCTCTGTTCTCTGATGAGGGGGAGTCAGAAAATTCTATTCACTTGATTATGGTTTATTATAGAAACTCCATAATCCATCTGTCAAACCTTAGAATTTTTGCTGGCTTTTTCAAATTTATGTTTTTTTGATTGACGTATATGTTTAAGCTGTGTTAAAATTTCCGGCTATTTGACACTATAAAAAATATTTTGTTATAGTGAGGGGAAAGAGATATGAGACAAACCATTCAAATCATTTGCAGGAGACTAGGTTTTTTTGTTAGATCTTCTGTCTATATTAATAAGAGGAGGTGAGCCTATGTTAAAACGAATCTGTAAGTTTTTCTTTGTTATCATTGGTGGAGGACTGGGGTATCAGTTTGGGCCTGCATTTTTCTCATTTTTGAATGATTTGCTCAATTTTGGAGAAGTTCCACGTCCAGCATACATTGGGGCTGTACTAGGGGTGATTTTGTTTTACCTATTGGCAAATACGTTGGTGGATTATTTGGTGAATGCAATCCGCTGGGGTGAAGAAAGGCTATTGACACTCCCTATTACTGATGTCATGTTTGGAGCCTTAGGTTTGATTATCGGACTTATCGTTGCCTTTTTATTATTCCTACCGATCAATAGTATACCTGTCCCAGTTCTCGGTGATTTCTTACCACTTCTTGTTTCCGGTTTGCTTGGTTACTTAGGCTTTCAGGTGGGATTTCGCAAAAGAGACGAAATTATGGCGGTATTTTCTATAGGTCGCAAGGAGAAAAGCAAAAAGGAAAGCGGAGGCATTGGTGCCAACGTTGAGCATAAAGTTCTGGATACTAGCGTTATTATCGACGGTCGCATTGCTGATATCTGTCGCACCGGCTTTATCGAGGGAGCGCTTGTTATCCCAGGGTTCGTACTTGAAGAATTACAACATATTGCTGATTCGTCTGATGCACTAAAAAGAAACCGTGGTCGCAGAGGTTTGGACATTCTAAACAAAATTCAAAAAGAATTAAAAGTTAATGTTCAAATTTATGAAGGAGATTTTGAAGAGATTGCGGAAGTGGATAGTAAATTAATTAAGCTAGCAAAGGTCCTTAATGGTAAAGTGGTTACCAATGACTTCAACTTAAATAAGGTCTGTGAATTGCAAGGTGTTCCAGTTCTTAATATCAATGATTTGGCCAATGCGGTTAAACCTGTGGTCCTGCCGGGTGAAGAATTACATGTGCAGGTAATTAAAGACGGAAAAGAGTACGGTCAAGGAGTAGCTTATCTTGATGACGGTACTATGATCGTAGTAGAAGGCGGCCGTGATTATATTGGGTTAGAGATTGATGTGCTGGTAACCAGCGTGCTACAGACATCGGCAGGCCGCATGATCTTCGCGAAGCCAAAGATGCTGGAGAAGGCATTGTAGCGCATTGATAACATAATGGAGAGGGTACGTGTGGAAACAAGCGTGGTGATTGTTGCCGCTGGAAAAGGGAAACGAATGAAAGTTGGTAAGAACAAGATATGGTTGCATTTACAGCATAAGCCGATTTTTCAGCATACGGTTGAAGCTTTCATTCAACATCCGGGAATTTCCGAGGTGGTTCTGGTGATAAATGAACAAGATTACGAGGATATGGATCGATGGCGAAAGAGCATGCCATATTCAGTGATCTTGGCTATAGGTGGTGCAGAGCGTCAAGATAGTGTGCGAAATGGACTTGAAGCTTTATCAAAGAGCTGTACGCATGTATTAATCCATGATGCAGCAAGACCTTTTATCACAGCTGAGCAAATTTCTGGAATCATAACCAAATTAAAAGATCATCAGGCAGTTGTTGTAGCGGTTCCTGTAAAGGATACGATTAAAATCGTAGGTCCAGATGGAATCGTGCAAGCAACCCCGGCACGCGAGAGCTTGTGGGCGGTTCAGACCCCACAAGCTTTTCCACTTTCACTCGTAAAAGAAGCGCACCAGTTTGCACTTGAACAGGGAAAAGCAGGAACAGATGATGCGATGCTCGTAGAAATGCTTGGATACCCAGTTACAATTGTTGATGGTAGCTATGAAAACATCAAGGTGACAACTCCTGATGATCTCTGGTTTGGGGAAGAGATTATGAAGAGGCGTTTGGAAGAGAGGAAGAGGAGAAAATGAGGATCGGACAAGGTTTCGATGTACATCAACTAGTTGAAGGCAGGCCCTGCATCATTGGCGGTGTAACGATTCCATATGAAAAAGGCTTATTAGGACACTCAGATGCAGATGTACTATTACATACGGTTTCTGATGCACTTCTTGGCGCGATTGGAGAGGGGGACATTGGACGGCATTTCCCTGATACTGATCCAGCTTTTAAGGATGCCGATAGTTTAGAGCTACTCATCCATGTATGGAATTTGGTAAAAGAGCGAGGATATCAATTAGGAAATGTTGATGCTACGATCATCGCACAAGCGCCTAAAATGGCACCATATATTCCTCAGATGCGTGAAGTAATTGCTAAAGCGCTTGATGCGGATACTGCTCAGGTGAATATTAAAGCAACTACAACTGAAAAATTAGGCTTTACTGGACGTGGCGAGGGTATCGCTGCACAGGCTGTATGTTTGCTTGTCAATGCGTAAGTCTAGTAGTATCATAAGTTTGGAAGAGATGGGATAAGGATGGTGTCATCATGACAAAGGAAGTTCGTTTGCGCTATGCTCCGAGTCCAACCGGTCATTTGCATATTGGCGGTGCTCGTACAGCGCTATTTAATTATTTGTATGCACGTCGTTTAGGCGGAAAATTTATTGTGCGCATCGAGGATACAGATCAAGTGCGCAATGTGGAAAATGCCGCAGAGAAACAAATGGAAAACTTGAAGTGGCTCGGTGTCGAGTGGGATGAGGGCGATGACATTGGTGGCCCATATGGCCCATATCGTTGCATGGACCGCTTGGATATTTATAAAGGATATGTTGAACAATTATTAAAAGAGGGAAAAGCATATTACTGCTATGCAACAAAGGAAGAGCTCGATGCAGAACGCGAAGAGCAGCTTGCACGTAATGAAACCCCTCGTATTTTAGAAAAGCACCGCTATACAACACCAGAACAAAAAGCTGCCTATGAAAAAGAAGGACGAGTTCCTTCTGTTCATTTCATTATGCCAGAAAATCGTTCTTATACAGTAAACGATCTTGTTCGTGGTGAAGTAACCTTTGATTCAAATGAAATGGGCGGAGATTTCGTTATCTGTCGTCCAGATGGCATCCCAACCTATAACTTTGCGGTTGTAATCGATGACCATCTCATGAAAATCAGTCATGTTGTTCGAGGAGAAGAGCATCTATCCAACACCCCTCGTCAATTGATGATCTATGAAGCATTCGGTTGGGAAGCACCTCAATTTGCTCACTTAGCCCTTATTTTAAATCAAGAGGGTAAAAAGATGAGTAAACGCGATGAAAGCATTATTCAGTTCATTGAACAATATCGCGATATGGGCTACTTGCCAGAAGCTATTGTGAATTTCCTTGTATTATTAGGATGGTCTCCAGGTGGCGAACAAGAGATCTTCTCATTAAAAGAGTTGAGCGAGCGATTTAGCTTCGATCGAGTTAGCAAATCCCCGGCTGTATTTGACAGCACCAAAATGAATTGGATGAATAATCATTATCTCAAAGCTAAATCAGTGGATGAGATCGTGGACATGTGTATTCCTCATCTTCAAGAAGCGGGCTTCTTAGAAGAAGAATTAACTACTGAACGTAGAGAATGGGCAAAACAAATCGTAGCGCTATATCAAGAGCAGATGTCTTATTGCGCACAGATTGTACCTCTTTCCGCTCTCTTTTTCTTAGAGGAAGTAGTGTATGAAGAGGATGCCAAGGCAGTATTAAAAGAACCTCAAGTAAAAGAAGTACTTGTGAGCTTTAAGGAGCACATTGAATCTGCAGATGAATATAGTGTAGAAACAATTAATGCTTCTTTAAAGGCAGTCCAAAAAGCAACTGGATATAAGGGGAAAGCACTATTTATGCCAGTACGTGTTTCCATTACAGGTCAGGCGCACGGACGTGATCTTGGCCAATCCATTTACTTAATTGGCCGCGAAAAAGTATTGGCACGTCTACAGCAAGTGATTTCTAGTCTATAATAAAAACAACATAGATTTTGCATGCGTTGAACAGGAGAAGTACAAGAAAGAGGATTCAATAGAGAGAACGGGATAGGTGGAAGCCGTTTGTAGACTCTTCTTGGAAATGCACCTGGGAGCAACCAATTGAACACAATGTCTATTGCAAGTAGATTGGTCGGGGGACCCGCCGATAAAGGGTATTGAGCGAGATGGACTCTAGTCTTCTTTGGGGTAGAGTTTGATTCATCTAAGCAGAGTGGAACCACGGTAAAAGCACCGTCTCTGCGTCTATATAGGCGTAAGAGGCGGTGTTTTTTGCATTCATCTGAGAAAAGCAACATCCTGCCCTGCTGAAGCCTTGTCAAAACGTAAAGCCTGCTTCGTTTACGATGAAACGTTAAGAAACCGGTGGTCAGGCAAAAGAATAGGGGGAGTCCCATGTTTGCTAGGATGAAGGAAGACATACAGATCGTGTTTGAGCGTGACCCTGCTGCACGGAGTACGTGGGAAGTGGTGCTAACTTATGCAGGGCTTCATGCCATTTGGGGACACCGAGTGGCGAATAGCTTATGGAAAAGAGGATGGAAAACCTCAGCTCGTTTCGTTTCTCAAATCACGCGCTTTTTTACAGGAATCGAGATACATCCAGGAGCAACGATTGGTCGGAGAATGTTTATTGACCATGGAGCCGGTGTTGTAATTGGGGAAACTTGTGAGATTGGCGATGATGTAACCATATATCAAGGGGTTACCCTTGGAGGCACAGGGAAAGAAAAAGGAAAGCGTCATCCGACGGTAGGAAACAATGTTATTATTGCCTCCGGAGCAAAGGTGCTCGGTTCATTTAAAATTGGAGATTACTCTAAAATTGGAGCGGGCTCTGTCGTCCTCCAGCCTGTACCTTCCCACTCAACAGTAGTTGGGATTCCGGGCCGTATTAAGGTGCAAAATGGTCAAAAGGTAGAATGTGATTTGGACCATGTTAATTTACCAGACCCGATATTAGAAATGATTCGGGATATGCAAAAGGAAATTGCTCAATTAAAGGTGGAGCTTGATCAAGTTAAAAAGGAGAA
Source organism: Brevibacillus laterosporus LMG 15441 (assembly GCF_000219535.2). Lineage (NCBI taxonomy): Bacteria > Bacillati > Bacillota > Bacilli > Caryophanales > Paenibacillaceae > Brevibacillus > Brevibacillus laterosporus. The sequence continues at coordinate 159,687 of NZ_CP007806.1, forward strand.
ATCAAATAATGAGCATACGCTTATATAACACGATGTCACGCGAAAAAGAGACCTTTGTCCCGTTAGAGGAAGGCAAAGTGAAAATGTATGTTTGCGGCCCAACCGTTTATAATTATATTCATATAGGAAATGCGCGTCCTGCCATCGTATTTGATACATTGCGCCGCTATTTGGCATACAAAGGCTATGAGGTTACATTTGTACAAAATATCACCGATGTAGATGACAAACTCATTCGCAAAGCAAATGAAGAGCAGACAACAGTGGCCGAATTGGCTGACCGCTATACGGTAGCATATAATCAGGATCTACAGGGAGTAAATGTCCTGCCACCTGATATTCAACCGCGAGTTATGAATACGATTCCGGAAATTATTTCCTTTATTGAAGGGTTAATTGAAAAAGGGTTTGCCTACGAGAGTGAGGGCGATGTCTATTTCCGCACTAATCGCTTTAACGAGTATGGCAAACTATCTCATCAGCCCCTAGATGATTTGCAAGCAGGGGCACGAATTGAAGTAAATGAAAAGAAAGAGAACCCGCTTGACTTTGCCTTGTGGAAAGCGGCTAAGCCTCAAGAAATTTCTTGGGAGAGCCCTTGGGGAGCGGGTCGTCCTGGCTGGCATATTGAGTGCTCTGCGATGGCCCTTCGCTTCTTAGGAGAGTCCATTGATATTCATGCAGGTGGAACAGATCTTACTTTCCCTCACCATGAAAATGAAATTGCACAGTCAGAGTGCTTTACAGGCAAACCGTTCGCTCGATACTGGATGCATAACGCAATGCTGAATATCGACAACGAAAAGATGTCTAAGTCCTTGGGCAATTTTTTATTAGCACGCGACCTGATTGCAAAATACACTGGTCAACTCATTCGCTTTTTCATGCTAAGCGGTCATTATCGCAGTCCGATTAATTTTAGCGATGAAATGCTGGAGCAAGCAGCTAATGGATTAGATCGGATTAAAAATGCATATGTAAATCTGGGGCATCGTCTCAATACGGCGCGCGAGGAAGAGCCAAATGGCTTAGCACAGGAGCAAGCGCAGTTAATTGAGAGCTTGCGTAAGCGTTTTGAGGAAGAGATGGATGACGATTTAAATACTGCTAATGGAATTACGGTATTGTTTGACATCGCCAAGGAAGCTAATCTATATACGCGTCATGATAACGTAGGGGCTACGGAAATCAAGGCTTACCGTCAGTTGCTAGAAGAGCTAAGTTCTGTATTAGGGTTAATTTTGCAGGAAGAGGCTACTTTACTAGATGAAGAGATTGAGCTTTTAATAGCAGAACGCACAGAAGCTCGAAAGGCTCGAAACTTTGCTCGTTCTGATGAAATCCGCGATCAACTACAAGAGATGGGAATTATCCTTGAAGATACACCACAGGGTATTCGCTGGCGTCGAAAATAAGGAGCAATAACATGATAATAGAAAGAGATACACTAGCCCGTGATCCTAAGCTTATTAATCCGCTAGTGCTCGCCTATTTAGGGGATGCTACGTACGCTCATTACGTGCGCTGTCATTTGATAACGCAAGGGATTGCAAAACCAAATCTGCTGCATAAAACGGCAAACCGCTATGTGGCTGCAAAAGCGCAGGCGACTATCCTGCACCATCTCCTTCCTTCTTTGACGGAGGAGGAGATGGCGCAAGTAAAGCGGGGAAGAAATGCTAAATCGGGATCGAGTGCCAAGAATGCTAACATTGTTGATTATCGGCATGCTACAGCATTTGAAGCCTTGATCGGTTATTTATATTTGAATGGTGAAGACAAGCGATTGCAGGAGATTATTCAACAAGCGTTTGCGATCGTGGAAGGAGAATAAATGAAATGAATGAAGAGTGGATTTTGGGTAAAAACCCTGTTATCGAAGCTTTGCGCTCGGGACGTACTATTAATAAGATATGGATGGCAGAAGGTGCTAATAAAAACCAAATGGGGCCTATCTTCACGCTAGCAAAGGAGCTTGGAGTGGTGATTACCACGGCTAACCGAAAGAAGCTGGATCAATTGGTTAACTCAGATAACCATCAAGGAGTTATTGCTTCAGTAGCGGCGTACGACTATGTGGAGATAGATGATATTTTGGCTAAGGCAGAAGAGAGAAATGAAGTACCTTTTGTCATTATTTTAGATGAGCTGGAAGATCCGCATAATTTAGGCTCGATTCTGCGAACTGCTGATGCGGTTGGAGCGCATGGCGTCATTATACCAAAACGCCGATCTGTTTCTTTGACAGCAACCGTTGCGAAAGCATCTGCTGGAGCGATTGAATATGTACCGGTTGCCCGTGTGACCAATATTGTACGTGCCATGGAGGAACTAAAGGAAAAAGGCTTCTGGATTGGTGGTACAGATGCGGCAGGAAAACAGGATTTCCGAGAAGGGGATTATACCATGCCGTTTGCTTTGGTAATTGGCAGTGAGGGGAAGGGAATGAGTCGTCTTGTACGCGAGAATTGCGACTTCCTTTACCGTTTACCGATGGCTGGACAAGTTACTTCGCTGAATGCTTCGGTTGCGGCGGCTATTCTAATGTATGAGGTATATCGAGGACGAAACCCACTCTTACCTAGAGGAAAATGAAATGGCTAAAAGAAAGAGCAAGCAACTGCTCATTGTAGATGGCTATAACATTATTGGGGCTTGGCCACAGTTGCGCGTCTTAAAGGATCAGGATCAGATGGATGAGGCGCGCGACATCCTCATTTCTCAATTAGCTGAATACCAAAGCTACTCAGGAATCAAAGTCATTGTAGTTTTTGATGCCTATAAAATACCGGGAATTGGAAAAAAGCAGGAAGATTTTAAGATTGAGGTTTATTTTACGAAGAAAAAAGAGACGGCTGACGAAAAAATTGAACGACTAGTTCATGAATTTTTCGAGAAAAATCGACAAATATATGTAGCTACATCCGACTATACCTCGCAGCGGGTCATTTTTGGACAGGGAGCTCTGCGGAAATCGGCACGAGAGCTGTTATTAGAAGTAGAAAATGCCCAAAAGGAAATTAATCAAACAGTAAAAGAAACAAATGAAGACCAGTATTTTTCACGGATTCCGTTAAATGATGAAATAGCGAAAATCTTCGAAAAATGGAGAAGAGAGTAAAACGCATTTGGTTGACGCTATTTTATCGATTCATGTATAATAACACTATCTTATGTAACCAGGTGTCGGAGGGATAATAGTGAGTGTTGATCTCAAGGAGTTGAAACATACTCAATATGATCTGATGTCCGACGAAGAAGTAGTAGAGTTAGTACGAGAGAACGATGCTGAGGCCCTAGAATACCTGATCAATAAGTACAAAAATTTCGTACGGGCCAAAGCTCGTTCTTATTTTTTGATCGGGGCGGACCGTGAAGATATTGTACAGGAGGGCATGATTGGCCTATACAAATCTATACGGGATTTCAGAGGGGACAAGCTCACTTCGTTTAAGGCATTTGCCGAGTTATGCATTACCCGTCAAATCATTACAGCGATAAAGACGGCAACAAGGCAGAAGCACATTCCTCTTAACTCTTACGTATCGTTGGACAAGCCCATCTATGATGAGGATTCGGATCGAACATTGCTTGACGTGATTTGTGGAACAAAGGTAACTGATCCTGAAGAGCTGTTTATTAATCGAGAAGAATTTGACGACATTGAAGGAAAAATGAGTGAAATTCTTAGCGATTTGGAACGTCAGGTACTGATGCTTTATCTGGACGGACGTTCCTATCAACAGATCGCAGTTGAGTTGGATCGCCATGTAAAGTCTATCGACAATGCATTGCAACGAGTGAAACGGAAGTTGGAACGATATCTAGAAGGTAGAGAAGTGCAACTGTAATTTGGAGTTTTACAAGATTGTCTATAGCATGTATTCGGCTATAAACGCAAAAATCCTGTTTTTTGTCGAATTATATTCAAGGAAAAATTAGTTAGAACGATAGTGTATAAAATTGTCAAGGCATTTCGTTGACATTATGCTAGCTGATGTGATAAATTTGTTTGGTAGCCATAGAGTAGATTCTATGGTTACTTCTATGAACATACGGAAAAAAGTAGCGGTTTTTCCCGAGTTTATTTGGGTTGTAGTTATAGTCTTTAGGTAACAGAAAAGATGGAGGTGGCAATGATGCGAGTAAACATTACATTAGCGTGCACCGATTGCGGTGATCGTAACTATATCAGCACGAAGAACAAGCGTACGAACCCTGAGCGCATCGAAAAGAAGAAGTATTGCTCCCGTGATAAAAAGCACACAGTTCATCGTGAAACTAAATAATGATGAACGAAAAGTCTGGAGGTAGCAATATGAATATCTTTTCCAGAACAGGTTCGTTTTTAAAAGATGTTGTCTCTGAATTGAAAAAAGTCCGCTGGCCGAATCGCAAAGAGCTGGTTAGCTATACAACAGTCGTTGTGCTTGCGATTACGTTCTTAGCGGTATTTATGTTTGTGGTGGACTTTGGAATTTCAGAGCTAATCGGTCTTATTATTAAGAAGTAGGTAATATTCGGGTCTTAGGAGGGACGGACGTCTAACGTCCTCGTGGATATGGAAAAAGCGTGGTATGTCGTTCATACTTACTCTGGGTATGAAAACAAGGTTAAAGCGAATCTGGAAAAACGTGTTGAGTCTATGGGCATGGAAGACAAAATCTTTCGGGTGCTTGTTCCTACTGAGGAAGAAGTAGAGAATAAAGACGGTAAAAAACGCACAGTTACCAAAAAGGTATTTCCTGGATACGTGCTTGTTGAAATGGTTATGACGGACGATTCATGGTATGTCGTGCGGAATACCCCAGGGGTCACGGGTTTTGTCGGATCCACTGGAGCTGGTTCCAAACCAACAGCGTTGCTTCCTGAAGAAGCGGATACAATTCTCAAAACAATGGGATTTGAAGCGCCGAAAGTTAGGATCGATTTTGATCTTCGCGACATGGTTACTGTAAAGGATGGTCCTTTCACAGGTCGTGATGGAGAAATCATTGAAATTCTGGCCGACAAACAAAAAATTCGCGTGCTATTGGATATTTTCGGTCGCGAGACACCAGTTGAATTAGATTATACACAAGTTGAAAAAATGGATTAAGAACTCATCTTGAAAAGTATCGTGTCATATGATACAGTTCTTGATGATTCTAGAATCTGCAGACGAATGCGGTTCTCAATCTCACTACTGATTGACTTATATGGTTTTTTGGTAGAGTGGGAGGGGCGAGTACCCCGCATTACCACACACGAAGAAGGAGGTGTATTACGTGGCTAAGAAGGTAATCCGCGTAATTAAACTACAAATTCCAGCAGGTAAGGCAAACCCTGCACCTCCAGTAGGTCCGGCACTCGGTCAAGCTGGGGTTAATATCATGGGCTTCTGTAAAGAATTTAACGCTCGTACAGAGAGTGAAGCAGGAATGATCATTCCAGTAGAAATTACTGTATTTGAAGATCGTTCTTTCACATTCATTACAAAAACTCCACCGGCAGCAGTTTTGTTGAAAAAAGCAGCAGGAATCGAGTCTGGTTCTGGCGTGCCTAACAAAACAAAAGTTGCTACTTTGAAACGTGATAAAGTTCGTGATATCGCGATCTTGAAACAACCGGATCTAAACGCAGCTTCTGTTGAAGCAGCTATGCGTATGGTTGAAGGTACTGCCCGTTCTATGGGTATCGTAATCGAAGACTAATTTGTCTTTGATTGCTTGTTAAGGGTGAGTTACAAGCTTTGGAACTCACCCTGTGGGAGGATTAAACCGCTACGACCACATTGAAGGGAGATTTGCAAATGCCTAAGCATGGTAAAAAATATCTAGAAGCTACAAAGCAGATCGATAAGACTAAAGTTTATCCTGTAACTGAAGCGATCGAGCTAGTGAAAAACGTAGCTTCTGCTAAATTTGATGAAACAGTTGAGGCAGCATTCCGTTTGGGTGTAGATCCAAAACGTGCTGACCAACAAATTCGTGGTGCTGTTGTATTGCCACACGGTACTGGTAAAGTACAACGTGTTCTTGTATTTGCTAGAGGTGAAAAAGCGAAAGAAGCTGAAGCAGCTGGAGCAGATTATGTAGGCGATGCAGACATGCTTGCTAAAATCCAAGGTGGATGGTTTGAGTTCGACGTTATCGTTGCTACTCCAGACATGATGGGTGAAGTAGGTAAATTGGGTCGCGTATTAGGTCCTAAAGGTCTAATGCCAAACCCTAAAACTGGAACTGTAACATTTGATGTTACAAAAGCAGTTAATGAAATCAAAGCTGGTAAGATCGAATACCGTGTAGAAAAAGGTGGTATCATCCACGCTCCTATCGGTAAAGTATCCTTTGATGTTCAAAAACTAACTGAAAACCTTGCAGCTCTGACAGATGCGCTTAACCGTGCAAAACCAGCAGCAGCTAAAGGTATTTACATGAAGAGCGTATCTATCAGCTCCACTATGGGTCCTGGTGTACGCGTTGATGTAAAATAATTACAGTTGACTTCTACTAGAGAAGTTGATAATATATAACCTGTTGTTAAAGAGAATATTGTCATGCCGCAGACAGAGGGTGCAATGAACCGAATGGTAAGTTGCTTAATTTCCTTCCGAGGTGTGTACTATTAATAGATTAGCTCTGTTGATATGTGCCCTCGCGAACGTCTGCGAGGGCATTTTCAATTTACATTAGGAATGATTGCACGGGAGGTGTAACAAATGGCAGAAATTCGTCCAACTGTTATCCGTGAAGAGAAAGCACAAGTTATCAGCGAAATCGCTACTAAGTTACGCGAAAGCCAAACAACTGTAGTAGCTGACTATCGTGGTCTTACAGTTGCTCAGGTAACTGAACTTCGTAAACAATTGCGTGAAGCTGGCGTTGAATTTAAAGTATACAAAAATACTTTGGCTCGTTTAGCTACAGCTCAAGAAAACTTGAGCGATTTGGACCAATACCTTTTGGGACCAAACGTAATTGCTTTCTCCAAAGATGACGTGATTGCTCCTGCGAAGATCATCGCTGACTTCGCAAAGAAAAATGAAGCACTTGAAATCAAAGGTGGAGTTATTGAAGGTAAAGTAGTAGGCGATGCTGAAATCAAAGCACTTGCTGCACTACCATCTCGCGAAGGCTTGTTGTCTATGCTTCTCAGCGTACTACAAGCACCAGTTCGCAACTTCGCGCTTGCGGTTAAAGCTGTTTCCGAACAAAAAGAAGGCCAGGGTGCCTAATTCGTTATAAGAAAGATTGGAGGACAATAAAATGAATCATGAACAAATTTTAGAAGCTATTAAAGGTATGTCCGTTCTTGAATTGAACGATCTAGTAAAAGCAATCGAAGAAGAGTTTGGTGTAACTGCTGCAGCTCCTGTAGCTGTTATGGCTGGTGGCGCTGAAGCAGCTGCTGAGCAAACTGAGTTCACTGTTAACCTAGTTAGCGGCGGAGCTTCCAAAATCAACGTAATCAAAGTTGTTCGCGAAATCACTGGTCTTGGCTTGAAAGAAGCTAAAGACTTGGTAGATAACGCTCCTAAAGCTCTTAAAGAAGGCGTTTCTAAAGACGAAGCTGAAGGCATGAAAGCTAAGCTTGAAGAAGCAGGTGCAACTGTAGAAGTTAAGTAATTCTTCTACTGTCTATAGAGAAATCCCCCTTACCTATAAAGGTTGGGGGATTTCTGCTATCTAGGCTTATTTCATTTTAATGAATTGCTTGGGAAAGGAGGCAAGAGGATGAGTGATCATTATTACACAAACCGACCACAATCGGCACATGAGGAAGTTGAATTTGATTTTGAGCTGCGTGGAAAAACCTATCACTTTACTACCGATAGTGGTGTTTTTTCTCGGGAACGAATTGATTTTGGGAGCGTGCTCTTAATAGAAACCATGCAGTTTTCGGAACGTGCACGCGTTCTTGATGTAGGCTGTGGCTACGGTCCGATAGGTTTTGCAGCTGCATCGATAGCTAACAAGGGTCTCGTTACCATGATTGATATAAATGAACGAGCAGTAGCGCTTGCGAAACGGAATGCAGAGCGAAATGGTGTTTCCAATGTGGAGATTATGGCCAGTGACCTTTACGAACAAGTAGAGGGTAGAGAGTTTGATGTTATCTTAACCAATCCTCCCATCCGAGCTGGAAAAGAGACGGTGCATCACATTTTCACGGAAGGCTATAAGCTTTTAGCGCCTGATGGTGAGATGTGGGTTGTTATTCAAAAAAAGCAAGGCGCACCATCTGCAATTAAAAAATTAGAAGAATATTTTCGAGAGGTAGAAACTGTCGAAAAAAGCAAGGGTTATTTTATCATTCGAGCAAAAAAATGACCAAATCTCCTTGACGAGGCATTTGCCTTATGTTAACATTATAAAATGTCAATATGGGTTAAATGTCTAAACTGAGCGATTCCTGATTTGTCAATACCTTTTTATGCTGATTTTTTAGTGTTGAGGGTTAAAGCTGTAAAAGGTTGGGAATTCTTTTAGAATAGAGTTTTTTATCAAAAATGAGGTTAAATGGTTAACCCATTTTTATTTTTGTGTCTTCAGTGTCTGGTGTTATATTACTAGATGCTTTCCGTTTTCCTAAATATTAAGAGGGAAGACATGTTGCGGTCAACATCTAATAAAGGATGTTGCAACAAATAGTGAGGGGTGAATGAGTTGGCAGGTAAACTGGTCCAGAGCGGTAAGCACCGCCAGCGTCGCACGTATTCTCGAATCAACGAAGTACTGGGACTACCTAACCTAATCGAAATTCAGCAAAAATCCTACCAATGGTTTTTGGATACTGGTTTAAGAGAAATGTTCCAAGACATTTCGCCAATCCAAGACTTTACTGGTAATTTAGTGCTGGAGTTTATTGATTATAGTCTTGGTGAGCCTAAATACGGCGTAGACGAGTCGAAGGAACGTGATGTAACGTATGCTGCTCCATTGCGTGTTAAAGTACGTCTTCTAAACAAAGAGACGGGCGAAGTGAAGGAGCAAGAAGTCTTTATGGGAGATTTCCCACTGATGACAGAAACGGGTACCTTCATTATAAATGGAGCGGAGCGCGTTATTGTCAGTCAGCTCGTTCGTTCCCCTAGTGTTTACTATAACACTAAAATTGATAAGAACGGTAAACAGACTTTTAGCGCTACTGTTATTCCGAACCGTGGAGCATGGCTTGAACTTGAAACCGATGCGAAAGATATTATTTATGTGCGTATCGATCGTACTCGTAAAATTCCAGTTACAGTATTACTTCGTGCTTTAGGTTTTGGAACTGATAAAGATATTCTAGACCTGCTGGGTCATGACGAGAAATTCGTTAACAACACGCTTGAAAAAGATAACACCGATTCTACTGAGAAAGCTTTGATCGAAATCTATGAGCGTTTGCGTCCAGGTGAACCACCTACAGTAGAGAACGCGAAGAGCTTATTGATTTCTCGCTTCTTTGATCCAAAGCGCTATGATTTAGCATCAGTAGGTCGCTATAAAATGAACAAAAAGCTCCATATTAAAAACCGCCTATTCAACCAACGTCTTGCTGAGACGCTGATTGATAAATCAACAGGTGAAATCCTTGCAGAAGCAGGTCAAATTATTGACCGTCGTGTTATGGAAAAGATTCTTCCTATGTTGGAGGGTGGCGTAAACTATGTGGACGTACGTACACATGGTGGAGTTCTAGAAAATGAAACGATTACTCTTCAATCTATAGATATCTTTGATGAAGAAGGTAAAGTAGTTAAGGTTATCGGTAATGCGAATATCGATATGTCTGTAAAGCATATTACTCCAGCAGACATCGTTTCGGCAATTAACTATTTTATTAACCTACTGCATCGTGTAGGTACTACAGACGATATCGACCATTTGGGTAACCGTCGTCTGCGTTCTGTAGGTGAATTGTTACAGAACCAATTCCGTATCGGTCTTTCTCGTATGGAACGCGTGGTTCGTGAACGCATGTCCATTCAAGATCAAAATCAAATTACACCGCAGGCTTTGATTAACATCCGTCCTGTGATCGCGGCAATCAAAGAGTTCTTTGGTAGCTCCCAGCTTTCACAGTTCATGGATCAAACGAATCCGCTTGCTGAGTTAACACATAAACGCCGTTTGTCCGCATTAGGACCTGGTGGTTTGACGCGTGAACGCGCTGGTTTCGAAGTGCGAGACGTGCATCACTCTCACTATGGACGTATGTGTCCGATCGAGACTCCAGAGGGACCAAACATCGGTTTGATCAACTCCTTGTCTACGTTTGCTCGTATTAATGATTACGGCTTTATTGAAACACCTCGCCGTAAAATTAATCCTGAAACAGGCGTTGTGTTGTCTGAGATTGAATACCTGACTGCTGATGAAGAGGATGTATATAACGTAGCTCAGTCGAATCAGCCACTAGCTGAAGATGGCAGATTTGCTAACGAGATGGTTATTTGCCGCCGTAAAGGTGAAATCCTTAACGTTCCTCGCGATAAGGTAGACTTTATGGACATCTCTCCTAAGCAGGTTGTATCGGTTGCGACAGCGTTGATTCCGTTCCTTGAGAACGATGACGCCAACCGCGCCCTAATGGGATCAAACATGCAACGTCAGGCCGTTCCTTTGCTAATTCCTCAAGCTCCATTTGTAGGAACTGGTATGGAACATAAAGCAGCGCAAGACTCCGGTGTTGCGGTTGTTGCAAAATGGCCTGGAAAAGTAGAGCGTGTAACAGCTCGCGAAGTAACTGTTCGACGTTATATAGAGGTTGATGGCAAACAAGTTCTTGGAGACCTAGATAAATATAAAATGCACAAATTTATCCGTTCTAACCAAGGGACTTGCATTAACCAACGTCCGATTGTAATGCCTGGCGATATTATCGAAAAAGGCGATATTATCGGTGATGGTCCGTCCACTGAGAAGGGCGAATTGGCGCTTGGTCGCAACGTAATCGTAGCGTTTATGACTTGGGAAGGTTATAACTACGAGGATGCGATCTTGCTAAGTGAAAAACTGGTTAAAGATGACGTCTACACGTCCATTCATATTGAAGAATATGAATCAGAAGCACGTGATACGAAACTAGGACCAGAAGAGATTACACGCGATATTCCGAACGTAGGGGAAGAGGCGCTGAAGAATCTTGATGAACGTGGTATCATTCGCGTTGGTGCCGAAATCCGCGATGGCGATATCCTGGTTGGTAAAGTAACGCCTAAGGGTGTAACAGAGCTAACAGCAGAAGAGCGCCTATTGCATGCGATCTTCGGTGAAAAGGCACGCGAAGTTCGTGATACATCACTACGTGTACCACACGGTGGCTCCGGTATTATTGTTGATGTAAAAGTATTTACGCGCGACAATGGCGATGAATTGCCTCCAGGTGTTAATCAACTAGTGCGTGTATACATTGCTCAAAAACGTAAGATTTCCGTTGGGGATAAAATGGCCGGTCGACATGGTAACAAAGGGGTTATTGCCCGTATCATGCCGGAAGAAGATATGCCGTTCCTACCGGATGGTTCTCCAGTTGAGATCGTCTTGAATCCACTGGGTGTACCATCGCGTATGAACATCGGTCAGGTACTTGAAACACATTTAGGTATGGCTGCTAAATTGTTGGGTATTCACGTAGCGACTCCTGTTTTCGACGGTGCGCGTCAAGCCGATGTTCTTGATACACTCGAAGAAGCTGGATTAGACCGTGACGGTAAAACCCTCCTATACGATGGCCGTACAGGTGAATCATTTGATCGCCGTGTAACAGTAGGTTGCGTGTACATGCTGAAACTGGCTCACTTGGTTGACGATAAGATTCATGCTCGTTCAACTGGACCATACTCTCTTGTTACGCAACAACCATTGGGTGGTAAAGCCCAATTTGGTGGTCAGCGCTTCGGGGAGATGGAGGTATGGGCGCTTGAAGCATACGGTGCCGCATATACTCTGCAAGAGATCCTCACCGTTAAATCTGACGATGTTGTTGGTCGTGTTAAAACGTACGAAGCGATCGTTAAAGGTGAAAACGTACCAGAACCGGGCGTTCCAGAATCATTCAAAGTATTGATTAAAGAACTTCAAAGCTTAGGTATGGACGTAAAAATCCTCTCTGGTGACGAGCAGGAAATTGAAATGCGCGAAACCGATGATGAGGATGAAGGAACTGGAGAAAAGTTAAATCTCTTACCTGAAAGCATAGGCGCACAAGATGAGTAAGATTCCGGTACAAGAGGGAGGTAACGCCCTGTGATTGACGTCAATAATTTTGAATATATGAAGATTGGTTTAGCTTCTCCCGATAAGATCCGTTCGTGGTCTTTCGGGGAAGTTAAAAAACCTGAAACAATTAACTACCGTACCCTGAAGCCTGAGAAGGATGGTTTGTTCTGTGAGCGTATTTTCGGACCAACCAAGGATTGGGAATGTCATTGCGGTAAATACAAGCGCGTTCGTTATAAAGGTGTAGTCTGTGATCGATGCGGCGTTGAGGTAACTCGTGCAAAAGTGCGTCGTGAACGTATGGGACACATTGAGCTTGCTGCTCCTGTTTCCCACATCTGGTATTTCAAAGGTATCCCAAGCCGTATGGGTCTGGTACTGGATATGTCTCCACGTTCCCTTGAGGAAGTTATCTACTTCGCTTCTTATGTAGTAGTAGATGCCGGGGATACTCCTTTGGACAAAAAACAACTTTTGTCTGAAAAAGAATACCGTAACTATCGCGAGAAATATGGTCAATCCTTCCAAGCAGCAATGGGTGCTGAAGCAATTCGCCGTTTGCTAGCTGAAATTGATCTTGAAAAAGAAGTAAGTACATTGAAGGAAGATTTAAAAACCGTACAGGGTCAACGCCGTACTCGTGCGATTAAACGCCTAGAGGTGCTGGAAGCATTCCGTAACTCTGGTAATCGCCCTGATTGGATGGTACTTGACGTATTGCCTGTAATTCCTCCAGAATTGCGCCCGATGGTACAGTTGGATGGTGGACGCTTTGCGACATCTGACCTAAATGACTTGTATCGTCGTGTGATCAACCGTAACAACCGTCTAAAACGCCTGCTTGAACTTGGCGCGCCAGACATTATCGTACAAAACGAAAAACGTATGCTACAAGAAGCAGTGGATGCGTTGATTGATAACGGTCGTCGCGGACGTCCTGTTACTGGTCCTGGTAACCGTCCATTGAAATCCTTGAGTCATATGCTTAAAGGTAAGCAAGGTCGTTTCCGTCAAAACCTTTTGGGTAAACGTGTTGACTACTCTGGTCGTTCCGTTATCGTAGTAGGACCGAACCTTCGCATGTACCAATGCGGTCTGCCTAAGGAAATGGCGTTGGAACTGTTCAAGCCTTTCGTAATGAAGGAGCTTGTAGCAAAAGGCCTAGCTCATAACATTAAGAGTGCGAAACGTAAAGTTGAGCGTATACAACCTGAGGTATGGGACGTATTGGAAGAGGTAATCAAGGAACATCCTGTATTACTAAACCGCGCTCCTACCTTGCACCGTTTGGGTATTCAAGCATTTGAGCCAGTATTGGTTGAGGGACGTGCGATTCGTCTACATCCGCTCGTATGTACAGCTTATAACGCTGACTTTGACGGTGACCAAATGGCGGTTCACGTACCGTTGTCTGCGGAGGCACAAGCTGAAGCTCGTATCCTAATGCTTGCTGCTCAAAACATCTTGAACCCGAAAGATGGTAAACCAGTTGTTACACCTTCTCAGGATATGGTGCTTGGTTCTTACTATCTGACGCTGGAGCGTAGAGGAGATGTGGGTGAAGGTTCTATTTTCCGTGACCCTGCTGATGCGATTGCAGCTTATGAGAATGCATATATCACGCTGCAAACACGTATCCTTATTCCGGCTAATAGCTTGAGCAAAACTTCATTTACAGAAAAACAACAGAATGCATTGCTAGCAACTACTGTAGGTAAAGTAATCTTTAATGAAATTTTCCCTCCAGAGCTGCCATACATCAATGCTCCTACAAGAGACAACCTTCAGAACCAAGTTTCTGATGAGTACTTTATGTTTGAAAAAGGTCAGGATACTACTGCTTTTATTAAGAGCTTGAAGGATCCGGGTGCTGTTAAAAAAGGCTTCTTGGGAACAATCATTGCTGAATGCTTCCGTCGCTTTGGAACAACCATGACCTCTGAAATTCTTGATAAAATAAAAGAATTGGCATTTAAATACTCAACAAAAGCTGGTATTACGATAGCCGTTGCCGATATCGTAGTTCCATCTGAAAAACAATCCATTCTTAACAGTGCCGATGAGAAAGTAAATGCGGTAATGACGCAATTCCGTCGTGGTTTAATTACTGAAGACGAACGTTATGATCGTGTTATCTCCATCTGGTCAAAAGCTAAAGATGAAGTAACTGATGTTCTCATGAAATCCATGGATCAATTCAATGCGATTTACATGATGGCTAACTCCGGAGCCCGCGGTAACGTGTCCCAGATTACTCAGCTAGCTGGTATGCGTGGTCTGATGGCAAACCCGTCAGGTCGAATCATCGAGTTACCGATCAAATCCAACTTCCGTGAAGGTTTAACGGTATTGGAATACTTCATCTCTACGCATGGTGCGCGTAAAGGTTTGGCCGATACAGCCCTGCGTACTGCTGACTCAGGTTACTTAACTCGTCGTCTGGTAGACGTAGCGCAAGACGTTATCGTTCGTGAAGAAGATTGCGGAACAGATAAAGGTATTCGCGTAAGTGCTATTAAAGATGGTAAAGAAGAAATCGAAAAGCTGTCTGACCGATTAGAAGGTCGTACCTGCTTTGAAACTGTTCGTCATCCTGAAACAGGTGAGATCCTTGTTCATCGAAATGAGGAAATTACTGAGGAGATGGCTGAATTAATCGTTAAGCTTGGCATTCAAGACGTATACATTCGTAACGTCCTTGCTTGCCGCACAAGTCACGGGGTCTGCAAACGTTGCTATGGCCGTAACCTAGCAACAGGAGCAGAGGTAGAAATCGGTGAAGCAGTAGGTATTATTGCTGCACAATCTATCGGTGAACCAGGTACTCAGTTAACAATGCGTACGTTCCATACCGGTGGGGTAGCAGGGGACGATATCACGCAAGGTTTGCCGCGTATCCAAGAGTTGTTTGAAGCTCGTAACCCGAAAGGTCAAGCGGTTATTACCGAAATCGACTCAGAAGTGGTTAGCATCCGTGAAGATAAAGATAAACGCATCATCGAGGTTCGCGGTGAAGCAGAAAACAAAGAATACGCAGCGCCATACGGTGCACGTATCAAGGTATCTGTTGGCCAAAAACTTAATGCCGGTGATGAGTTAACAGAGGGTTCTGTAGACCCGAAAGAAATGCTGAAAGTACGCGGTCAGCGCGGTGTATCCAACTACATCCTGCAAGAGGTTCAGAAAGTTTACCGTATGCAAGGGGTAGAAATCAACGACAAGCACGTTGAGGTAATGATTCGTCAGATGCTTCGCAAGTTGCGCGTCATTGATAGTGGAGAAACTGATCTGTTGCCAGGTTCCTTCGTAGAGGTTCATGAATTTGAGCAAGCCAATGCGAAAGTGCTTATGTCTGGTAAGAGCCCAGCAGTTGGACGTCCAGTGTTGCTTGGTATCACAAAAGCTTCCTTGGAGACAGATTCCTTCTTGTCTGCAGCATCCTTCCAAGAAACAACACGTGTTCTTACAGATGCAGCGATTAAGGGTAAAGTAGATAAACTACTTGGATTGAAAGAGAACGTAATTATTGGTAAGCTGATCCCAGCTGGTACCGGTATGAACCGTTATCGCAACTCAAGACTCTTAAACCGCGAACAAGCAGAAGGTAACTCTGACGTACTAGAAACAGTATCAGTAGAATCCTAGTTTGCTATATTGATAAAGAGGCGTTTCCTCTCTGGGGAAACCGCCTCCTTATCAATTTAATAGAAAGTAATTTTTTATAGAATAATAGGTTGACTTCTATAAAAATAGCTGGTATGATACTTGAGTGTGCCTGATACTCAATTACTTTGGAGGATATGATCATCATGTCTTATGAAAAAGTAGAGTGGGCAAAGGAGTTAACGATCGGTATTAATCAGACCACCAAAGCGATCGAACACGGACTTATTGAGGAAGTGTTTCTGGCTAAGGATGCAGATAGACGTTTAATACAAAAGATCGCACTTCTATGTAAAGAAAAGGGTGTTCCCGTCAACTTTGTTGATTCCATGAAGCGCTTGGGTAAAGCGTGCGGAATACAGGTTGGGGCAGCCGCTTGTGCAATAAAAAAGAGTGGTTAAGTCATGTTTTTGTTGAAGAACGTTATGTTTTTCTAGCAAGAGCATCTTATTTTGCCCATATGTGATTCACCTGGATCTGTGGTCTTACAATAAAGAATGAGGAAGGAGGAAAAAGATCATGCCTACAATTAACCAATTAGTGCGCAAAGGTCGTAAAGATAAAGTCGTAAAGTCTAAGTCCCCAGCTCTACAAAAAGGGTACAACAGCTTTAAGAAATCTCAAACGAACCAAAGCTCGCCTCAAAAACGTGGTGTATGTACTCGTGTAGGTACAATGACACCTAAAAAACCGAACTCCGCGCTTCGTAAGTATGCTCGTGTACGTTTAACTAACGGAATCGAGGTTACAGCTTACATCGGAGGTATCGGTCACAACCTTCAAGAACATAGTGTTGTACTAGTTCGTGGTGGTCGTGTAAAAGACTTACCAGGGGTACGTTATCATATCGTACGTGGTGCGCTTGATACTGCCGGTGTTAACAACCGTATGCAATCTCGCTCCAAATATGGTACAAAACGTCCGAAGGCTGCAAAAAAATAATCACGTTGCGTGATTACATTATATTAACTCTAGGAAAAGGAGGGAAACTTGATGCCGCGTAAAGGTCCAGTTGCTCGACGCGACGTATTGCCAGATCCAATTCATAACAGCAAGTTGGTTACTCGTTTAATCAACCGTTTGATGTTGGATGGTAAGCGTGGAGTTGCGCAAAATATCCTATATAACTCGTTTGACATCATTCAAGAACGTACAGGACGCAACCCTATGGAAGTGTTCGAAGAAGCTCTTAAAAACATCATGCCTGTACTTGAGGTAAAAGCTCGCCGTGTAGGTGGTGCTAACTACCAAGTACCTATCGAGGTTAAACCTGAGCGTCGTACGACTCTTGGTCTTCGTTGGTTAGTTAACTACGCTCGTCTTCGTGGTGAAAAAACTATGGAACAGCGTTTGGCTAGCGAAATTATGGATGCAGCAAACAGTACTGGTGCAGCTGTTAAGAAACGTGAGGACACTCACAAAATGGCTGAAGCAAACAAAGCGTTTGCACACTATCGCTGGTAGAATGCAAAGGCGGGTATCCTTTAGATACCCGCATATTCTCACATATGAGTATGGAAGGAGCAATTCCTAAATGGCTCGCGAATTCTCTCTAGCGAATACGCGTAATATCGGTATCATGGCACACATCGATGCCGGTAAAACGACAACAACCGAGCGTATTCTTTTTTATACCGGTCGCGTTCACAAAATCGGTGAGACACACGAAGGTGCCGCAACGATGGACTGGATGGAACAAGAACAAGAGCGCGGTATCACAATCACTTCTGCTGCTACGACTGCTCAATGGAATGGTCACCGCATCAACATCATCGATACACCTGGGCACGTAGACTTCACAGTTGAGGTTGAACGTTCTCTGCGTGTACTTGATGGTACTGTTGCGGTTTTTGACGCGAAGGGCGGCGTAGAACCTCAGTCTGAGACTGTATGGCGCCAAGCAGACCGTTATGGTGTACCACGTGTTTGTTACGTAAACAAAATGGATATCATGGGTGCAAACTATGATATGTGTTTAGAACAAATTAAAGAGCGTCTAGGCGCTAACCCTGTAGCTATCCAATATCCAATTGGTGCGGAAGATAATTTCACAGGTATCGTTGACCTTGTTGAAATGAAAGCTCACATCTATGTAGATGACTTGGGTAAAACTTCTGAAACTACAGAGATTCCTGCTGAATTGAAAGAAAGATGCGAAGAACTTCGCATGCATCTTGTTGAAGCAGCTGCAGAACAAGACGAAGAATTAATGATGAAATACCTTGAAGGCGAAGAGTTAACGATTGAAGAAATCAAAGTTGCTCTACGTAAAGGTACTATCGCAGTTAATCTAGTTCCTGTTCTTTGTGGTTCTTCCTATAAAAACAAAGGTGTTCAATTGATGTTGGATGCAGTAGTTGACTACTTGCCAGCTCCAATTGACGTACCAGCTATCAAAGGTACTCTTCCTGATAGTGAAGAAGAAGTAGTTCGTGAATCCGATGACAATGGTCCGTTCTCTGCTCTTGCATTTAAGATCATGACTGACCCTTACGTTGGTAAACTTACATTCTTCCGTGTATACTCTGGTACACTAGCTTCCGGTTCTTACTTGCTGAACTCTACTAAGGGTAAACGCGAGCGTATCGGACGTATCCTACAAATGCACGCTAACCACCGTGAAGAAATCCCTATGGTTTACTCCGGTGACATTGCAGCGGCTGTAGGTTTGAAGGATACTACAACTGGGGATACATTGTGCGATGAGAAGTCGCCAGTTATCCTTGAGTCTATGGTATTCCCTGAGCCAGTTATCCACGTTGCTATTGAACCAAAATCCAAAGCAGACCAAGATAAGATGGGTATTGCCCTTTCTAAACTTTCTGAAGAGGATCCAACGTTCCGTACGCACACTGATGAAGAAACTGGACAAACCATCATCGGTGGTATGGGTGAGCTTCACCTAGATATCATCGTTGACCGTATGAGACGCGAATTCAAGGTAGAAGCTAACGTGGGTGCTCCACAAGTAGCTTACCGTGAAACATTCCGCGGATCTGCTAAGGTTGATGGTAAATTCGTACGCCAATCCGGTGGTCGTGGTCAATACGGTCACGTTGTGGTTGAGTTCTCTCCACTTGAGCCAGGTCAAGGCTTCATGTTTGAGAACAAAGTTGTTGGTGGTGCGGTTCCTCGTGAATACATCCCAGCAGCTCAAGCGGGTATCGAAGAATCTATGAAAAATGGTGTTCTTGCAGGATTCCCACTTGTAGACATTAAAGCTGTTCTTGTAGACGGTAGCTACCATGATGTAGACTCCTCTGAGATGGCGTTTAAAGTTGCAGGTTCCTTGGCACTTAAAGAAGCAGCTAAGAAGTGTGGAGCTGTTCTTCTTGAGCCAGTTATGAAAGTAGAAGTTACTGTACCTGAGGACTACATGGGTGACGTAATGGGTGACCTTAACTCTCGTCGTGGACGCATTGAAGGTATGGATGCTCGTGCAAACGCACAAGTTATCCGCGCAATGGTTCCACTTTCTGAGATGTTTGGTTACTCTACAGTACTACGTTCCCGTACACAAGGTCGCGGTCAGTACTCTATGCAAATCGACCACTACGAAGAAGTACCAAGAAATATTTCTGATGAAATCATCAAGAAGTCCAAAGGTGAATAATCAGTATCTATTTTTTGGGAATTTACTTCCAGTGTAGATTTCTCTCTTTATCTTCAAAGAAGAAAGGTTTACAATATTGTTTGGTTACAGCCAAATTCGTGTAAACCTTTCTCTCTATACTTATTATAAAAAAAACCTTTAATCTTTAAGGAGGCACAAATTCTCATGGCAAAAGCTAAATTTGAGCGGAATAAACCCCACGTTAACATCGGTACTATCGGTCACGTTGACCATGGTAAAACAACTCTAACTGCTGCTATCACTACTGTTCTTTCTGTAACTGGTGGAGCAACTGCTATGGACTACGGTAGCATCGACGCTGCTCCTGAAGAGCGCGAGCGTGGTATCACAATCAACACTGCACACGTTGAGTACGAAACTGAAACTCGTCACTATGCACACGTTGACTGCCCAGGCCATGCTGACTATGTTAAAAACATGATCACTGGTGCTGCACAAATGGACGGAGCGATCCTAGTAGTATCTGCTGCTGACGGTCCAATGCCACAAACTCGTGAGCACATCCTTCTTTCTAAACAAGTAGGTGTACCTTACATCGTAGTATTCATGAACAAATGCGACATGGTTGACGATGAAGAGTTGCTAGAACTAGTTGAAATGGAAATCCGTGACCTATTGTCTCAATACGAGTTCCCAGGTGACGACACTCCAGTAATCAAAGGTTCTGCTAAAGAAGCTTTGGATAACCCTAATGGCGATTGGGCTAAGAAAATTCTTGAGTTGATGGAAGCTGTTGATTCTTACATCCCAACTCCAGAACGTGCTACTGACAAACCATTCTTGATGCCTGTAGAGGACGTATTCACAATCACTGGTCGTGGTACAGTTGCTACTGGTCGCGTTGAGCGCGGTGTTATCAAAGTTGGTGACGCTATCGAAATCATCGGTCTTCAAGAAGAAACTCGCAACTCCACTGTAACAGGTGTTGAGATGTTCCGTAAGCTTCTTGATCAAGCTGAAGCTGGGGATAACATTGGTGCTCTTCTACGTGGTGTTGAGCGTAAAGACATCGAGCGTGGACAATGTCTAGCTAAACCAGGTTCCGTTAAACCTTACACTAAATTCAAATGTGAAGTTTACGTTCTATCTAAAGAAGAAGGTGGACGTCATACTCCATTCTTCGCTAACTACCGTCCGCAGTTCTACTTCCGTACAACTGACGTAACAGGTATCGTTCAATTGCCAGAAGGCGTTGAAATGATCATGCCTGGTGACAACACTGAGTTCACTGTTGAACTTATCGCTCCAGTTGCAATGGAACAAGGTACTCGTTTCGCGATTCGCGAAGGTGGCCGTACAGTAGGCGCTGGCGTAGTATCTACTATCGTTGAATAGTATTTACTTGATATAAAAACCCGAGGATATGCTCCTCGGGTTTTTTGTATGCTTTGTAAAAAATTACTTTTCAGCCACCCTATAGTCAAATCATTATCAACCTGTTACAATACCTTTCATATTTTGATTGAGGAGTGGAACAGAAGTGGGCAAGAAAGATTCATACATCTATGTCATATTAACATCTGTAGTATGCTTCTGGGGACTTAATGTAGTGATGATCAAATATCTATCTTTTTTTCCTCCAGTGGTCATTGCAGCGATTCGAATGTTGATTGCCGCAATTGTATTGACGCCAATCCTATTTATTAAGAAAGAAAAATGTAAGATCTCAGTAAAGCAATGGCTGTTTATAGTAGCTATCGGCTCTACATCAATTGCTCTGCATCAGATTCTTTTAGCTTGGGGGCTTCAACATAGTACGGCTGGAAGCTCCTCATTGATTATGGCATTAAATCCTTTAGCCACTACCTTATTAGCCGCTATGTTTTTTGGGGAAAAGCTGGATTTGCGCAAGGGCTTAGGTATTTTACTTGGTTTTACTGGTGTAATTATTGCAGTTACATCAAAAGGGAATGGACAAATCTCCTTTGGATTGGGAGAGATAATTATTTTTGGATCTATGCTGATGTATGTAGTAGGTGGTTTGTTGGTAAGAGGAGCTAAATCTACTGGTTTGCCCGTGTGGGAGCTGACGGCGTATTCTCAGTGGATAGGTGCTATCATGTTAGGGATTTTGAGCGTGGGGATGTATCCTACATATATCTATCAGGAGATGAATATCAGTTGGTTTACCTGGTTTGTCATTTTTTGCTCAGGTGGCATTTCAAGTGGACTCGGATCATTAGGCTGGAATTATGGCATTCAAAAGATAGGGGCTAGTCAAACGTCCATTTTTCTCAATGGCATGCCGATAGCGAGTTTGCTTTTTGCTGCTTTGCTTATTGATGAGCCGTTTACTTATTTGGCTATAATTGCATTACTATGCACGGTTGCGGGAGTTTATCTAGGTTCTACAAAGTCGCGTCCTGTGAAAATTCCACTACCTATCAAAGAAAGAGAAGTTTAAATGAAGCTCCAAGAGTGAAAAACTTATATTATATAGAAGGAACGCCTAGGAAGGCGTTCCTTCTTGTTGATTCCATTGATTAATCATATGGTGCGCTGTCAAAGTAAGTCGTTCAAAAATCTGAGATTTCATCGGTTCCTCTATCTCAGTATGATCTAGAGCTTGTTCCATACAAAGAAGCCAAGCTCCTGCTCGTTTTGGAGTAATTTCAAAAGGCAAGTGACGCGCGCGAAGCATGGGATGTCCATGTTTTTCAGAATAAAGAGAAGGTCCACCAAGAAATTGAGTAAGAAACAAATATTGCTTTGCTTTTACTTCTGTAAGATCGGAAGGAAAAATAGGAATTAAGTCTTCATGCTTGGCAACCAAATCATAGAAGTGATTTACTAGTTTCCTAAGGGTGGGAGCTCCTCCAATTTGGTCATAAAGGCTTCCAGACTTTTCAATCACATGAAGGCTCCTTTCTATTGTATAATAGCAAAAGTCGTAGCTCGCATAAATCTATTATACTTGTTTGATTAGAAATTCATAGGAATTACAAAAAAAACTTGCAATGCCTATATTTCTTTAGTAAAATAGTGAATGTTGGTCATGGACTTGCGATGATGCGGGAGGTTGCTGACACACCCGGCTCCTTTGCCATTGCTGGGGTGCAGGATATTTTCGCGGAGAAATGTCCGTTATAATATGGGCGAAAAAGGAGGGACTACAATGGCAAAACAAAAGATTCGTATCCGATTGAAAGCATATGATCATAAGATTCTAGATCAATCAGCAGAAAAAATCGTAGAAACTGCGAAACGTTCCGGTGCAAATGTATCTGGTCCGATTCCACTTCCTACTGAGAAAGCTGTGTACACAATTCTTCGTGCGGTTCATAAGTATAAAGATTCTCGTGAGCAATTCGAAATGCGTACGCATAAGCGTCTAATTGATATCTTGAATCCAACACCACAAACGGTTGATGCACTAATGCGTTTGGATCTACCATCTGGTGTTGATATTGAGATTAAGCTTTAATCTCTACCTAGAGCGCGACACGCTAGCTAGCGTTGTCTTGATGAGTACGGAAGTTAAAGGATTCACCATATAGCTCCCCTGCTCGTCAGTAGGGACTTGATACAACAAAGGTCATTTTATGAAAATGTTAATGTAGGAGGTGGCACAAATGACCAAAGGAATCTTAGGAAAAAAACTTGGAATGACTCAAGTTTTCGCTGAAAATGGTACAGCAACTGCTGTAACTGTAATCCAAGCAGGTCCTTGCGTGGTTCTTCAAAAGAAGGATCAAGCGACTGATGGATATGAGGCAATTCAGATCGGTTACGACGATAAGAAAGAAAATCGTACGAACAAACCTGAAAAAGGGCATGCAGCTAAAGCTAACACTGCACCTAAGCGCTTCATCCGTGAAATCAACGGAATTAACCTCGCTGATTATGAGGTAGGTCAAGAACTTAAAGCCGATATTTTTGCCGCAGGAGAGTTTGTAGACGTGTCCGGCGAGTCAAAAGGTAAAGGTTTTGCAGGTTCTATCAAACGCCACAACCACGCTCGTGGACCAATGGCTCACGGTTCTCGTTACCATCGTGGACCAGGTTCCATGGGTTCTATCGCAGCTAACCGTGTATTCAAAGGTATGAAATTACCTGGTCAAATGGGTGGCGAAAAAGTAACAATCCAAAATCTTGAGGTTGTTAAAGTTGATACAGACCGTAACTTGATTCTTGTTAAAGGTTCCATACCTGGACCTAAAAACAGCTACGTAGTCGTGCGTACGGCTGTCAAGAAATAAGGAAAGGAGGAACTGACATGCCAAAAGTAGCTCTTTATAACCAAACAGGTGCGCAAGTAGGCGACATCGAATTGGCTGAAGCTGTATTCGGTATCGAACCAAACAACGCTGTACTGTTTGATGCAATCGTTATGCAACAAGCTTCTCAACGCCAAGGTACTCACGATGTTAAAAATCGTTCTGAAGTACGTGGTGGTGGACGCAAACCATGGCGTCAAAAAGGTACTGGTCGTGCACGCCAAGGATCTATTCGCTCTCCTCAATGGAAAGGCGGCGGCGTAGTATTCGGACCTACACCTCGTAAATATGGATATAAGCTAAACCGTAAAGTTCGTCGTTTGGCTCTTAAATCCGCTCTATCTACAAAAGTACAAAACAATGAATTGTTGGTACTAGATGCATTGACTTTGTCTGCTCCTAAAACTAAGGAATTTGCTGGTATTCTTTCTAGCTTGAAAGTTGATCGTAAAGTTCTTATCGTAACAGCAGACTTTGATCAAAACATCGCTCTTTCTTCTCGCAACATCCCAGGTGCTAAGTGCATTGATGCTGCTGGCGTTAACGTTCTTGACCTAGTTGCTCATGATAAAGTAATCGTAACTAAAGAAGCGGTTGCTAAAGTAGAGGAGGTGCTCGCATAATGAAGAGCCTTCATGATGTTATCAAGCGCCCTATCATTACTGAGCGCACCACCGATATGATGGCTGACAAGAAGTACGTTTTCGAAGTACCTATGAAAGCCAACAAAACGGAAATCAAACAAGCTATTGAGAAAGTTTTCGGCGTAAAAGTTGAAGCAGTTAACACAATTCGCGTTGCTGCAAAACCTAAACGCTATGGTAAATATGCTGGATACACTTCTGAGTGGAAAAAAGCAATCGTTAAATTGACTGCTGATAGCAAAGAGCTAGAATTCTACGAAGGTATTTAAGCTCGACGACTTTCTATAAGGAGGGAATAAGGAATGGGTATCAAGAAGTTTAAACCGACTTCTCCGAGTCGTCGCCATATGACGGTTTCTACCTTCGAAGAGATCACAACCTCCACTCCGGAGAAATCTCTTCTACAACCGCTTAACAAAAAAGCTGGACGTAATAACCAAGGTAAGATTACTGTTCGTCATCAAGGTGGCGGCCATAAGCGTAAATATCGTGTTATCGATTTCAAACGTAACAAAGATGGTATCGTAGGTCGCGTAGCTACTATCGAATACGATCCAAACCGTTCTGCAAACATCGCGTTAATTAACTACGTTGATGGTGAAAAGCGTTACATCATCGCTCCACATGGTTTGAAAGTTGGAGATGAGATTGTATCTGGCGCAGATGCAGACATCAAAACAGGTAACTGCTTACCACTTGTAAACATTCCTGTTGGTACAACAATCCACAACATCGAGTTGAAACCAGGTAAAGGTGCTCAGTTGGTTCGTGCAGCTGGTACTTCTGCTCAATTGCTAGGTCGCGATGGCGAATTCGTAATCGTGCGTCTAGGTTCTGGTGAAACTCGCCGTATCCACAACGTATGCCGTGCTACTATCGGTCAAGTTGGTAACTTGGATCATGAGTTGATCAACATCGGTAAAGCTGGTCGTAAACGTTGGTTGGGCGTACGTCCTACTGTTCGCGGTAGCGTAATGAACCCTAACGATCACCCACACGGTGGTGGTGAAGGTCGCGCTCCTATCGGTCGTAAAGCACCAGTTACTCCTTGGGGTAAACCTGCATTGGGTCTTAAGACTCGTAAGAAGAAAAACAAGAACGATAAATACATTATCCGTCGCCGTAAGAAGTAAGATCGGATAATACAATAAACCGAACGCCTTTGGCGAAGGGAGGTTTCTGAACTATGGGTCGTAGCTTGAAGAAAGGTCCTTTCGTGGACGACCACTTGATGAAAAAGGTTGATGCTTTGAACGAGAAAAACGAGAAGAAAGTTGTCAAAACTTGGTCTCGCCGTTCTACTATCTTCCCTGATTTTATCGGTCATACATTCGCTGTATACGATGGTCGTAAACATGTTCCTGTATACGTGACTGAAGATATGGTCGGACACAAATTAGGTGAATTCGCACCTACTCGTACCTTCAGGGGTCACGTCGACAACGACAAAAAATCCAAGAAGCGCTAATTATTCTCTTCATAGAGGGGAGGTACAAACATGGAATCTAAAGCAGTTGCTCGTAATATTCGAATCGCGCCTCGTAAAGTGCGTCTAGTTATCGATCTAATCAGAGGCAAGAAAATTGGAGAAGCTCTAGGTATTTTGAAACACACTCCTAAAGCAGGTTCTCCAGTAGTAGAGAAGCTTTTAAACTCTGCGATTGCTAATGCTGAGCACAACCACAACATGGACGTTGAGAATCTTGTTGTGAGTCAAGTTTTCGTAGATCAAGGTCCTACCTTGAAACGATTCCGCCCACGTGCAATGGGTCGTGCTAGCCGTATTCATAAGCGCACTAGCCACATTACAGTGGTACTAAACGAAAAATAAGGAGGGAAATTGAGTGGGACAAAAGGTAAGTCCGGTCGGTCTGCGAGTTGGCGTAATTCGTGACTGGGAATCCAGATGGTATGCTGATAAGGACTTCGCAACTTTGTTGCATGAAGACCTTCACATTCGTAAATACATCAAAGGTCGTCTTAAAGACGCTGCTGTATCTACAGTTGAAATCGAACGCGCTGCAAACCGCGTAAACGTAACAATTCACACTGCTAAGCCTGGTATGGTTATCGGTAAAGGTGGCTCTGAAGTTGAAACACTTCGTAAAGCTCTTTCCCAACTTACTAGCAAGCGTGTACACATCAATATCAATGAGATCAAGAAACCTGATCTTGACGCTACTCTAGTAGCTGAAAACATTGCTCGTCAATTAGAAAACCGTATTTCTTTCCGTCGTGCACAAAAGCAAACAATCACTCGTTCTTTGCGTGCAGGTGCGAAAGGTATCAAAACACTTGTTAGTGGTCGTCTAGGTGGAGCTGATATCGCTCGTTCTGAAGGTTACAGCGAAGGTACTGTACCTCTTCATACATTGCGTGCTGACATCGACTATGGTACAGCTGAAGCTCACACTACTTATGGCCGCATCGGTGTAAAAGTATGGATCTACCGTGGTGAAGTTCTTCCAACTAAGAAGAACGTTGCACGAGTGGAAGGAGGCAAGTAAACATGTTGATGCCTAAACGCGTGAAGCATCGTAAACAACATCGTCCGAAGTTGTCCGGTAACGCTAAAGGCGGTACAACTGTTGCTTTCGGTGAATATGGCCTCCAAGCTCTTGAACCAGCTTGGGTAACGAATCGTCAAATCGAGGCAGCACGTATTGCGATGACACGTTATATCCGTCGTGGCGGTAAAGTTTGGATTAAAGTTTTCCCAGACAGACCGATTACACAAAAACCTCTAGAAGTCCGCATGGGTTCTGGTAAAGGTTCCGTTGAAAAATGGATTGCTGTAGTTAAACCAGGTAAAGTTATGTTTGAACTTGCTGGTGTATCTGAAGAAGTAGCGCGTGAAGCTATGCGTCTTGCTATGCACAAACTACCTGTTAAGTGTAAGTTTGTTAAGCGCGAAGAAGTGGGTGGTGACGCACATGAAGGCTAATGAATACCGCAATCTAACCACTGCCGAGATCGAACAAAACGTTTCTTCTTTGAAAGAAGAATTGTTCAACCTTCGTTTTCAATTAGCTACTGGCCAATTGGAAAACACGGCTCGTATTAAGCAAGTGCGTAAGGATATCGCATGCGCGAAAACTATCCTACGCCAACGTGAATTAGGAATCGGCTAATATAAGGAAGGAGGTTCCAACGATGACCGCACAACGCAATTTGCGTAGAACGCTGGTAGGTCGTGTAGTATCAGACAAAATGGATAAAACCGTTGTTGTTCTGGTTGAAACCTACAAAAAACATACGTTGTATGGTAAGCGTGTGAAGTACTCTAAAAAGTTCAAAGCACACGATGAAAACAATACAGCTAAAATCGGTGATATCGTAGAAATTATGGAAACTCGTCCGCTTTCTAAGGACAAGAGATTCCGTCTTGTAAAAGTAGTACAAGAAGCTGTCATTGTATAAGATAGCTTACTATATGATAGACTCGGATAAAACATCACATCCGAAGGGAGTGACTCAGAATGATCCAAACTCAATCCAGACTAGCAGTTGCTGACAACTCTGGTGCTAAAGAATTAATGTGCATTAAGGTTCTTGGTGGATCTGGCCGCAAGACTGCTAACGTAGGCGACATTATCGTTTGCTCTGTCAAAGCTGCTACACCCGGAGGAGTTGTCAAGAAAGGTCAAGTAGTTAAGGCTGTTATCGTTCGTACCGTTAGTGGTGTACGTCGTAACGATGGTTCTTACATCCGCTTCGACCAGAATGCAGCGGTAGTTATCAAAGATGATAACTCTCCACGTGGTACACGTATCTTTGGACCGGTTGCTCGTGAGCTTCGTGAAAAAGATTTCATGAAGATCATCTCTCTGGCTCCTGAGGTTATCTAAATTAACGTAACAAATTTGTATTTTGTTCGATAGGAGGTGCACCCAGCGATGCACGTAAAAAAAGGCGATATGGTTATCGTTACTGCGGGCAAAGACAAAGGTAAAAAAGGTCAAGTATTGGCTGCTTTACCTAAAAAAGACCGTGTGTTGGTAGAAGGTATTAATCTTGTGAAGAAGCATGCTCGTCCTTCTCAAGCGAATCCTCAAGGCGGAATCGTAACACAAGAAGCTGCTATCCACGTTTCTAATGTCTCTCTAATTGACCCTAAAACAGGAAAACCTACCCGCGTAGGTTACAAAGTATTAGAGAACGGTAAAAAAGTTCGGGTTGCGAAAAAATCTGGCGAAGTAATCGATAAGTAGTCAGGTCGGAAAGGAGGTTGTCTTAAATGGCAGCAAGATTGAAAGATAAGTACTTGCAGGAAATCGTTCCTAGCTTGATGACTAAGTTTAACTACAAAACTGTCATGCAAGTTCCTAAAGTAGAGAAAATCGTAATCAACATTGGTGTTGGTGAAGCAGTTGCTAACGCAAAAGCTATCGATACAGCCATTGAAGATTTGCAATTAATCGCTGGTCAAAAACCAATTGTTACTCGTGCGAAGAAGTCTATCGCTGGTTTCAAATTGCGTGAAGGTATGCCAATCGGTGCGAAGGTAACACTTCGTGGTGAGCGTATGTACCAATTCCTCGATAAATTGATGAACGTATCTCTACCACGTGTTCGTGACTTCCGTGGTATTTCATCCAAAGCTTTTGACGGTCGTGGAAACTATACTCTTGGTCTTAAAGAGCAATTGATTTTTCCAGAGATCGAATACGATAAAATTGATAAGGTTCGCGGTATGGACATCGTAGTGGTAACATCTGCGAAAACTGACGAAGAAGCTCGTGAACTTCTAACTCAGATGGGTATGCCATTCCGTAAATAAACCCTATCGTAAGGAGGGACAATTGTGGCAAAGAAATCTATGATCGTGAAGCAACAGCGTGATCCAAAGTTTAAAGTTCGTGCGTATACTCGTTGCGAACGTTGCGGTCGTCCGCACTCTGTGCTTCGCAAATTTAAACTGTGCCGTATTTGCTTCCGTGAATTGGCTTACAAAGGCCAAATTCCAGGTGTAAAGAAAGCCAGCTGGTAATATAGACGGGAAGGAGGTTTTTCTCTCATGGTAATGACTGATCCAGTTGCTGATATGCTAACTCGTGTCCGCAATGCGAACATGGTTCGTCACGAGAAAGTTGAAATTCCTGCATCTAACCTGAAGAAGGAAATTGCTCGTATTTTGAAAGAAGAGGGCTTTATCCGTGATGCGGAATTTATTGAAGACAACAAGCAAGGAATCATTCGTTTGTTCCTTAAATACGGGGTTAACAACGAACGTGTAATCACTGGCCTAAAACGTATCAGTAAGCCAGGACACCGTGTTTATGCTAACAACAATGAAATTCCTCGTGTATTAGGCGGACTAGGTGTCGCTTTGATCTCTACTTCCAAAGGTGTTTTGACTGACAAGCAAGCTCGTCAAGCGCATGTTGGTGGAGAAGTACTAGCTTATATTTGGTAATCTTAGATTTACGCACAGGAGGTGCAAGTCATGTCACGTGTCGGTAAAAAACCGATTACGGTTCCTGCAGGCGTTACTTTAACTCTGAACGGTACAGAGTTGACAGTAAAAGGCCCTAAGGGTACTCTCGTTCGTAACTTTCATCCGGACATCAAAATCAACATTTCTGAATCTGAAGTAAACGTTGAACGTCCGTCTGACAATAAACTTCATCGTTCTCTCCATGGTACTACTCGTGCCTTGGTTTCGAACATGGTTGTAGGTGTATCTGAAGGTTTCACTCGTACACTTGAACTAGTAGGTGTAGGTTATCGTGGAGCTAAGTCTGCTAACGGTGTAACTCTTTCTTTAGGTTTCTCTCACCCAGTTGAGGTAACTCCTGAAAAAGGAATCGAATTAGAATTAACTAACCAAACAACACTTGTTGTTAAAGGTATCGATAAAGAGCGTGTAGGCCAAGTGGCTGCTGAAATCCGTTCTCTACGTAAACCTGAGCCTTACAAAGGTAAAGGTATTCGTTACAGCAATGAAGTTGTTCGTCGTAAAGAAGGTAAAAAAGGTAAATAAGCCGCATAGTTTCATCAGAAAGGAGGCCGCTTAATGTTTACGAAAAACGATAAAAACAAAGCACGGAAAAAACGTCAACTGCGTATTCGTAAGCGTGTAATGGGTTCTGCTGCTCGTCCACGTTTGAACGTTTTCCGTTCTTCTAAGCATATCTATGCTCAGTTAATCGATGATGTAGCAGGTACAACTCTTGCAGCTGCATCTTCACTTGATAAAGAGCTTAACTTAAATAACGGTTCTAATACCGAAGCAGCAACTGCTGTTGGTAACTTGATCGCAGCACGCGCTCAAGAAAAAGGTCTCACTGAAATCGTCTTTGACCGTGGTGGTTACTTGTACCATGGACGTGTTAAAGCACTAGCTGATGCAGCACGTGAAGCTGGTCTGCAATTCTAGGAGACAATAAGATACAAGGAGGGAAAAGAATGCGTATCGACGCTAGCAAATTAGAGCTAGAAGAAAGAGTCGTCGCTGTTAACCGCGTAGCGAAAGTGGTTAAGGGTGGTCGTCGCTTCAGCTTTAGCGCACTAGTAGTAGTAGGCGATAAGAACGGCCATGTTGGCTCTGGTATGGGTAAAGCCCAAGAAGTACCAGACGCTATTCGTAAAGCAATTGATGACGCGAAGAAAAACATGATTCGCGTACCTTTAAAAGGAACTACCATCCCTCACGAAGTTTTGTGCCATTTCGGTTCTGGCCGCGTATTGATCAAGCCAGCTTCTGAAGGTACAGGAGTTATCGCGGGTGGCCCAGTTCGTGCGGTACTTGAACTTGCAGGTGTAGGTGACGTGTTGAGTAAATCTTTGGGTTCTAACAACCCAATCAACATGGTTAGCGCTACTCTTGAAGGTCTTAGCCGTCTGAAAACTGCTGAGGACGTAGCTAAACTTCGCGGAAAAACTGTCGCAGAACTTTTAGGATAGAAGGAGGGAAAGGGACATGGCGAAATCATTACAAATCACGCTAAAACGTAGCCTAATCGGTCGTCCGGCTGACCAGAAGGAAACGGTGAAAGCCCTTGGCCTTCGCAAAATCCATCAAACAGTAGAAAAACAAGACAACGTAGCAATGCGTGGTATGATTTTCAAAGTTAAACATCTTGTAGATGTAAAGGAAATCGGAGAATAAGCTACAGATTGATAGTGAGGAGGTGCAACCTATGAAATTGCATGAACTTAAACCAGCAGAAGGTTCCCGTCATGAGCGTAAACGTCTAGGACGTGGTATCGGAAGCGGAACTGGTAAAACAGCTGGTAAAGGTCACAAAGGTCAAAATGCTCGTTCTGGTGGTGGCGTACGCCCAGGATTTGAGGGTGGTCAAAACCCACTATTCCGTCGTTTACCTAAACGTGGCTTCCACAACATCAACCGCAAAGAGTTTGCAATCGTATCTCTAGATGCATTGAACCGCTTTGCTGAAGGTACAGTGGTTACACCTGAGTTGCTTAAAGAAACAGGAGTTATCAGTGCTCTTCGTGATGGCGTGAAAGTTTTGGCTAACGGTGAATTAACAGTGAAGCTAACAGTAAAAGCTCACAAATTCTCTGGTGCTGCTGCTGAAAAGATTGCTCAAGTCGGTGGAACCACTGAGGTGATCTAATGTTAGGATCTTTTTCTAACATCTTTAAGATAGGCGACCTGCGTCGAAAGGTGTTTTTCACTCTTTTGATGCTTGTCGTCTTCCGAATTGGAACCCACGTTCCTGTGCCTAACATCAATGTTGATTTACTTCAAGGTAATACCAACAATTTTGTAGGTCTTCTGGATACATTCTCTGGTGGTGCATTGAAAAAATTCTCTATCTTCGCGATGGGAATTATGCCATACATCACTGCTTCGATCATTATGCAGCTTCTTTCCATGGATGTGGTTCCGAAGTTTACGCAATGGTCGAAGGAAGGAGAAGTGGGACGTCGCAAAATTGCGCAGGTAACACGCTACGGTACGATTGTTCTTGGATTTATCCAATCACTTGGTATGACCTATGGTTTTAACCGAATGATGAACGGATTAGTTACTGATACATCTTGGAGCAGCTTTTTGTTAATTGCTTTGACTCTAACAGCAGGAACTGCTTTTTTGCTGTGGTTAGGTGAGCAAATTACCGAAAAGGGCATTGGTAATGGTATTTCCATTATCATCATGGCGGGTATCGTCGCCAATATACCTGGTGGGATTCATACGATCTATGAGATGCAGTTTAACAATCCCAACTCGCAAGTTTTCTTTGGAGTTATTAAAATCTTGCTGATTCTACTTGCAGTTCTATTACTGATTGTAGGGATTATCTACATGCAACAAGGCTTGCGTAAGATTCCTGTTCAGTATGCGAAACGTGTTGTAGGACGCAAGATGTATGGTGGACAGTCTTCTCATATTCCACTAAAAGTCAACTCAGCAGGGGTTATTCCGGTAATCTTCGCTGTGTCGCTAGTAGTGTTCCCGTCAACAATCGCTAGTTTCTGGGTTAAACCAACTGGTGAAGGAATTGCTAACTGGATTTATAACAACTTCCAAGTTAGCGCTCCGCTTGGTATGACGCTCTATGCGGTGTTAATCATTGGCTTTACGTTCTTCTATACATTTGTTCAGATGAATCCTGCTCAAATGGCAGAAAATATGAGAAAGAATGGCGGTTACATTCCTGGAATTCGCCCTGGTACTAACACCGAGGTATATATTACTCGTACATTAACTCGCCTAACGTTCGCCGGTGCTATATTCCTGACTATCATCTCACTATTGCCTTTCGCTTTTAGTAAGATGTTTGGATTACCTAACACGATTTATATCGGTGGTACTTCCATCTTGATTATGATTGGGGTTGTTCTCGACACCATGAAACAAATCGAGAGCCAGCTTATACAGCGTCATTACAAAGGCTTCATTAAATAACGAGTATAATAATCACCTCTGAACCTCCTAATGGGAGAGGATCTGGTGCAGAAAGAATTCTTTAAGGATTTCCTTATAGGGTCTTTCGTAAGTGGACGGGGGATTGACATGAATATAATTTTGATGGGTCTTCCTGGAGCCGGTAAAGGCACACAGGCAGAGCGTATCGTAGAAACCTTTAACATTCCACACATCTCTACCGGAGATATGTTCCGGGCTGCTATTAAGAACCAGACTCCATTAGGCGTGGAAGCAAAGTCCTACATGGATAAAGGTAACTTGGTACCAGATGAGATTACGATCGGCATTGTGCGGGAACGTTTAAGTAAAGATGATTGTGCAAAAGGATTTCTTCTCGATGGTTTTCCGCGCACAGTTCCACAAGCTGAAGCATTAAGCTCCATGCTAAAAGAACTGGGACGTGAACTTGACCACGTGATTAACATCGAGGTTCGCCGCGAGTTGTTAATTGAACGTCTTACTGGTCGCTGGATCTGCCCAACTTGCGCTGCGAGCTACCACACAGTGTTTAACCCACCTCAAGTGGATGGATTCTGTGACAAAGATGGCAGCAAGCTATTCCAACGAGATGATGACAAAGCAGAAGTAGTAACACAACGTTTAGATGTTAATATTTCTCAAGCTAATCTTTTAGTTGATTACTACTCCAAAGAGGGTATCTTGCGTACAATCAATGGGGAACAGGATATCAACAAGGTGTTTGAAAATATTGCCACGTTATTGCGAGGGTAAGCGATAATGATTAATATAAAGTCTAAAGCTGAACTTGAGATAATGAGGGAAGCTGGCCGAATTGTCGCTTTAACTCATCAACAACTGGCAAACTTCATAAAGCCGGGTGTTACTACAAAGGAACTTGATGAGCTGGCCGAAACTTTTATTCGCAGTCATAATGCGATTCCGTCGTTTAAGGGCTACGGTGGGTTTACAGGCAGTATCTGTGCCTCAGTCAATGAGGAACTCGTACATGGAATTCCAGGAAAACGGGCATTGCAAGAAGGAGATATCATCAGCATAGATATTGGTGCTAAGTTCCAAGGTTATCATGGTGACTCAGCCTGGACCTATGCTGTTGGTAACATCTCTGTGGATGATCAGCGTCTGATGCAAGTCACGGAAGAGTCCTTATATAAAGGTTTAGCGAAAGCAATTCCTGATGGACGCCTTTCTGATATCTCTCATGAGATTCAACTACATGCGGAAGCTGCTGGTTATTCAATTGTCCGCGAGTACGTGGGACATGGAATCGGTCAAAGTTTGCATGAAGATCCACAAATTCCTAATTATGGTTCTCCTAACAGAGGGCCAAGATTAAAGCCAGGAATGGTTTTAGCAATCGAGCCGATGGTGAATGCTGGCGAGCGTTATGTCCGCACATTGGAGGACAATTGGACGGTCGTAACAGTGGATGGGAAAAAGTGTGCGCACTATGAACACACCATCGCGATTACGGAAGATGGCTATGAGATCTTGACTAGACCCTAAACGAAGGTGAACTGGAAGATTGTCGTTCAACGTGTTGACGATAAGTTTGTTCAAGTAGCCGAGAAGTTTCTCGAGGCATTATGATGATGCCAAACTCATGGTCTGACTGTATAAACAGTTGAAAGGAGACTAGCCAATGGCCAAAGACGACGTAATTGAAGTAGAAGGTACCGTCATCGAACCATTGCCAAATGCAATGTTCCGTGTTGAGCTGGAAAATGGACATAAAGTATTGGCACATGTATCTGGAAAAATTCGAATGCACTTCATTCGTATTCTTCCTGGAGACAAGGTAACTGTCGAACTATCGCCTTACGATTTAACTCGCGGGCGTATTACGTACCGTTACAAATAATTTTAACCCCTAGAAAAGGGAGGCAAGAACCATGAAAGTAAGACCGTCGGTAAAACCGATTTGCGAAAAGTGCAAAGTTATCCGTCGCAAAGGTAACGTTATGGTTATTTGTGAAAATCCAAAACATAAGCAAAAACAAGGATAAATTTAAGGAGGTGCTTTAGAAGAATGGCACGTATTGCAGGCGTCGACTTGCCTCGTGAAAAACGAGTGGAAATCGCACTTACCTATATCTTCGGTATCGGTCGCTCTACTTCCAAACGCATTCTTGCGGAAGCTGGCGTAGATGCTAATGCTCGTGTTCGTGATTTGACTGAAGATGAAGTTAACAAACTTCGTGAATTCATCGACAAGAACATCAAAGTTGAGGGGGACCTTCGTCGTGAAATCTCTCTTAACATTAAACGCTTGATGGAAATTGGTTGCTTCCGTGGTATCCGCCATCGTCGTGGTTTACCAGTTCGTGGTCAACGTTCTAAAACAAATGCTCGTACACGTAAAGGTCCTCGTCGTACAGTAGCGAACAAGAAGAAGTAAAGGAGGGTAAATTAACATGGCTAAAAGAAAACAAGTTGCGACTCGTACACGTCGTCGCGATCGTAAAAATGTTGAAGTTGGCATAGCACATATCCGTTCTACGTTCAACAACACTATCGTTACGATCACAGACCCTCATGGCAACGCAATCTCTTGGTCCAGTGCTGGTGCCCTCGGCTTCAGAGGTTCCCGTAAGAGCACTCCATTCGCAGCTCAAATGGCTGCTGAAACTGCAGCAAAAACTGCAATGGATCATGGAATGCGTTCTTTGGAAGTACTAGTTAAAGGTCCTGGTGCTGGTCGTGAGGCTGCTATCCGTTCATTGCAAGCTGCTGGTTTGGAAGTTAACATGATTAAAGATGTTACCCCAATCCCACACAACGGCTGCCGTCCACCAAAACGTCGCCGCGTGTAGTCGGGTTTATAAAGCTCAGAACTTGTCCATAATAGAATGGTAGATTCTGCTTTTTTGGCTTGACATGCATGCAAACGGTAAACCGCCGAAAGAAATTCCTGAGTGGGTCCCTAGGCCCACCCTTGAATTTCGACGTTTTGAAGGAGGGTTTGTTAAGAATGATAGAAATAGAAAAACCTAGAATTGAGGTTGTGGAGTTAGACGACGACAACTTGTACGGCAAATTCGTCGTTGAGCCCCTTGAGCGTGGTTACGGTACAACCCTTGGCAATTCACTCAGACGGATTTTACTGTCTTCTTTGCCAGGCGCGGCGGTTACTTCTGTTCAAATTGACGGAGTACTACACGAATTCTCGACTGTCGAGGGAGTAGTGGAGGACGTAACTGAAATCATCCTCAACATCAAGGG
Source organism: Brevibacillus laterosporus LMG 15441 (assembly GCF_000219535.2). NCBI lineage: Bacteria > Bacillati > Bacillota > Bacilli > Caryophanales > Paenibacillaceae > Brevibacillus > Brevibacillus laterosporus. The sequence goes on from NZ_CP007806.1 coordinate 196,133, forward strand.
TCTTGCGCTTAAGATCCATTCTGATGAAGAAAAAATTCTTGAGATTGATGCTGAAGGCGAAGGCGTTGTGAAAGCAGGAGATATTCGTGCTGATAGTGATGTGGAGATTTTAAACCCTGATCTGCATATCGCAACGTTAGCAAATGGCGGTCGTCTGCATATTCGCATGACAGCAGGGCGCGGTCGTGGGTATGTTCAAGCAGATGGCAATAAATCTGAGGATCAACCAATTGGTGTTATTCCAATTGACTCCATTTACACTCCAATCAAACGTGTTAACTATCAGGTTGAGAATACCCGCGTAGGGCAAATGACTAACTATGATAAATTAACATTGGAAGTTTGGACAAATGGAAGCATCCGCCCTGAGGAAGCTGTTAGCCTTGGAGCCAAAATCATGACGGAGCATCTTAACTTGTTTGTTGGTTTGACTGACGAAGCGAAAGATGCTGAAATCATGGTCGAAAAAGAAGAAGATAAGAAAGAAAAAGTCTTAGAGATGACTATCGAAGAGCTTGATCTTTCTGTTCGTTCTTACAACTGCTTGAAACGCGCTGGTATCAACACGGTTCAAGAGTTAACTCAGAAGTCTGAAGAAGATATGATGAAAGTTCGTAACTTGGGACGTAAATCTTTAGAAGAAGTTCAAGAAAAACTTCAAGAGCTTGGTCTAGGACTACGTAACGACGACTAAGAGCTTTTAGCATAGTTATCTATACAGATGCTACTATCCACTCCTTGTCTTGGGAGAGGGTCAAATCTGGTGTGAAATGCTGATGCATATTAAGTCACAACATACCAGAAAGAAGGAGGTTAGAACATGGCATACCGTAAACTTGGACGTCGTTCTGCGGCTCGTAAAGCTCTGTTCCGCGATTTGGTAACAGATCTTATCATCAATGAGCGCATCGAAACGACTGAAATGAAAGCGAAAGAACTACGTTCTATCGCTGATAAAATGGTCACTCTTGCAAAACGCGGTGATCTTCATGCACGTCGTCAAGTAGCTGCTTTCGTTCGTAACGAAGTTGCTACTGAGGAAGGCAAAACAGCTGTTCAAAAACTTTTCGATGATATCGCACCACGTTTCGCTGAGCGTAATGGTGGATACACTCGTATCCTTAAAGTTGGTCCTCGCCGTGGCGATGCTGCACCAATGGCTTATATCGAATTAGTTGAATAGTAACTGGTTGCTAGAGAAAGGGTGAGGACAGGGTCTGGTTTTGCCGGGTTCTGATTCAACCCTTTTTTCTTTTATCCAGATTTAGTTCCAAAAACATCTTGTAATTTTGCCTGTGACGAGGGATGTGAGGACTTTGAAAGAACAATCTAACATGATTCAGGCTAGTGGGCTTTCTTTTCAATATCACTCGGAGCTAGCAGAAGCATCCCCCGTGGTAAAAGGTATAGACTTTTCTATTCAGGAAGGTTCTTTTGTTTCAATCATTGGACATAACGGCTCTGGCAAATCGACGTTAGCAAAGCTTATGAACGCTTTGTTGGTACCGACTGCAGGGGTACTGACGGTCACAGGATTTTCTACTGACGATGAGGAACGATTATGGGACATCAGACAGCAGGTAGGTATGGTGTTTCAGAATCCAGATAATCAAATCGTTGGTACGATCGTCGAGGATGACGTAGCCTTTGGGCTTGAGAACCTTGGTATTGAAGCAACTGAGATGCGTAAGCGTATTGACGAATCCTTAGAATCGGTTAAGATGACAGCCTACCTGAAAAGCCAGCCTCAACGGCTATCTGGTGGGCAGAAGCAGCGTGTTGCGATTGCTGGAATTCTGGCAATGCGCCCGTCCATTATTATTTTGGATGAAGCCACAGCTATGCTTGACCCACAAGGAAGGAAAGAAGTTATTCAATTGGTTCACCGGTTGAACCGAGAAGAAGGGCTCACAATCGTTAACATTACGCATTTTCCTGAAGAGACATTAGAGTCTGATCGCATTATTGTGATGGATCAGGGGAAGATTTATGCGGATGGTACTCCTGTTGAAGTGTATGCTGACGTAGAGGGTCTGAAGGCTATTGGTCTGGATGTTCCCTTTGCAGGAAGGCTTCGTCACACTTTAAGGCAACAAGGTATAAAACTTCAGACTGTACTGGATCAAGAGGAGTTGGTTGACGAATTATGCAAATATCTTTTGAAAATGTGACCTATTTGTATGGAAAAGGGACTCCGTTTGAAAAAGAGGCACTTTCGCACATCTCCTTTACTATCCCATCGGGTTCGTTTGTAGGTATTATTGGCCAAACCGGCTCCGGAAAATCAACTTTGATACAGCATCTGAACGGTTTAATTAAGCCGACAGAGGGTACTGTGCGGGTCGGCGAGATGGTTGTTACTCCGACAACGAAAAAAACGCGTAATTTGCGCCGTCAGGTGGGGCTCGTGTTCCAATATCCGGAACATCAACTTTTTGAAGAAACTGTACTTAAAGATGTGATGTACGGTCCACTAAATTATGAATTACCCGAACAAATGGCTTATCAAAGGGCAAAAGAATCGCTTGAAATTGTGGGACTTTCTTTCGATGAGGTTAAAGATCGCTCTCCTTTCCATTTAAGTGGGGGACAGATGCGCCGGGTTGCAATTGCAGGGGTATTGGCCATGCAACCAAAAGTACTTGTTCTAGATGAACCGACCGCAGGACTAGATCCTGCTGGAAGGAAAGCCATCTTAGAAGGAATTTATCAGATTCATCGAGAACAAAAGCTCACTACTTTACTGGTTACCCACAGTATGGAGGAAGCTGCTCGGTATGCTGATTATCTTCTGGTATTGGCTAAAGGAAGAATCGCGATGGAGGGTACACCTACAGACATTTTTAAAGAGCAAGCTGCTTTGCAAGAATTAGCTTTAGATGTACCTGAAACAGTCTCTTTTCTTCATCGATTAAATGAAAAGCTTCCACACAATAAGCGATTGCCGCTCTCTTTATACAAAGAAGAGGATTTATCCTCCTATCTGCTTGATCTACTCAAGCAAGGTAAGGGGGATGTTCAATGAGCATGCTACAAAATTTTGCTATCGGCCAATATATACCCGGAGATTCCTTTGTACACCGCCTAGATCCGAGAAGTAAATTTCTATTTATTATTGTATTTGCTATGGTTGTTTTTATGGCGAACAAGGCGGAAATCTACGGATTCTTAGTAGCTATTCTCTTGCTATGCTTGTTTATGTCGAAACTATCGCTTTCCTATATTCTTCGTGGCTTAAAACCAGTCTGGTTCCTGCTATTGCTAACCGTCATTTTGCAACTCTTGCTTACGAAAGGTGGGCAGGTGTATGTAAGATGGGGGTGGTTCAGCATAGAAGAGGAGGGTGTGCGTCAGGCCTTGTTTGTGTCGATGCGATTAGGACTATTGGTTGTAATCAGTTCATTGCTGACTTTAACCACTTCACCTATTGATCTGACGGATGGGGTAGAACGAATGTTTGGCCCTTTAAAAAAATGGGGTCTTCCTGTTCATGAAATGGCGCTCATGCTTTCCATTGCGATTCGGTTTATCCCGACGCTATTGGAAGAGACAGACAAGATTATGAAAGCACAGATGGCTAGAGGTGCTAATTTTGATAGTGGAACACTGTTGAGCCGGGCGAAAGCCATGGTTGCTATTGTGATTCCGCTGTTTATTAGTGCATTTCGCCGAGCTGAGGATTTAGCATTAGCAATGGAGGCAAGAGGATATCGTGGGGATATTGGACGTACAAAATTACGTCAATTGCAATTTAGTTATCGAGACGGCATCCTGTTGTTATTTATGCTGGTTCTTGTGGTAGTTGTAGGATGGTGGAGAACATGAAACGATTAAAAGGTATTGTTGCCTATGATGGAACTGATTATAGTGGATTTCAAGTTCAGCCTGAACAAGTAACCATTCAAGGGGAGATTGAGGCAGCCATTATGCGCATTACTGGCGAGACGATTCAAATTCACGGGTCTGGTCGTACAGATGCAGGTGTTCATGCCAAGGGTCAAACCTTTCACTTTGATACCAAATCAACCATTCCCATAGAAAAATGGTGTTGGATTCTTAATAATCAGCTACCTAACTCAATTGTCATTCAAACAATAGAGGAGGTAGAGCCATCCTTTCATGCTCGATTTGACGTTAGAGAGAAGGAATACCGATATTGTATCAACAATACTCAGGTGCCAGACATCTTTCGCCACCGCTATGCTTGGCATGTTCGCTATCCGCTAGATGTGGAAGCGATGAGACAAGCTGCCACCCATTTGATAGGAACGCATGACTTTACTTCTTTTTGCTCTGCAAGGACGCATGTGGAGAATAAGGTGCGTACCATTTATGACGTGAAAATTGAACAAGAAGGAACACTTCTTTGGATTATTTGTCGCGGCAACGGGTTTTTATATAACATGGTAAGAATCATTGCGGGAACCTTGCTCAATGTTGGAGAAGGAAAGCTAAGTCCAGATCATATTCCTCGTATTCTTGCAGGGTGCGATCGGGAATTGGCAGGACAGACAGCACCTCCCCATGGTCTTACAATGTGGGAAGTATTTTACAAGGAATAGCCCATTCGTTTTCCTTGACTCTCACATGATCTATATAGTATGATAACTAATGGTATTTTCATACCCGCTAGCCCCACTCTAGCCCCGGGATTGAAAATTGAGTTAGTACGAATTAGGATACACAAGGTAAAGTTGTTCACCGTTGCAGCTTTGGCCTTTAACATTGAACGGCAAGATATCTAGGAGGGACAAACATGCGTACCACATATATGGCGAAAACGCAAGAAGTTGAGCGTAAATGGTACATCGTTGACGCTGAAGGCCAAACTCTTGGTCGTCTTGCGAGCGAAGTAGCATCTATCCTACGCGGTAAACTAAAGCCTGAATTTACACCACACGTTGACACTGGTGATTTCGTAATCGTTCTTAATGCTGACAAAATCAAGCTTACTGGTAAAAAACTTACTGATAAAATGTACTATAGACACTCCATGCACCCAGGTGGTTTGAAAGCAACTCCTGCTGGTGAAATGTTGAACAAACGCCCAGATCGTTTGTTCGAATTGGCTGTTAAAGGTATGCTTCCTAAAAACAGCTTGGGACGTCAAATGTTCTCAAAACTTAAAGTATATGCAGGTACTGAGCATCCACATGCTGCTCAAAAACCAGAAGCATGGCAAATTCGCGGCTAATAAAAGGGAGGAAATGACTCGTGGCACAAGTTCAATACTACGGTACAGGTCGTCGTAAACACTCCGTAGCACGCGTTCGCTTGGTACCAGGCGAAGGTCGCATTCTGATCAACAAGCGTGATATGGATAATTATTTTGGTTTGGAAACTTTAAAGCTGATCGTAAAACAACCACTAGTTCTTACTGAAACTCTAGGTCACTATGATGTTTTAGTAAACGTTGGTGGTGGAGGTACAACTGGTCAAGCAGGAGCTATCCGTCATGGTGTTGCTCGTGCATTGCTAAAAGCAGATCCAGAACTTCGCGGTGCTCTTAAACGCGCTGGATTCTTGACTCGTGACCCTCGTATGAAAGAACGTAAAAAATACGGTCTTAAAGCGGCTCGTCGCGCGCCTCAGTTCTCTAAACGTTAATTTTACTGTTATCATAAGGATCCAAGCCTCAAATCATTTATTGATTTGGGGCTTGTTTTCTTTTGATCAAGTAGTGTCATGTCTGGACCATAATTTGACCATACTCATGTTATTCCTCGAAGAAATTCTTTGTTCATTAGCTACTTGGTGCTGTCATTCTCTTGTTAAGCTGCTCAAGCACAAGTGGCCACGCTTGTTCATGTTGGTCTCTGGACTCTTGATCTGGAAATCCGGCATGGGTAAGACGGAGCAGTGTAGCATTGCTATGTGACTCAAGCTCAACCGTGACAACTGTTTCAGCTCCCTTTGTCCCTTTACCCCCAGTGACCCAGGTTAATTCAACCAGACAGTCCTGCTCAAGTCTGAGAAATCTTCCATAATGAGGATGACGTTCCTCTTCAAATTGCGTCTCAAAAAAGAAGGGAGTGTTGACCTCCCCTTTCATCCATACAGTTCCAGGAGCTGCAAACCAACGATCAAAGTGCTTCGTCCACGCATGAAATAAAACATCTGGTGATAAATCCATTAGACGCTCCACCTTCAGACTATACGGTCGTGTTGAAAGATCAGGTATGGCAATAGGCTTTGGCATTCGTAAGCATTCCTTCCAGTAAGTTAAGGTGCACATTTTATAAAAGGTTGATCTCTTTATCATCTCCATATCACGCCATGCTATGAACAGCCCCCACATTAGAGCCGTTACAGGTTGACATCAATCCGCATACTTTCCCGTCTGACTTTTATAGACAACCCCGTCATAATTGTCCATGTTAATCCATATGATGAAGAAGAGAATTGGACAAAGGGGCGGTCGAAGTGACTAAAAAAGTAGTAGGGTGGGTACTCGCCTGCTTTCTGCTGGTCATTATATTTACGTACAAGTTACCCGCACATTCTTCTTGGTCCACCTGGACATTGCCTTTGGCAGGGACAGTAATAGCAATTGATGCGGGTCATGGTGGCGTGGATGGTGGTGCAGTAAGTAAGGATGGAAAAGTGGTTGAAAAAGATGTGGCATTGCCTATCAGTCTATATTTACGTGATTTTTTGCAGGAGTCAGGAGCTTATGTAATCATGACGCGTGAAGATGATAGGGATTTGTCATCAGAGGGTGCTAGTAAGTTAAGAAAACGAAAGTCGGAGGATATTCGCAATCGAGTGAAATTTATTAACGACAATGCTCCTGATTTTTTAGTTAGCATTCACTTAAACAGCATTCCGCAGGAGAAGTGGAGAGGCGCCCAAACCTTTTACTTCCCTGGTTTTCAAGAAAGTAAGAAAATGGCCTTTCTCATTCAGGATGAAATTAAACGTGTATTAGAAAATACCGATAGAAGCCCCAAGCAGACGGATGATATTTTTTTAATTCGGGAAGTAAAGACACCATCAGTGCTTGTGGAAGTGGGTTTTTTATCCAATGTTGAAGAAGCAAGAAAATTGGAATCAGCAGATTATCAAAAAGCAATGGCAAACGCGATTTATCAGGGAATCTTGCGTCATTATGCGGGAGAAAAGAGCACAGCTACAAGCGCACCATAGTTTGGGTGTGCTTGTTTAGTCTGTAACTATGCTATAATGAGGGCAAAAATTAGGAAACAGCAAGGGAACACCATGTGATTTACTAAACTAGGCAACGGGTATATGCGTACCCCTAAGCCTGTTTCCCAACTAGAAAATCGAGGTGGATTCAACATGCTAACGAAAGAGAAAATTCTCGAAGCATTGCGTGACGTTAAAGATCCTGAGATAAATCGAAGTTTAGTAGAGCTTAATATGATTCGCAATATAGCGATTGAAGAACGGCATGTTTCTCTGGAAGTAGTGCTTACCATATCTGGCTGTCCATTAAAGGTAAAAATTCAAGATGACGTGGTGCAAGCGATTCGTGCATTGGGCGCGGAGCAGGTCGATGTTCGCTTTGGAGCCATGACAGAAGAGGAAAGGGCTGCACTCAGCCAACAATTGCGTGGAGGGCAGGCTACAGCTTCTCAGGGCCAAGGACAGGGGCCGGGTCAGACAAATGTTTTGCATCCTATCCTTGCTGAAAATTCAAAGACAACATTTATTGCGATTACCTCTGGCAAAGGTGGAGTTGGTAAATCTACAGTTACAGTTAACTTAGCGGTCGCACTAGCACGTTTAGGTAAAAAAGTAGGAATTATTGATGCAGACATCTATGGATTTAGTGTTCCAGATATGATGAACATTGAGCAACGCCCTACGGTTATTGGACAGACTATTTTGCCAGTAGAGAAGTTTGGTGTAAAAGTAATGTCGATGGGATTCTTTGTTGAAGATAACTCCCCTATCATTTGGCGCGGTCCTATGCTGGGCAAGATGCTTCGGAATTTCTTCAGTGAGGTACACTGGGGGGAAGACCTTGACTATCTCTTGCTTGATTTACCCCCAGGAACAGGTGACGTAGCACTTGATATTCATACCATGATCCCGCAGAGCAAAGAAATTATTGTGACCACGCCTCATCCTACAGCAGCATTTGTAGCAGCAAGAGCGGGAGCTATGGCAATGAAAACAGGTCATAAAATTTTGGGGGTCGTGGAGAATATGGCCTGGTATGAAGCTAAGGATGGTTCCAAAGAGTATGTCTTTGGACGGGGAGGCGGTTCTAAGCTAGCAGAAACCCTATCCTGTCCTCTGATCGCTCAAATCCCGCTTGGCCAACCAGAGAATCATCCGCAGGAGCCTGAATACTCTCCATCCATTTATAAAACCGAAAACGCTATTGGACAAATTTATATGCAGCTTGCTCAAGATGTCGATCGACTATGTAAATAACCAACAGCATCAAAGATTTAACAGAAGTATGCCCCGATAAAAAAAAGAAAAAGGTGAGAATAAGCTCACCTCTTTCTTTTTTTATCCACCCGATGATTTCTTTTTCTTCTCTTTCTTCTTGCCTTTTTTTCCTTCGTTTAAATTCTGAGGGTTCATCATATCCTCTTGGGCCTTCGTCATGATTTTAAGCATCTCTGCTTGAAACATGGGGCTTTCTAAGCTATCCTTCATGATTTGCATCGTTTGTTTACGATAGGCGGAGGTTTTCATCAAATCAAGTAAGCTTTTTTCATAATCGGGATCCTTGAGAATACTAAGCATCATTTGCTGATACTCAGGGTCTTTCATAAGCTCTTTTAACAGCTTTTTATTCTCATCCTTCATGGATTTAGCTAAGGTACTGGTGAACTTGGGATCTTTAAATGCTTGCTTGATGTGTGGATTGTCCGGTTTTGCTATACTTTGGATAAGCGTAGTACGCACAGTCTCGGGATTCATGATGAGATTTTTTTGGAAGCTTTCGTCTTTCATCATGGACTCCATGGTTTTTTTTGCTTCGTCCGTTTGCAAAATATCAAGAACCATCGTCTTGGTGGATTTGTAATCAGGCTGGGAATGGCTTTGTGACGTTGTTCCACAGCTTGATAAGAGAAGACCACATGTAATCACAGGGATCAGGGCAACAAAGACATGCTTGTTTAACATTAGCAGGGAACACCCTCCTTTTACAGTCCTCAGCTATTTATAAAATGTGCAGTTTTTTGTTTTCTTACGCTAGAATTTTCTTGCATGCATGGTAAAATCATTAGGAGCCAATGAAGGAGGGACCAGCCTTGAGTTTGCGTAATTATGGATGGTTATTCGGTACAACACTGTTATTGGGTGGTATCGGCGGAATGCTTATGGGGTTAGTTACCCAGGAAAATTTATACCATGGTTCTATTGCTAATTTTTTTATGGGACTATTGATGAATTTGTTGTTAGGTTTAACGACTAGCATTGTAGCTCAAATGGGTTTCTTTGCGTATATGATGTTTAATTACCTTGTATTAAATTCAATGAAGAGCAAGGCTTTGCGAAAGAATATCCAAATTTTCTTTATATTATTTGCTTTTTTTGACATGGTTTATTTACGGTATATTGCTTTTGGACAAGGGGGCTCGGTGCTTCCATACTTTGTTGAACCTGTCTTGCTGCTGTCAATAGCGTTAATAACGGCATATGCGAAAGTAAAGATGACGAATCCAACGGCATGGGTACCTACAGTATTCTTTATTTTTGTGGTGACGGCTATTGAGTGGCTGCCTGCTTTAAAGCAAGATGATTTTAAAGCTATTGCTGTAATGGTGGTACCTTTGCTGTTCTGTAATGTTTGGCAAATTTTACAACTACATCGCTTAACTATGCGAACGGAGCAAACGAAGAAATCAAAAACAAAAACGTCGAAATCTTTTTAATCTAGGCAAGGTTTACATATCTTACTTATGACAAACAAAAGGCTACTCCATCTGTGCGGGAGTAGCTTTTTGCTTAGGACATAGGCTTTGTTTTTTACGAATTACTTAATTTCCTCGCTTTTGATTTTTGATCCTGAAATTAATTCAGATACGGTCACGAATTCATATCCTTGAGACCGTAATTTGTCGATAATAACCGGTAGGGCAAGATGAGTTTGTTTGCAGGAATCGCTTGCATGCATCAGAATAATATCACCGGGATGGGCCTTTGAGACAACCCTTTGGATGATTCGATCCGTGCCGGGATTCATCCAGTCAAGAGAATCGGTATCCCATTGAATAACCATATAGCCCATGTCATTTGCTACGCGAAGCACCCGTTTATCAAAATCACCATTTGGCATACGGATTAAATTAGGCTTTTTCCCTGTTAGCTCAGTGAGAATGGTATCAGCTTTGCCGATCTGGGTCCGCATTTGTTCTTCAGAATAACGGCTATAATTATCATGCCGGTGACCATGCGAGCCAATTTCGTAACCGCCGTCAACAATTTTCTTTACCATTTCAGGGTGCTTTTGACTCCATGGAGAAGAGAGGAAAAAGGTAACCTTGTCGAGCTTCTTCTCTTTTAAAATATCGAGAATGGGCTGTGTCCGCGTTTCTCCCCAGCTAATGTCAAATGTCAGAGCAACCTTTTTTTCCTTTGTATCCACCTTATAAATGGCTTGTGGGCCTTTGTTTTTATCAACGGAGGTGGAGAAAACATGCAAGCTGTCACGTTCGGCATAAGCGATGCCTGCCCCAAGAATTAAGGCCATACAAATAATAAAAAACTGTTTTAACTTCTTAGAACTGATTACGAACATATACTTCATAATGATAAGCTACCTCCTTTTAGCAGTTTGTCCCCCTACATTTTATGCAATTTGGAAAAGGTTATTCTTTCGCATCTATGTGTATAAAAAGGTAAAATGAATGAAATGGATAGTTAAGTAAGATTGGAGTGGGTATAGTGAGGGGTTTTATTAGTGACATTTGGAGAGGAACACGCAAATATTTTGGAATTGCTCTCTTTATTCTGCTTGCAGGTGTAATTGTTGGAATGCTTAATTCGGCTAGTTTAAGTACGATTTTGGAAAAAATGATTGAACAGGTCAGAGAAGTTTCTCAAGGGCTCCAGTTGGAAAATAATATTTTTGCAACCATAAGAGTTATTTTTATGAATAACCTAATGGCGGCGATCATGATGCTGGGGATGGGGACGTTTTTTGCCGTTTTCCCTATTTGGGGTTTATTTATGAACGGTGCTGTACTTGGATATATATTAACAGTGCCCAATCCAAAAGGGCTCAGCACATGGGAAATGCTTGTATATGGCATTCTTCCACACGGTGTTATTGAGATTGTTGCTATCCTTTTTGCAGCAGGGTTGGGGATTCGTTTTGGTGTATTATCATTTCGTTCAATTGGGGCGCTTTTTGCACCACCAAAAAGGGATCGAGTAAAAC
>NZ_CP007806.1:212500-352500 GCF_000219535.2 Brevibacillus laterosporus LMG 15441
GACCCGGTGAAATCATAATACCTGTGAAGATGCAGGTTACCCGCGACAAGACGGAAAGACCCCATGGAGCTTTACTGTAGCCTGGTATTGAAACTTTGTGCATCATGTACAGAATAGGTGGGAAGCTGTGAAGCGAGGGCGCCAGCCTTCGTGGAGCTGTCGTTGGGATACCACCCTTGATGTACGGAGTTTCTAACTTGCCGCCCTTATCGGGTGGAAGGACCATGCCAGGTGGGCAGTTTGACTGGGGCGGTCGCCTCCTAAAGAGTAACGGAGGCGCCCAAAGGTTCCCTCAGAATGGTCGGAAATCATTCGTAGAGTGTAAAGGCACAAGGGAGCTTGACTGCGAGACCTACAAGTCGAGCAGGGACGAAAGTCGGGCTTAGTGATCCGGTGGTTCCGCATGGAAGGGCCATCGCTCAACGGATAAAAGCTACCCTGGGGATAACAGGCTTATCTCCCCCAAGAGTCCACATCGACGGGGAGGTTTGGCACCTCGATGTCGGCTCATCGCATCCTGGGGCTGAAGTAGGTCCCAAGGGTTGGGCTGTTCGCCCATTAAAGCGGTACGCGAGCTGGGTTCAGAACGTCGTGAGACAGTTCGGTCCCTATCTGTCGCGGGCGTAGGAAGTTTGAGGAGAGCTGTCCTTAGTACGAGAGGACCGGGATGGACGCACCTCTGGTGCACCAGTTGTCACGCCAGTGGCACAGCTGGGTAGCTATGTGCGGACGGGATAAGCGCTGAAAGCATCTAAGCGTGAAGCCCCCTTCAAGATGAGACTTCCCATAGCGCAAGCTAGTAAGACCCCTTATAGACGATGAGGTTGATAGGTTCGGTGTGGAAGTGCAGTAATGCATGGAGCTGACGAATACTAATCGGTCGAGGACTTATCCACATTGCCTTTATGCTGACTTTCATTATCTAGTTTTGAAAGAACAATTCTTTCATATTGTTCCTCAGTAGCTCAATGGTGGAGCAACCGGCTGTTAACCGGTAGGCTGGCGGTTCGAGTCCGTCCTGAGGAGCCATATATGGCCCGTTGGTGAAGCGGTTTAACACAGCAGCCTTTCACGCTGTCATACAGGGGTTCGAATCCCCTACGGGTCACCATTTATCTGGAGGATTAGCTCAGCTGGGAGAGCATCTGCCTTACAAGCAGAGGGTCGGCGGTTCGATCCCGTCATCCTCCACCATTTGTTTTTAAAAATGCAAATTTTTGCATCATATGGGGAGATAGTGAAGTGGCTAAACACGGCAGACTGTAAATCTGCTCCCTCAGGGTTCGGCGGTTCGAATCCGTCTCTCCCCACCATTCCTATTGGGGTATAGCCAAGCGGTAAGGCAACGGACTTTGACTCCGTCATTCCCAGGTTCAAATCCTGGTACCCCAGCCATTGGGAGCCATTAGCTCAGTTGGTAGAGCATCTGACTTTTAATCAGAGGGTCGAAGGTTCGAGTCCTTCATGGCTCACCATTTTTAGTTTGCGGACGTAGCTCAATTGGTAGAGCGTCGCCTTGCCAAGGCGAAGGTCGCGGGTTCGAGACCCGTCGTCCGCTCCATATATGTGCCCTTAGCTCAGCTGGATAGAGCGTTTGACTACGAATCAAAAGGCCGGGAGTTCGAATCTCTCAGGGCACGCCATATTGTCGGGAAGTAGCTCAGCTTGGTAGAGTACTTGGTTTGGGACCAAGGTGTCGCAGGTTCGAATCCTGTCTTCCCGACCATGCATAATGCGGGTGTAGTTCAATGGTAGAACTCCAGCCTTCCAAGCTGGTCGCGTGGGTTCGATTCCCATCACCCGCTCCATAATAGTACAGGAAAAGCAACTCAGTTGATCTGAGTTGCTTTTTTGTTTGCTAATGAATTGTTTAATAAATTCATAACTATGCAAAAAAATGTCGAGTTGAGTCATTGCCCTATTTCCGTCTACAATATAGCTTAAGAAGCTAGAAGACTTTGTTTCGCCAAGGAAGGAGTCTCGCATATGAATAAAAAAATATCATTGATTGGTGTACCTCTCGATTTAGGGGCGGATCGTCGCGGTGTAGATATGGGACCTAGCGCTATTAGGTATGCTGGGGTAGTAAAGCGTTTAGAGGGTTTAGGATACTCAGTGAAGGATTTGGGAGATATTCCTGTAATTAGACCTGAAAATTTCGAAGAGACTGACAATCATAAGTATTTACAACAGGTGTTAGAGGCTAATGAAAGACTTGCAACAAAGGTGGCACTAGAAATAGAAAATGGACGGTTTCCTTTAGTTGTAGGAGGAGATCACAGCATAGCGTTAGGAACGCTTGCAGGGGTTGCGCAGACAAAAAAGAATCTTGGTGTGATTTGGTTTGATGCTCATGGGGATATCAATACAGGTCTAACATCTCCCTCTGGGAATATTCATGGTATGCCACTTGCTGCTTCGTTGGGAATTGGGCATGAGGCGTTGGTTAAAATTGGGGGATATAGTCCAAAGATAAAGCCAGAACATGTCGTCATTATTGGAGCTAGAGATTTGGATCTTGGTGAACGTGAATTAATCAAGGAACTTGGTATTAAAGTATACACGATGCACGAAATCGATCGCTTAGGTATGACCCGTGTTATGGAAGAAACCATTGAATATGTTACAGAAGGAACAGACGGGGTTCATCTGAGCTTGGATTTAGATGGTTTAGACCCAATATATGCTCCAGGAGTAGGAACACCGGTTATCGGAGGCATTTCGTATCGAGAAGGGCATTTGGCTATGGAAATTTTAGCTGAAGCGAATGTCTTAACCTCAGCCGAATTTGTAGAAGTAAATCCTATTCTCGATCAACAAAATGCAACAGCTGCTGTGGCGGTTGCATTAATGAGCTCCGTATTTGGAGATAAGCTTTTGTAAGAGTAAGACAGGAGATGGAAAAGTATCTTCCATTCTCCTGTCTTTTGTTTATTTGTTTCATATCTTATATACTTAAAGTAAGCCAATCAATTGTCTTTTCATGATGCCTTTACATTTGGAAAAGGTGGAGGTAGGTCAAAGGGTGAGTTTTGGCACTGGCTTGAAAAACCAACCCATTGTACACGGAGTTCAAAAGTTCGGGAGTGATAGACGGAGCGATGCTTGTACTGCAAAATCGCTTTTGTATACAAATTTACATGGATAATACGGTACAAGATGTAACAATAATTAAGCGCGCGTTCCTTTTTGAATATTTTTTTGTATCTTACTCTTTCGTTAATAGTATGGAAATAGCACAAAACAGCTTATTTATGTTCTTTTTTATACATGATGATAAAATTCTTTTCATAAAGACTGGTTTCACACAGTTTTAATCAAGAATAAAAGGTAAACTACCTATATAATAAAAAGATAAAAATTCCGCAGAACTTTAACAGTAAAATTTGAAACTAAATCGTCTTTAGTTCGTATTAGAAGACGGGTTACATTCTAGGGAGGATGGCATGGAATTTGTAGAGAGACGCTTGGTAGAACGAGCGAAACGGGATGACCGTGAAGCGTTTGCGGAACTGGTGGAAATGTACAAGGATAAAATCTTTCAGCTAGCTTTCAGAATGGTTGGCAACCGCCAAGAGGCTGAAGATATTGCACAGGAAACCTTTTTGCGCGTTTATGCCAATCTGCATTCCTATGATGAAAATTATCGTTTTTCAACGTGGATATATCGTATTGCCACTAACCTGTGTATTGACCGGGGAAGAAAGAAAAAACCACAATTTTCTTTAGATGAAGAGCAGGGCGGAGATTTAGAAGGGCTAGATTGGTACTCCAGACTAGCCTCCGATGAGAAAACCCCTGAGGAAAAAGTCGTCGTACAAGAATTACAAGAAACGGTGCAGGCCGCACTAACCAAGTTAAATCCTAAGTATCGGTCTATCATGGTGCTGCGTTACATTGAGGATTTATCATTGCAGGAAATAAGCGATGCCTTGCAATTACCAATTACAACGATTAAAACGAGAATTCATCGTGGGAGAGAAGCACTGCGAAATAAGTTGCGATTTTAATTGAAAGGAGACGTATTCAGATGGATTGCAGAGAAGCGAAGCAGCTTAACCATGTGTTTTTGGATAAAGATATCGATCAACTATCGAATCAACGTCTTCAACAGCACCTGCTAAACTGTGAAGAATGCCGTATACATTTACAACAATTGCAAAAAGTAATTGCCTATGTGGAGAGTGCCTCCCATATTCAAGCACCAAGTGATTTTACTGCACGCGTTATGGCTCAGTTGCCTCCGGTAGCGAAGCGTAAGAGCTTTGGAAACTGGATGAGACGCCACCCATTCGTAACGGCAGCGGCAGTCTTTTTTGTTCTTATGACAGGAAGTTTGTTTACCAGTTGGATTGATCGGGATAACACCCTGCAAATCACATCATCTAATATGGATAAGCTAAAGATAGATAAAGAGCGTAATGTAGTTGTCGTGCCGGCTGGGACTACCTTAACGGGAGACCTGATTGTCCGCAATGGCAGCGTAGAAGTAGAAGGTGAAGTTAAGGGAAATGTCGTAGCTATTGATGGCAGAGTCTTTTTAGCTTCTACGGCTCAGGTGGCAGGAGATACAGAATCCATCGAAATGATTTTCGATTGGGTATGGTATGAAATGAAAAATATCGGAAATGACTTGCTTCCATTGACTCATTAGGGGAAAATAGAAGAAAGAGAAGTAGCACGGCATGAGAAGCCGTGCTTTTTTCCGCAAACAATCCAATCAGAATTCTTGGATAGTATTGGAGTAGGAATGTGAGGCGGCGGTATGGGGTATTTAAACTACGTGAACATACTGCGTGACGGAATAGATATTCTTTTAGTCACGTACTTGATTTATAAACTAATCATGCTGGTCCGCGGAACTCGTGCTGTACAACTTTTGCGAGGAATTATGGTAGTTATCGTTACCTGGTTACTCAGCAAGTACTTTGATTTCCGTACCCTGCACTGGTTGATGTCCCAAGCTTTTACGTTTGGAGTATTAGCGGTTGTCATTATTTTTCAGCCTGAGCTGCGTCGTGCATTGGAGCAAATTGGACGAGGTAAATTATTCTCCCGCTCTTACTCGAATGATGATGAAGACAGCGTACAACGAATGGTTCAGGAAGTCGGCAAGGCTGTGACATATATGGCTAAGCGCCGTATTGGAGCTCTAATCGTAGTGGAGCGAGATACAGGGCTAAATGATTACGTGGAAACAGGAATCGCCATAAATGGTCGAGTCACGTCAGAGTTGTTAATCAATATCTTTATCCCGAATACTCCTCTGCATGATGGAGCTGTTATTTTGCGTAAGGATACGGTGTTAGCAGCAGCTTGTTATCTGCCGTTATCTGAGAATCCTTCCATTTCTAAAGAGCTTGGAACAAGACACCGAGCCGCTATTGGAATGAGTGAAGTCTCCGATGGTGTTACCATTATTGTGTCGGAGGAAACAGGTAACGTCTCGATAACGACCAACGGAGAAATAACGCGGAACTTGACCGAAGAGCTATTAGCACAAAAAATGCTGAGCAGACTCTCTCCACAAGCGAAGAGTAAATCCATGGCAAGTCGTTGGCAATGGGGGCGAAAAAATGGATAGATGGTTAAACAGTCATTGGTTTGTCCGCGGAATTGCCCTACTTTTGGCCATTATGTTGTGGATGATCGTAAACTTAGAGCCAGAGCAAGGCAATTCCAGTGAAGCAGTACAGCCAACTCGAATTATCGAGAGTGCAAAGGTCAAAGCTTATTATGACGCCGATAATTTTGAGATTACGAACAAATTACAATCGGTTAAGGTAGCAGTGGAGAGTAACAATCCTTTTCTAAAATATAATATTTTTGACAACTACGAGGTATTTATAGACGCTAGAGGTTTAGCGAGTGGAGTGCATCGTTTGCAGGTACAGTCGCGCGGATTTCCCGATGGGTCAAAAGTGACCATTACACCGGATTATATTGATGTTACATTAGAGGAAAAACAAACCGTTGAAATGGATGTCCAGGTCGAGAAAATTGGCAAGGCAGCGGATGGGTATGAGTTAAAACAGCCTATCGTAAAACCATTCCGCGTACTGGTTACTGTTCCAGCGAGTCAGGTTAAGAAGATTGGCGTAGTAAAAGCTGCTGTCAATGTAGATGGAGCGATAGATACTGTTTCTAGTAATGCCCAATTAAAAGTGTATGACAAGCAAGGAAATCTGATGACGGGCGCAGAAATCTCACCGCTAGTAGCTGAAGTAAGTATACCGGTGACAAGTCCGTCCAAAATGGTGCCGCTCAAATTAAACTTGACGAATGAGCTGCCAGATGGATATAGTTTGGCTAGTATCACCATGAACACGCAAGAGGTGACGGTATACGGACCAAATGAAGTGATTAAGCCTATGGATATCTACTCGGGTCCATCAATTGATTTAAAAAATATTACTTCAGATCGGGTACTTCAACTAAAAATGCCGTTGGCGCCAAAAGTGGTAAAAGTTGACCCAGATACGTTAGATGTCACACTGAAAATAGTGCCATCTGAAACCAAAAAATTGGAGAACGTGCCATTAAGGGTAACTGGACTCGCTGAAGATTTGGTTGCCAAAGTTGTAACAGCGGATGGACAGGAATTAAGCACAGCAAGCTTCGATGTGATCGGTGCTCCTAACATCCTAAAAGACCTCACGGCAAATGACATTCAAATTGTAGCAGATGTAAGCTCGCTGCCTGTAGGTGTGCATGAGATCCCGCTGGTTTACAATAACAATTTACCAGATTATCTCAAGATAGCATCGAATGCACTTCATCAGGTCACGGTAGAAATCACAAAAAAACAGTAGGAACATAGCCTATTACGTGTACTAGGAAAGAAATGAGGGACAAGGATGGGGAAGTATTTCGGAACAGACGGCGTACGTGGGGTTGCTAATACGCAACTTACACCTGAATTGGCTTTTAAGATCGGTCGAGATGGTGGATACGTACTGACAAGACACAAAGAAGAAGGTAAACCAAAGGTAGTTATTGGTCGCGATACGCGTATCTCTGGTCAAATGCTGGAGAGTGCTCTAATCGCAGGTCTTCTCTCTGTAGGTGCAGAAGTAGTTCGTTTGGGAGTAATTTCTACGTCTGGCGTAGCGTATCTGACCAAAGCTTTAGGGGCAGATGCAGGTGTCATGATTTCTGCTTCACATAATCCATTTGAGGATAATGGAATCAAGTTCTTTGGTAACGATGGCTTTAAGCTGTCAGATGAAGACGAAAATGAGATTGAAAAATATCTGGATACTCCAGAGGATACGTTACCGCGCCCTACAGGGGACAAAATCGGTACTGTAATCGATTATCTGGAAGGCAGCCAGAAATACCTGTCTCATCTCAAAAGTTCTGTAAATGAGCGTTTTGAGGACATGAAAATCGTTTTGGATTGCGCTAATGGAGCGGTCTCTTCCTTGGCAGCCAGATTATTTGCAGATGTAGAGGCAGATGTAATTACGATTGGTGCAAGCCCGAATGGTATCAACATCAATGATCAATGCGGATCAACACATCCAGAACGCTTACAGGAAGAGGTTGTGAAGCATAAGGCTGTATTGGGGCTTTCCTTTGATGGAGATGCAGATCGTTGTATAGCTGTCGATGAGAATGGTGAGCTGGTGGATGGCGATTATTTAATGGCTATCTGTGCGCGTGCTCTTAAGCATAAGGGCAAACTAAACAACAATACCGTAGTAACGACCGTAATGGCTAACCTTGGCTTCTTTAAAGCAATGGAGGAACAAGGCATTAATAGTACACGCACAGCTGTAGGCGATCGTTATGTAATGGAAGAAATGGTTCGTGGAGGCTATAACCTAGGTGGAGAGCAATCTGGGCATATTATTTTCCTAGATTACAATACTACCGGGGATGGCTTATTAACAGGTTTGCAACTGCTTAACATCATCAAGGAAACAGGCAAACCATTGTCTGAGCTAAAACAGATGATGACGAAATTCCCGCAGCTATTAGTAAATGTGCGCGTGGAGGATAAGACAAAGCTAAATGGCAACGTAGCTATTGAGCAAGCGATTAAAGAGGTAGAGGAAAGTCTACAGGGCAATGGTCGCGTGTTGGTTCGTCCATCAGGCACAGAGCCAATCGTTCGTGTCATGGCAGAAGGGCCAGATGCTGATGAACTAGAGGTTATGGTTCAAAAAATCGTAGAGGTTGTTAAAAAGGAATTAGCATAAAAGTAATGGTAGAAAAAAGGAGCGGCTTATGTCTGCTCCTTTTTTTATGTGCTTTTGATTTTGAACCCTGACAAGGGGATCGTTTCCGCTACATTTTTTGAGTAACACATTCATACCTACACCTACATAACATAAAGTGTGGGGAAATCTTAGCCATTTATCATTAATTTATGAGGGTCATAGCGGAAAAGAGATATTGTCCCCCGCACAAAGCTGTGCTAAAGTAAGAAAGGATTTGAATATCAGAAAAAGGAGGGGAGAGAGGATTTTCATTTTCAAGATCACAGATATCTTTTAAAAGCGCCAGCACTGTGGCTGCCCGACATGGAGCACAGTGGACGAGGTGGAGGTTTATCGAAATGTTCGGCGGATGCCTCCCGGTCATGTATCAGGACCGTAAGCTCAGTTACAAAACATAGGGGCAACTTTATGGACAAAATCTGAGTATGATATGTTCACAATTACCTTATAGATAAAAATTTGCAAAGGAATGACGGGGGTACACCCCGTTAGCAAATTCAGTTGGGTCGTACCCCTGTCCATTAGAGAGGGGTTTCTATTACTATGTGCGGAATCGTTGGATATATTGGAAGTAAACAGGCGCAGGATATCGTTATTGGAGGTCTGCGTAAGCTGGAATATCGTGGGTATGACTCTGCAGGTGTAGCAGTAATGACGGAGCAAGGTTTGGATCATGCAAAATCCAAGGGACGGATTGCTACGTTAGAAGAGCGCCTAAGAGACAGACCGCTAGCGGGAATGGCTGGAATTGGCCATACTCGTTGGGCAACACACGGAAAGCCTTCCGATGAAAATTCTCATCCTCATTTAGACAAAACGCATAAATTTGCAGTTGTTCATAATGGGATTATTGAAAATTACCTGACTATCAAGGAAGAATTGATAGCAAAAGGATATGAGTTCCTGTCTGAAACAGATACAGAGGTCATCGCTCATCTATTGTCCGACCTATATAATGGCGATATCGTAGCTACAGTGCGTAAGGCTATACAAAAAATGCGCGGTGCCTATGCCCTTGGTATCATGACAGAGCACGAACCAGATAAATTAATTGCGGTACGTTTAGCAAGTCCACTCATCGTGGGTATTGGTGAAGGGGAAGCGTTTATTGGCTCTGACATCCCGGCTATTTTGGAGCATACGCGTGATATGTACATTTTAAATGAAGGTGAAATGGCTGTTTTAACTCGCGATAACATCCAGTTGACAGTGGCAGAGACAGGCGAGCCTGTGGAGCGTGACATTTTCCATGTGGATTGGGACTTGGTGCAAGCAGAGAAGGACGGCTATGACTCCTTTATGTTAAAAGAGATTCATGAGCAGCCAAAAGCAATGCGAGATACAATTGGCTCCCGTATTGATTTGGAAACCAAGCGTGTGCTACTGCCTGAGATGAAAATGACTCCAGAAGAGTTAGCTACTTTTGACAGAATGTATATCGTAGCATGCGGTACTTCGATGCATGCTGGATTAATCGGGAAAGAAGTCATTGAGAAGCTGACACGCATTCCTGTCGAGGTAGCGATCGCTTCAGAATTTAGATATCGTGACCCGATCTTCACAGATAAGACGTTAGTGGTTGTTATCAGTCAATCAGGAGAAACAGCAGATACACTCGCGGCTCTGCGTGAAGCGAAGAAACAAGGCGTTAAAGTAATGGCAGTCAGCAACGTAGTAGGAAGCTCAGTAGCTCGTGAAGCAGATGAGGTTATCTACACTTGGGCAGGCCCAGAGGTAGCGGTTGCTTCTACAAAAGCTTATACATGCCAAAGCTTGGCTCTGTATCTGTTTGCGCTTTATCTTGCACAGGTAAAAGGCACACAAACAGATGCACAAATCGCTGAGATTGTCGATCACCTATTAGAAATTCCAACTCAAACAGCTAACATTCTAGAAATGGAAGAGGGTCTACGCAAGGTAGCTACTTCTGTAACAAAGGATGTTCAAAACCTGTTCTTCATCGGACGAGGTCTCGACTATGCTGTGACGCTGGAAGGCTCCCTGAAGCTAAAAGAGATTTCTTACATTCATTCCGAAGCTTACGCAGCGGGTGAACTAAAACACGGTACCCTAGCTCTCATTGAAGAGAATGTACCAGTGATCGCACTGGCTACCCAGCCAGACCTATTTGACAAGACGGTTTCCAACATCGTTGAGGTCAAAGCCCGCGGCGCCTACACGCTAGGTCTCGCGTTTGAAGGAGATACAGAATTGGAGAAAACAGTGGATGAAGTGGTATATGTGCCACGCACACTGCCGATCCTGTCTCCTGTATTAACTGTCATTCCATTGCAATTGCTTGCTTACTTTGCGTCTACAGCTCGTGGCTTGGATGTGGATAAACCACGGAACTTGGCTAAGAGTGTGACGGTGGAGTAGGGTTTGGATTTTAGATAGAGGTTTTGTCTGGTAACAAAAAAGTCGTGAACCAATAAAAGAAGTCACGAACCAGTAAAAAAAGTTATGAACCGCTTGTTCAGTCCCGGTGATTTATAAAGTCACCGGGATTTTACTATACATAGGGGTGATTAATATTCAAACAATTGGGAAGCGAATCCGAACAATTAGAAAGCTAAATAAGATCAATCAGGTTGATTTCTCTAATCGTATTAGGATATCTCAAGCCTATGGTCGAATTTGGTTTTGTGCCTATATACATTACGGAGGGCCGTATCATAAATAGGCACAAAGTTTATGGGGAGAGATGTATCGAAGACAAATGCTCTTTAATGTTGTTAGAAAATTTTATTGTAATACGATTGATAATCGAGTGCAGTAAATCTTTTTGTTTCTCAGGTGATACGTTAAAAAAGTACCTGTGAGAAATTAATAAGAATGTTTTGTATCCAATCTACCGAAACTTCTTTTATCGTAGGTTTGGATAATTCATATATGACGGTTTCCTTTGTTTCTTTGAGGGTTGCAAGTTCCTTTTCATACCGCAAGCTTCTCTTTAACGATATAAGAAGAAATCTTGTCTTTCTCAAAGAGAATGATATATTTTTGATGTTAGCTTCTACTTTACTTATCTGTTGGTCAGTATAAGAAAGTTGTTGGATTAGTAGCCTTTGGAAGGGGATACTTTACATCCATTCAGCATGTGCATATTCGAATATGGGGATGAAAACTTCCATAAATCCACCCTAGATGTTGAATTTACAATACGTTGACAGATGTCATCATAACGTAGTCCGTACTCCTCTTTTTTGATACCCATTGTTGAAAGATATATTTTATTAGAGATATTAATAATCCTCGACTTTCAATATCCCTTTCATAAAAAAAAGTAAATCAATCTATTATTTTTCGTTGTTATTTACAAAAATATACAATAAAGTTAGAATCAAGTTAATATTAATAAAGGAATTAATAGGTTTATATATAAATTATGGAAGGGGATTAATATGAGTGTAAGTTTAACTTTCACAACATTGGGGGAACTGATAAAGAAAAAAAGAGTGGAAATAGGCATCAGTTTGTCAGAAGTGTCCAGAGTAACTGGGATCAGTAAAGGGGTTATTTCTAAAATAGAAAGTGGTGAAACAAAAAGTCCAGAGTTGAGGACTTTGAAACCTATCGCAGATATTTTAAAAATTCCTTATGAAGACATAATTGAATATAGCATCCAGGTAGAACGCCGTTATGGATTATATGATGATTTTTTATCAGAGGCTATTGAAATTTCCAATCCTTCTTTGATTAATAAAGTAGCAATCAAATTCCTAGAAAACATTAGGAAAGAAACATGCTCATCGTTAGACTTTTTGTATACACTTGCAAACACTAGTACGAACAACGATGCAAAGGTAACTCTTTATACCACTATTGTTGCGTACGCCAGAGTGCATGGACTGCCCTATTACATAGCCAAAGGGTTATATCAAAAATACTTAATTGAGAGAGAAGATTTAAAACGTTTGGAAGAATCGTTTATAGTAGGAGAAGAAGTTCTGCACTATGTTGATTTTCTTTCCCAAGAAGAAAAGATAATATTCTATTTTAGAATGTCGTTACATGCTCATAACATAAAAAAATATGACAGATGCATTGAACTTGGTCGAACAGGATACAATTTAGATTTAGGGACAAGTATGCTTAAGCAAAGAGTAATTTATGCAATGATCAACTCTTTTATTCATACTGGAGATTTTCAGTCCGCAGAGAAGCATTTAGAAATGTCGGAAAGTTTAGATTATACATTCATTGAGGAGCGTTCTAAATTCATAAGAGCTAACATATATTTTGGAAAAGGTGAGTATGGAAAATCAATTCCAATTCTTCAAGAGTGTTTATTAGAGGCTACAGATGATACTCGTGTTCATATCTTAAATGACTTGATGGAATCATTTTTTAAGTTGGGAGAGTTAGAATCAATACAGACATTATTAGATACAGAAGAAAAGTCAATTTGCTTGGGTGTGAAAACACCTCACAAACATCGAGAAATAGGAAGATTTTTTAAACTAAAAGGCGCTTGGCAAGTCGAAATAGGAAAATATAATGATGCAATATCCTCTTATTTAAGGAGTATGGTTTCTTATGAGCAAATTAACTCCAATGAAGATATCCATCATACTATAGGCGAAATTTTATCAATACATTATTTATATCAGAAACCAATTGATTTAGACCTTTTAGGGAAGTTGGTTGAGGTTTATAATGTCATCAACAAGAAGTCTAATGATAAAAAGGTGGTAGTGTAATGAAAAAGATAGTAGTAGCAACATCCATAATTTTAGCCTCATTGTCATTGACGTTTTTATTTTCAATAGAAAGGCAAACCGAGAATCAAATAGTTTCAGGACATATCAAAGTATATACAGGAGACCCCGGTCATTAATTATTTGAAACTTTCAGGCGCTTAAAATAGCGTCTTTTTTTATGGGGAGTTCTATTTTTTAGGAAGATGTAAAGGCGTTTCTTCGAGAAAAAAATAAAGGTAGTCCCTGCAACTAATGGTAAAATAATACATAGGAGGAAGAAAGGAGGTAGCGCCATCGGATTATATGAATTGTTAACTAAAAGGAGCGTTCCCGTTAGTTTGGACACCATCGGAACGCCCCTATCTTGAGCAACAAAAAATATTACTCAAGTTCATTTTACCACTCACTTACAGAATATGAAAACAGAAAATTCTCAACTCGAAAATGATTTACAGAAGCTTATTGAACTCCTCCGTAAAGAATTAGAGATGTTGTATTACAGAAAAGGCTCATTTATACACCCTGCCGTACTTCAAATGAGTCAGCAATTAGATGAGTACATTGTAATTTTTGAGAAGATTAGACACTAGTTGGTCGTTAAGAGTAAGCTGTACGGAAAACTTATACGAAACCCTGTTGGGGTAATAATTATATAGCCGTGGTTCAGCTATTCACTAAAGACCTCTAGGAGGTTTACAACATGGGTGTCTCATTTATCGAGGATGACATTATAGATACACAGAAGTGAAGGTTTCAAGAATCTTACCTTTTTTTAAAGAATGAGCTTATCCATTCAATAACTAGGGCAATTACAGTTGAAAAAATAAGTAATTTGAAAAAAGCCATCCAAAAATCTGTTGGAGCGATATTAATAATTCCTGTAATTAGAATTATTAAAAAAACTAAAACGCTCGGTTTAAAAAAAAATGCTTTCACGTTAACATCACCTCAAAAACATTTTACCACTTTGTTCCAAATAAACAATAAAAAATAAGGAGTGTATTTTAATGAAAAAATCGTTGATTAGTTCTATTGCATTGTCTGCTGTGTTAGTTACTGGTTTAGTTCAACCGACTTTTGCAACAGAAAGCGAAACAAAACAAACTATTCCTCAAAATACAAAAGAATTATCCTTTTTAATGGAAACTGGTGCTCTAAACAGAGATGGAACAGTAGTACAGGCATTAAGAGCTGAAGAGATTAAAAAAGCTCTTGCAGAAGGGGGACTAAAAACATCAGGAAAGATTGATGGAGAAAAAGCTATAAAAGTTCATGAATTTGAGGATGGAAGTAAAATCAGAGTGACTACCCATATGACTACTGAACCAAGCTCGAATAGAGGAATAAGTACACAAGCAAAAGAGGAGAAGGAAGAAAGAGTTACCGGTTACACGACCTATACATTAGAAAGCGCAATTGGGGTTGAGTTGTGGACTTATACCCTTTATCAAAAAGTAAAAATCAAAAAAGAAAAAGTTACATGGTACGAAAAAAATCCTTATACAAAGTGGAAAACGAGTAATATTTTGAATGCTTGGCATCTTGATCACGAAAACTATTATAATGACCCAGAGGGCAAAAACGTAAGAGCGATAGTTAATGCTAAATTAAGTTGGGGAATTAGAGACATAATTAATTTGCAAAATATAAGCCTTAAAGGAGAATTACTAGTTCGTGGTGATGGTACTTATGTTGGTGGTTGGCAAGAGCTATAGAATAAAATGAAGTCTCTATAGATGGTTCCTGATAATTCATATGAGTAAACTTAACGTCCGAATGGCTTAAAATTCGGGCGTTTTTACTTGTGTTAAATAAGCTCTGTGTGTTAGTTGTAAGATTAACCAACAAAGTGTAGCCTCTTCATTATTATTAAAGTTTCAAACAGTAATAACTACCTTCTACCTATAACAAGCTATGTTTTTAGATACGGTATGGTGAGCCTTATCATAAGTAACGGCAAGTATTTACAAGCATTAACAAAGTAGTTGCCTTGAAATAAAGTCCGTAATGATTAGATTTATATATTTAACTGGGTGGATATGTTTAAAGGCATTAACTTTGTTTAATAATATTGGCGGTGTCAGTAATCGCGGTTGGGCACGGCATCTCGTCCAAGCACTTATAATAAATTAAAAGTGAATACTGATTGATGGAGGAATCGATATGACGCCCAACTCGGAAAGCAAAGAGTTAGTAATAACGCGTGAGATTCATGCGCCACGCGAACTTGTATTCCAAGTATGGACTGAAGCAGAGCACCTGAAGCACTGGTGGGGGCCGAAAGGGTTTGAAATAAGTGTAAAGCATCTCGATTTTCGTGAGGGCGGATTTTTCCACTACAGTATGCAAGCTCCTGGTGGCAGTCGAATGTGGGGTAAATTTGTGTACCAGGAGATCAAGGCTCCCGAGAAGATTGTCTGGATCAACTGCTTTTCGGATGAGGCAGGAAACATTGTCAGGCCTCCATTCAGTGATTTGATCCCGCTCGAAATCCGAAATAAGGTAACGATGAGCGATAATAATGGTACAACCCAAATAACCCTTTACAGCCGACCGATCAATGCTACTGAAGAAGAGCGCAACTTCTTTGAGGGGATGTTCGATTCCATGAAGCAGGGCTTCGGGGGGACCTTTGATCAGCTTGAACAATATTTGTCGGAGGAAAAAAACTAGCCAAAGCGTCCAATAGGATGTCTTTTTTTGGTCCAAAGTTCCGTGAGCAGAAAAGTTATCTTTACACTTGCCGTTACCCGCTGTTTGAACATTAGCGGGTGCGGCATTTTTATTGTCCGCACAGCTTAACAATGATAATCGTTATCAATAATGGTAAAATAAATAAGAGTCCTCATCTGCTTCTGATCAAGAAGCTGCACAGGATGTACAACGATCGATCTTACGTATTACTGGCAAACGACTATTGAAATGAGGTATGCAACGTGAAAATCGATGTTAATCAGTTAGCGGAGCATTTGGCACACATTCCTTTTCAAGTAGAAGGAGTATATCGATATGCGAAAAATCCAGGTGTACCTTACGCTGAATATACAGATTCTTTTCCTGGGTTTGTGTTTCCACTTACAGGGAAGGTACAATTTCAATTTAATGGAACGCCTTATATCTTTTCGCCAGGAAAAGTTGTGCATGGCGGTGCAAGAATGAAACTAGCTCAAAAAATGTTCGGTAACACAAACTGGGAATATATCCTTGTTTTATACCGGATATATAACTCAGAACTAGAAGAGACAAGCTTTTCCCATCAGCATTTTGAATTATCAACGGGTCAATCTCCTCGTCTGATTGAATTAATTATGCGCCTTTGGCATGTGTATAATCAGCCTGGTGGCATATCGATGTTTCAGACCGAAATGCTGTTTCGTGATGTACTGAATGAAACCTTATTATGTGTTGTGAATAGGCAGAATAGCTGTGAATCACAAACTTTGTTCGAACGGGTATCTCATTATATTCATGAATACTATGATCAAAGCCTTACAATAGCATCGCTTGCAGAACAACATAACGTGAATCGAAATCGACTGTCTTATGTATTTAAAAGACATGCAGGTATGGGACCAGCGGAATACATATTAAAACATCGTATAAACATGGCGCAAGAAATGCTATTTACAAGTGGAGCGTCTGTACAACAAATTGCGCAAACGGTTGGAATTGCTGACCCGTTTTATTTTAGTAGAGTGTTCAAGAAACAACTTGGTATCTCTCCTACTGAATATCGAGAGAAGTTCATCAATAATCCATGCTAATTTCAACAGGCATCCATTCTCATCTAAACATTCCTTTTCTATACTAATGGCAAACGAAAGATAACATGATGTTGGAGGAATTTTCGTATGCAAAAGATGAAAGGCCTGCTAATCTCCATGTTATTAGTAGCAGGCATACTGGGAGGTTGTAATGAAACACCTGCTGAAAATAAAGGATCAACGACAGAAGGCGCATCTACAACAGCAGGTAAGGTAGATACAACTGAATGGCCAAGAACATTTAAGGATGCCTTAGGTAAAGAAATTGTTATTGAGAAACAACCAGAGAATATTGCTTCATTATGGTATTTTTATCCTGAAATACTAATTGCATTAGGTGAGCCGCCTGCTGCTTCTACTGAAAAAGAGTATCTATCTTCTTTAACCTATTTAAAAGGAAAGCTGGATTCTGCTGATGAATTAGGAGAAAAATTATCACCTAATATTGAAAAAATCCTATCGATAGAGCCTGACATTATTTTAGCAACTGAGAATCATGAAAAAATGTATGATTCACTAGGAAAGATTGCGCCAGTCATTACGTTAAAATCCAAGGACATCTATGACGATTGGCAATATGGACTCCGTACAGTAGCCGAGATTATTGGAAAAGAAGATGAAGCGGAAAAAGTCATTGATAAAATGATGAAAGAAATCACAACTGGGCGCGAAGCATTAAAATCGATTGAAGGAGAGTC
Source organism: Brevibacillus laterosporus LMG 15441 (assembly GCF_000219535.2). NCBI lineage: Bacteria > Bacillati > Bacillota > Bacilli > Caryophanales > Paenibacillaceae > Brevibacillus > Brevibacillus laterosporus. Next base: position 229,891 of record NZ_CP007806.1, read on the forward strand.
AGTAGCCCTTATATTGTCGTGGGATGGAAAAACGTTTAATGTCCTAGGTGAAGGAAATCCGGTCTATATACTTGCGTTTGATAAAGAGAAGGGACTGGGACTTACACCAGACCATATATTTAAAGGTACGACTAATAAATTTACTACGTTTGAAGGAATATCAACTGTTGAAGCAGACCATATTTTCCTTATCGGTGACATTACCAAAAAGGAAAAATTAATGAATGACTTAAAACAAAGCAATGTATGGAATAATCTCAATGCCGTTAAGAAAAGAAATGTTCATTTAATGGATGTGTCCGCTATTACTGGTGGCCCATTAGCTATCGAATACGCTTTACAAAATATAACAAGTGCCTTGCGTAAGCTCTAAAAAGGCGAGAAAAATGAGGAGGGATTCATATATGCATTACCAAGCTATTAATCTGAATGAGAAGCTATCTACATTCAACGATCTCTGGTCTCCGAAAGTCATTGCTGAAATAAATGACTATCAATTTAAGCTCATTAAGATTGCTGGGGATTTTATGTGGCACGAGCATCAAGGGACGGATAAGGTATTTATTGTGCTCGAAGGAGAGATGTTCATTGCTTTTCGTGATGGCCAAGTGAAAATTTCCAAGGGTGAGATGTTTATTGTCCCGGGGGGAGCCGATCATAAGCCTTTCGCCGAAAAGGAATGCCATATCATGTTGGTGGAGCCTAGAGGCGTAATAAACACTGGCGGTACTGAGTCCGAATGAACAGCAGCCAATGCGAAAACGCTATTCATAGACACACAGCTAAAACTACTTTTGCTGGAATGAGATGTTCTGTGGCAGCTCCTTCTTACTTTTCGCCGATAGATCCGTTAAGGTGAACCCTATCATAAGTAACGGCAAGTTTTTTACAGAAAAGCTCGCAGGAGCCTGTATTTACATCATGCGAACCATAGGAGCAGGGGTAGGTCACACTCTGGTCGGAACGATGCGTAAATAGAATTCTGTGAGTTTATTTGTAATACAGAATGTATATAAGGGCAAGGGAATACAAGTGTGAATTTCGTGAATAATTAATACATTATACCCATCGAGTCTGGCTCAAGTAGGTTTGCGTACACACCCTAGAATAGTGAATTTATTAAAATAACTTCTCAACGATCCGGACAACCTGGTGTAAATGCTCAAGAGTATGCAAATTGGTCCTCACTCACAATTGTATAATTGACAATCAAGCGATGTGCATCTGGAATATTTAAGACCTGTTTCACAAATTCATAGAGATTTTCTACTTTTCGATTGTCCGTTGTCCGCCAACTAAAGACAAATTTCTTATGTATGTCTTTTGGCAACGCATTGGCAAAATAGCGAGTCGTTTGTTCGTTGGAAATGACGAACACCTGAAGAGTAGAAAAGATATTATTTCTAAACAACCCTTCTTCTGCGTATTTCTTAATTTGATTATAGGCTTGGAATACGCCATCTTTGGCACTGACTTGCTTCAATTCAATTTGAACAAATTACGATTGAACGTGAAGATGTATCTTTAGGTTCGATGTCTTTAGTGCTGTATTCCAATCAAGACATTGGTGGCGGAATCTCTACATATGAAGTTGTTCATCAGATTGCGAAACAAAAGGCAAACATTGATGATCGTGATCGCCGATTTGACGTGACACTCTTAATCAATGGGTTGCCCAAATGCTCATTGATCGAAAAGACTTGGATAATCAAACCACGATAGAATTCACCAAATTTGCTTCCGAGTTTAATACCGGTATTTCTTCTGATAATGCCAAGTCTAATAGCTTGATTGTCGGAACCGAAAGTGCGAAAGAGCTGAGTAATACTCTACTATCTGATACCAATTCCAATACAGTGATTATTACCACTCGCCAAAAAATTGGAAGCTGCCTTGCGTTATGCTCAAAGACAAGAAGAACAAAAAGGCACCCAACGTTTTAAGAAACTGCTGGGGCAACATATTGTCTTTGTCGTAGATGAGTGTCATCGTGCGTTAAGTGCTGAAGGGATGGAAGTGATTAGGGGGTTCTTTCCAAATTCTACATGGTTTGGTTTTACAGGTACGCCGATATTTAATGAAAATAAAAAACAAGCTAAAGGCCAATTAGCTCGTATCACTCGTGATCAATATGGAGAAGTTTTGCACACTTATACCATTAAGAATGCATTAGATGATGGCGCTGTTTTAGGGTTCCAAGTAGAGCATGAAGATACGATTGAACCCACATCATTAAATAATTATATTTTTAATCAACTTCGTCTAAATGAAAAATACGCCAATTTTAGTAATGATGAAATTAACGATATGATCGATCAAATGGATGGAAGAGAGAAGGAATCATATCTTGAACCATCTACTTTCGAAAGTGATGATCATATTCAAAAAGTCATTCATAAGATTTTTCGACCAGATAATGCCTATATCAAATTTGATTTCCAAAACGGTCGCCCGCAAAAGTCTGCCATCTTAACAACAAGTTCCATTGATATGGCGAAACGCTACTATAAGGCAATCAAGGAAATGACCAAAGATCCAGAATGGTTGACGAAAGAATTTGCTGGACATCCGATCCGAACAGGGCGTACGATTGAAGATCCGGACTTCCCTCGGATTGCCGTCACCTATTCGATACAAGAAAACGAAGATAATTCCAAACAAATTCAAGATGAAATGAAAGAAATTATTAAGGACTATAACGATTATTATAATACAGCTTGGTCGATAGAAGATATTGAACGATATAATGGTGATATCAACAATCGTTTAGCTCGTAAGAAAGCAGAATTCAAAGAATTTGGGAAACAAATTGACCTTGTTATTGTTGTGGATCGCTTATTGACTGGATTCGATGCACCCACAATTCAAACGTTATTTGTGGATCGAAATTTAAGTTATGCCAATTTGATCCAAGCCTTTTCTCGGACCAATCGTACCTATCCTGGAAAGAAAAAAGGATTGATTGTAACATTCCGAAAACCTTCGACAATGGAACATAATGTAGAAGAGGCGACGAAGTTATATTCTCAAGCACAAGAGGAATCTAATCTTGTTTATCCAACTTATGATGAATCGAAGAAACGATTCCAAAAGGCTCATAAAACATTGAAAAAACTGGTGCCAAATCCAACCGACATTGACGAGCACTCTCCACTTGAAACTCGGATTGAATTTGTGAAAGCTTTTCAAGAGTTAAATAATTCCTACGAAGCTTTAGTTACGTATGATGATTATAACGATGAAATGGAGAAATCAAAAGCACTCCAAGATCAGGTAAAGACCTTAGAAGAATATATTGGCGTGTACAACACGGTTAAGGGATCGCTAGTCGATGAAAGAGACGGTGATAGACCAGGAGGACCAGATTTCTCAGACATTGAATTCTATGGAGAAAATGCGATTAAGATCTATGATATTGACTCAACCTATATTGACCGATTATTAGAAACGTACTCAGCCAATAATCAGAATATCCGTGACGAGATCGAAAAAGTACTTCAAAAACTGAAAAAATCAGAAATTGTTAAAGCGGTATACCGTGCGATTTTAAATGCCATTGATGCCAAAGAAATAAATTCAGAGGAAGATACTTTTGTAGTGAAACGACGTTTCTTCACCGAATCCTATAATAAAGCGATTGGAGAATTTGCGAAAGCTTGGTTTGTGGATGAAGGAGAGCTGCATTCATCTGCTGTTCAATATGTAATAGGATCAGAGCCTATTCCAAATATCGGGGGAATTATTGACAGCAAGCAATTTGATAAGTTTAAAGCCGTACACCCAGATGCAAAACCGTTAAAATATGGACCAGAAATGAAGCGTCAGTGGAGAAAGACGTTAGATGAAGTCATTGTACCTTTGAAGGATGAGTTGAGATAAAATCGTTTTGCAATTAATGCTTTTTAAAAGGGGGCATACTCGCAGGAATGCTTGACTTGACCGCCAAACATTAGTTGCCTATTATACAATCACTCCATCTAGCACTGTAAAAAATGATTCAGGAACTCTTGAAATTTGAAGGTACTGGAAAATAAAACAAAATACGTATAAAATAGTTATATTATGTTAGAAAGTAACTATTTTTTTGAGAGGAGAGAACCCAATGTCAGGATTCGGCGTTTCTGGTTTAATAATTCTTGGTGTCATTCTGATTGTCATTATATGAATAATAGTTGTAAATAGGAAAAATAAAAAACGATAACATTAGCCCATTTCTCATTTGGCCGTGAGGCGCAAAAATTTCGATTCAGCTTGTTTTCGGAGATAACAACCTTCTCTTTGCGCCCAAAGAATTTTCGTTTTTTACGGATTAGCGCTTGTATCCCAAGTTCCTTCATGATGCGATATACACGTTTATGATTGACTTTTAATCCGTACCTTCTAAATAACCACACTTTTATTCGGGGATACCCGTAAATGCCTTTGACCTCTTTTAACACTCCATGATCATTCTTCTTAATTTTTCATTTACCAATTGTTTTGAGGTGGGGTGTTTCTCACGAGAAAGCCACTTGTAAAAACCACTACGAGATACTTTCGTAATTTTACACAATAAAGTAATAGAATACTTTTTAGACAATTCTTTAATAAGCTCGAAAAAACAGCGTTTATCTTTCGGTTTCACCTCTTTTCTAGACCTAGCCACTTTTTTAAGAATTCGTTCTCTGCGCGTAATCGAACTATCTCTTCCTCCATACTCTCTGGCCTTGTTCGTGGTCTTCCTCTAAGAGGATTTTTTGTTCTCCCGCGGTTTTCATCTAGTCCCTGTATACCTTCCTTTCTATAATGATTAACCCATCCTCTTAAAATAGAAGGATCACTAATGCCGAGATCCCTTGTAAGTGTTTTGTACCCTTGTTCACCGTTCAAATAGAGCTGTACGGCTTTTAATTTAAAATCCTTTGAATATGTTTTTCTAATTTTCCCCATAGAAAATTCCCCTCCTAGTTAATACAGTAAGGGGTCTTACTTCTTACTGTCTACTAAAAGGGGATAATATCAATAATAGAGGTTTAGCTTCTTTTAGCGTTTTCTGCTATTCCTCCCGTTCCTTTCTACTTACAACCCTTACCGATCAGCCAGCTCCCAAGATATAGCCTGTTCCTTTAATACCAAACAAATTGTTTCCTTACTTAGTTAGTCCACTTTCTCTCCAAGCTGATTCATTAAAAAAATAGTTGTCTCACATGTGATAAGTTGTACGACGGAAATCATTTTAGAATGAATGAGCCGTGTTCAGCTATTCATTGAAGATAACTAGAATAATAAATATCCCTAATAATGTAAAATGATTATATTTTTGGTAAAATACACTTATACAAAGGGAAGGAGATAAAAACAATGAAAAAAATTAGAAATTTATATTCCGTTCCTGTTGCGTTATTCATTACAGCTGTAGTAGTCACTGGTGCTAACGCTCATCCAATTGCTCCTACCGTTTCACAAGAAGTTTCTACTAACGTTAATTCTGATCATATTACGAAGCCAAAGGTTTCTAGTGCTGTAGCAAGTAAAGGAAATATTGATGGAAACGCAATAGTGCCTTACGTTTCAATTGCCAAAGATGAGGATGTCAGTTATAAATCTGGTCAAGGTTCCTTTGTCTTCGATTACTCTTCTCATAATGGCAAGTACCCACACCTACGAATACACGTGGAGAATACGGGGAGCAAAAGTTTCCGGCTAGAACTTCTTTCTGAGGACGGTACAGAAATTTGGGGTATCGAGCCTGTGAAAGCTGGTGAAGTAGTTGAGTATGTGGTTCCGAAAACCAATAAATATTACGGCGAGGGTGAGTATAGACTTAGATTTGCTGGAACAAAAGGGAGTGCTGTAAAGGCAAGGGTAAATGTACGCTCTTTAACACCTAACGATATATAAAAAGGATTGCATCAGCGTTGTAGCTGAATTTTTGTTATGAAAACTCTTAAAGAGGGATAAAGCAAATGACTAAAGAGGCTTTGGAACAAAGGGTAGAAAGGTTAGAGTTTTATCTAAACTTGATGAGGGAGTTTGCAGTAGATCCAGAAACGTTTGCCTTGTGGGATTATGTTATTTCAGAAGGGTTAAATGAGAACTAGACCAATCAGATTTTAGATGTACTAAGAGAGCATCATGGTCATGTAAAATCCGCTGTAGAGGCTGGTGCTTCCATTCCCGATTTAGAAGACTTATGTACCAAAATGATTCCACTTCTTCACGTTGAAGGGAGAACCACCAATAAGGAAAAGGTAATGCAGGTTTTAAGAAGAGCTAGTAAATTACCTATGTTTCCCTATTTGAAAAAACATCTTTAGATTATAAAAAGTAAACCAAACGTCTGAATCTAAAATCGGACGTTTGTGCTTTTATTATCATGATTTATTCCTTTCAAATTAGGATAGGGAACTGTAGCCCCTTTATTTTTGAATATAAAAAGCGCCTCTCTTAGATGAGAAAGACGTTTTACATTTCTGCTTGTTCAGCTATATATTCTGCAGAGGAACTTAATATATCTATTTTTTTCAAGGAGTGGTTGAGAAGATGATCATATTCATAGTTGAGTATATGTTGAAGATATTTTTAATAAGCTTTGGCGTTTATTTTTTGCTGAATATTCTTCAGATTCTTCGACAAAGGAATTTCATTAAACAAAAGGGAAATGATGAGCTTGTAAAAGTACTAAAAGAACTTTCTAATGCGTTAGAAAAAAAGAATAGTCCCTTAGAGTAATGAAAGAAATTTTTAAAAATAATTGATTACCCTTTTGGATGAATGGTTACCTTTAGTCTCAACAACAGCATTTTAATTCAGTAAAAATAAAATTACATAATAAAAATAAAGTGCCCATTAAAAATACAGTTGCTTCCGAAGCCCTCCCTATGAAATAAATAGAGTAACAGAAACAGCTTCAACAGAAAGCAGGGATGAACATGAAGGCAGTACCTTACTTTTCACAATGGGAGTCTCGTCAGTTAGTATCGGACTTTTTATCCGGCAAATTACATCCTGCTGATGATCCCTTATGGCACTTGTCTGGAGCAATTGATCGGGATGAGTATGCACGGTGGAGCTTCCATATTTGCGGGATGGCTTGTTTAAAAATGCTGCTTGCCGATTGGCAGGATCGGATTATCTCAACGCTTGAACTGATGAAGCAGTGCCGGGATTATGGTGGCTATGTGGTTCAGGAGGATGGAAGTATTAAAGGCTTGTTCTACCGTCCGTTTGTGTCTTTTATAGCCGAAAAATATGGGCTCCAAGCCGAGGTGAAGGAGCATACTCCCATTGAAGAGATTTATGATCTACTTGACCAGGGCTATGTGTACATGGCTTCCGTCCACCCTACGATTCGGACGCCAGAGGTGACACCGCCCAACCAAGGGGGGCATCTGGTGTATGTGTTCGGAAGAGATGCTAAGCGTCGGGAGCTCATCTTCCACAATCCGTCTGGCAACACAGTTGCTAGTCAGGAGAATGTGCATCTTAGCTGTGAAGAATTTGCTCGCTTTTATGCCAAGCGCGGGATTTTGATTAAAGACCCCAGACCAGTCGTGTGATACTTAACTGCTAAAAGCAAGTGTATTGGTGCATTGTTAGGAGAAGTTATTTGTAATTGGTAAGAAGTATAAAAGACTTCCGTTTTTTATTGTGACGCAAGCTCAAAATATCAATTTTTATACTTAATCTGTTGCTGACAAGTCGAGTGGAAAACAGGAAATTCATCCTGTATAGCCTCGACTTTTTTGTTGCATATAAATACAAACGAAAGACTAAATATTAAATTTTTCAGGGATTTGGAAGCATGTATTTTAGATAAGTAATCCTCCCTTTATAAAACGGCTAGTGAACAAAAAATAACATACCCATACCCGGAGTAATGACTCCGTTATCTATATATCGCTTGAGAAAACATAATCCCCGCTTTGTTTTTACAGCCTAATATATTCCAAAAATATTGCAAAAGAGGCCTCATTTAGCAAGGAAAACAAGCCTTGACAATTATGACCAAAATAATGATAATAATAATCGTTTTCAATTAAAAGAAGTGAGGAGTCTTACTGAATGAATTTTTCTCATTCTATCAAGCAGTACATTTTTCCCTTTCTTGTTGTTCTAATGCGAATGGCCTTTGGAGGAGGGTGGTTGTTAGCTGGGGTGACCAAGATTACTGATAAGGGCTGGTTTCGGGAGCCGAGTGTCTTTTTACAGGACTATTTAGAAACGGCGCTAACGAAACCGAATGTGCCCGAGTTTTACAAGGAGTTTATCAAGCACTTATGTATTCCTTATGTTGATTTTTATAATTATGTGATTCCGGTTGTCCAAATTGTAATAGGCATTCTGTTGATTGTTGGTTTATGTACGCTGCCAAGCATTCTGATTTGTTTATTTATGCATATCAATTTCATTTTGTCAGGTAACATGAATCTACTTAGTCTCGTTCTTTATACCAGTGCTTTTGGTTTATTGCTCAGCGGTTCGTACACCTATTTGTTTAGTCTAGACCAATTGTTTCAACGCGTGCCTGCTTTTGCGCAGAAGAAGATATCAAAATCTGATCGTATGACGGTAAATAATAGATCAGTGGTGAACTGATACATATTGGTAAGGTAAGTGCTATGTAAAGTTTCATTTCTAAAAAAGGATTGACAGATTTTAAAAAATATTGAATAATTTGTTTAAAATTTATTGATAATAATTATCATTATCATGGTTCTTTGTTGATATTAAACAGGGGAGTAAACAAAATGATACAGAAAAAGGCGATTTTTCATGTTCTAGTTTCTACGAGTCTTTTGACGTCTTTAGGGTTACCGTCTTATGTGTCTGCGGCAGTAGAGCAGAATCTGATACAAGACGGACAAGAAGCGAAACAAATGACCGTAGAGGATAAAAAGGATGGCTCTAAATTAGGGACAAAAAGTGAAAGTATAACAAGCGGCTCGGGTACTCAAGGCGAAGAAATTTTAGATACAGTAACCAGCCAGGTACCTAAGACTGAAAAAGAATCAGATGTGGACAGCTCAACAGTTCAGTCTGAAGAAAGTGAAAGTCAGATCGACCTCGACGGAACTCAGAATGAAGAAGGACTAGGTCCAGTGCCCACTCCAACATCTCAACCAATTCCAGAAGAAACAGATCAAAAGCCAAAGGCTACCACGATCGAAATCGAATCGGTAGAAGACATTCCAGAATCAACTTTCCTGAATCGGACACCTGCATATCATTTTAGTTTACCAAGTAATGTCATGGTTCAATTAAGCAACGGTAAACAAATAGAATTATTCGTCCGCTGGAACTTTGACCAGTACAATCCTGACGAGGTGAACAGTCAAACATTCACGGTCGAGGGAGCGTTACGTGGAACTTCTTATAGTTCAGCTCTTCCAGAAGGCATAACGAACACCAAGAATATGAAAGCGACAGCGAAAATTACGGTATCGGCAGCAAAGCAGATTGTAAGTGTGAAGCCGTTAGCTGACATTCTCGAAAAAGAAAATGGCACAAGCTTTTATCAGTTGGGGTTACCAAATAGCGTAGATGTAACCCTAGATGATGGTACAACCCAATCAGTTGATGTTTCTTGGGAACATGGAGATTATGACGAAAACAATCCGAGTGCCCATACGGTTCAATTCTTAGGTAATTTGGGGAGTCGATCTGGTTTGCCTGCGGGAATTGCTAATAGCAATGCTGTTAAGGCCAAAATAAATGTTACCTTCAAAGATGCACGTACAATCACTAAGCTTGAGCCTGTAGCAATTAATAATGTTTTGAATGGTACAAAAAAAACAGAAGCAGCGCTAGGCTTGCCTGAACAAATAGAAGTCGAATTGAGTGACGGTAGCAAGGCTCAGGTGCCAATCGAATGGAATGTAGATGGCAGTACGTATGACCCTAGCAATACAGCGGAGCAGACTTTTACCGTGGCTGGTACAGTAAAAAATATTCCGGCTGGTTTACAAAATCCAAATGGGGTACAAGCGGAGGCGAGGGTAAAAGTGGATGCTGCCGTTCAGGTTACAAAGCTTGATCCTGTACAGGTGGCACAAGTACCTAACGGCATTAGCAAAACAGCACTTGCGTTTTATCTGCCGCAGCAAGTAAATGTGACGTTAAGTAACGGGAAAAAGGAAAAAGTGGATGTCACATGGGAGCTAACGGCTTCAAATTATGACCCAGCCAATGAACAACAACAAGCAGTGGAGGTTAAGGGCACACTAGTTCACTTGCCAGCCGGTGTTGCTCAACCTAGTGAAAAGGTAATTGCTAATCTTTCAGTTAACGCAATGCGTTATGTGCAGTCGTTGAATCCGATAGCAGACATTACCGGAATCGTTAGCGGTACGAATGCTTCACTAGAAGCGCTACACCTGCCAAAGCAAGTAACAGTCGTATTATCTGATGGTACTAGCATCAAGGCAGATGTGCAGTGGGATTTACATCACATTAGCTATGAAAAAGGTAATGCTAAGGAACAGGCATTTACGATAACGGGAGCGTTGATCAATCTTCCTGATGGAGTAAAAGGTAACGGTGTCAAGGCACAAGTTAACGTTAAGGTTGATGCGAAGATTGAACCGACGGTAAATGTGGGAGTTACGATGAGTGATGTAGCTATCGAGAGGCAAGGACGAGATACGACTGAGGTGCTTGGTGAATATTTCTTACCTTTGTCTGGAGATGTCACAGGCTCGAATGGACAACCCATCAATGGACCTGGAACGGCTCTTTTGGTGTTACAAATGTACATCAATAATGAGGAAGTAAATACAGTTGACTACTTAGGACGCAAATTAGCATTAAACCACAAGCTATATGTGGGCTGGAAGAATAAAGATGTGCTGGCCGAAATAGAAAATGTGTTGAAAGCAGCTCTATTACATCATCCTGAGGGCAGAAATTATGAAGTTATCACCTCTGCGTCACCAGCGGGAATTATCATGAAGCAAAAGCCAGGAACAGGTAACAGCGCTAATGTCATTCTTAATGTAGTAGATAATGGAAATGGCTCAGCGGTTGAAGGGCTGACATGGGGCGAGCTGGAGACGAGAACGGAAGGAACCTTTGGATTTGTTGGACAAAAGGCTAAGTTCAGCACTCAAGTAAATAAAGGTGCAGATACAGCGGGAAATCTTGTTGTCCAGATTGCTGATGGCAAAATCAATAAGCAAATTGCTGTTCCGGTAGAGGCAAATGATGATACCGCGGCTGTTGCCCAGAAGGTAGCAAATCGCCTAGCAGCAGATTACGGAATAGCATATGCCTATCAGGTAAACGCTCAAGGAAGCAAGATTACATTCGATGCCCTTCAAGAAGGTGTAAAAGAATTAAAGATAGCGGTAAAAACGGTTACTGACAAAGAAAAAGAAAGCAAGCCGGATTTAGGTACAGATGGCGAGGCGAAAGATAAAGAGCCGGAGAAAGATAGAGATAAGGAACCGGAGAAAGATAGAGATAAAGAGCCGGAGAAAGACAGAGATAAAGAGCCCGAGAAAGATAGAGATAAGGAACCGGAGAAAGATAGAGATAAAGAGCCGGAGAAAGATAGAGATAGGGAACCGGAGAAAGACAGAGATAAAGAGCCGGAGAAAGATAGAGATAAAGAGCCGGAGAAAGATAAAGATAAAGAGCCGGAGAAAGACAGAGATAAGGAACCGGAGAAAGATAGAGATAAAGAGCCGGGGAAAGATAGAGATAAAGAGCCGGGGAAAGATAGAGATAAAGAGCCGGGGAAAGATAGAGATAAGGAACCAGAGAAAGATAGAGATAAAGAACCGGGGAAAGATAGAGATAAGGAACCGGAGAGGGATAAAGAGAAGGAACCAGATAAAGAGACGGATAAGGTTAAAGATAGAGACAAGGATAGAGATAGAGACAGAGACAAAGATACGGATCAAAATAAAAATACGGCAACGCCAACAACAGCAACAACGCCAACACCACCAACAAATAACCAAGGAACCCAAAATCCTGCTAAAGTCGAAAAAGAAGGCAATTCGACAACAAGAACGTTTGATGATTTAAAAAACCATAAGTGGGCGCAAAACTCAATCGAGCTGTTGAATTCTAAGGGAATCATTTTAGGAACCTCTGATCACACATTTACTCCAAAAGCGGCCATGAAGGGCGGAGATTTTGCTCTCATCGTGATGAGAATGTTTGATCTGAAGCCAGATGTGGCAGGAAATACCCCTGATGTCTCACAAGATAGCTATTATTCAGGGGCAATAACAAGCTTGAAGGATCAAGGAATCATTCAGGGCTTCGAGGGTGAACAGTTCAATCCAGACACGCCTATTACAAGACAAGATCTAATGGTTATCTTGTATCAGGCCATGATTAAGTCCGGTATGGAGCTGAAAAAGGGTGAAGCGGCTGAGCTGAATCGCTTTGCCGATTCTAATCAAGTAAAAAATAACGCGAAGGAAGCTATCAGTGCATTAGTGGCAGAAGGGATTGTAAAAGGAGACGGTAAAAACCTCAATCCAACTGCTCCTGCTTCAAGAGCGGAAATTGCAGTACTGCTTGAACAAGTAGTACATAAAATGCCTGAGAAGAAATAATCAAATGGTACAGTACTAAAAATAGTGCCACTCTAAGGACGTCCAGCGGATGCCTTACGAGTGGCAATTTTTATTTAGGAAGCGGCTTAATTGATCTGTGGTAAAAGCATTATGAATTCAGTACCTCGTTTGTAATTCATACATGCGGCGGGTTTGAACAGTAATACCTTTCGCAGATGGTGTGGCTGTTTGTCAATCAGAATTAGGAGAAGGGTGTAAGAATTGACTTCTGCAAAGGCTTTCCGAATGGCTTTGATGGCATTAATACCAGCATAACCTCCACCAACAACAATACAAGTTACTTCCTGCATGCAAATCCTCTCCACGTTTCGGTTTGCACATATAACGATCAAGCAACCAATTTTGTGAGAAACGATAGGAAGAGAGGGGAAATCAGGATAGACATATTACGCATGCTGTAACTGATTACATAGACAAAAGGCATTACCAATAGGTGTTACTTCTTTAAAAGCCAAGTAGATTTGCCGATATTTCTTTTGCTTTACCTTCCTTATTTCAATATTCTTATGCGATTTGAAAAATAGCTCAGGCCCCATCGTAATCCCGATACCTTGAGAGACCATGTTGACGATCGTTTCACAATGAAGAACCTCTAAAATGACATGGGGACGTACCTGATGAGCGGTTAAATTTTCTAAAACGAATGTCTGATAAGGGCCTTTTGGCATGATAAAGTCCATACCAGCTATTTCTTTAATATCGACGACTTTGTGCTGACAAAGGGTGTGGTTTTTAGGCAAACCCAAGACTAATTCATCTTTTTTTACGGGTATCACGTTCAAACGGTGATTGATAGGAGCATCAACAATAAAGCCAATATCTACGGTTCCGTTTACAATCCACTCCATGATTTCCCCATATGTGCCCTCAAATAAAATGACTTTTACACCAGGATAGGTCTTTTTTAAATTGGCCAGCATGGCGGGTAAGATCTGTGATGCCGCGCTTGTAAAGGCCCCTATTTTTAGAGTGCCTTCGAGTTGATTATTTTGAATCGATAATTCCTGCTTAATAATAGCCTCGCTCTTGAGAATCTGCTGTATATGCGGCAGGATTCGATCAGCAAATGCAGTCTGGCTAATTTCTGCTTGCTTATTTCGGTGTAGCAAAGGATAGCCAAACTCTTTTTCTAAACTCGCAATAGCATGGCTGACTGCTGATTGAGTCATGTTAAGCTGTTCAGCAGCTCGTGTAAAATTCCCTAACTCAACAACCTTTTGTAATACCTCATATCTAGCTATCGTCATAAGTTATCCTCATACCTTCTATGCATATTATTAATTTCACTAATATGACTATACCCGATAGGATAAGAATTGGACATCAAAGAAAAAGGGTGATTACCATTGAGAAGGATATATTTATTGCTGTTGGGTATGTTCGCACTAGGTGTGGATGCTTATGTTATGGCTGGAATTTTACCTAGTATCGCTGAAGACTTTCGTGTATCTATTGGGGTCGCAGGACAAACTGTTAGCGTATTTACCTTATGCTATGCGATTGCAGCTCCTGTATTTGCAACCTTCATGAGCAAAACAAATGCGAAATATACATTAGTAACGGCTTTATCAATATTCACACTTGCTAATTTTATTACTGCGGTTACGCATCAGTTTATCCTTTTATTGATTTCAAGAGGACTAGCGGGGATAGGGGCAGGGCTATACGCGCCATTAGCCTCATCAGCATCCGTTTCCTTAGTTGAGGAAAAGCAAAGGGGGAGGGCGTTAAGTACAATCTTGCTAGGCATGAGTGCGGGAACGGTAATAGGCGTCCCTTTGGGGATTTATATTTCCGCTATCTTTGAATGGCGGATGACTATGTGGTTTATTGTATGGATTGGTGTAGTAGGAATCGTAGCTGTATGGTGGAAGTTCCCAGAGGTACAATCAAATAGTTTGCCGACACTCAGAGAACGAGTGCGTATGTTTAAAAATAAAGATATAAAGCTTGTTATGATGATAACGGTGCTCCTTAGCTTTTGCAGTTTAGGCTTATATACGTACCTAGATCTTATTATTAGGGCATATGGATTTGAGCAATCGATTGTGTTTATTTGGATGTGGGGGATCGGTGGCATTACTGGGAGCTTTATCATTGGTTATCTTATGGATTTTTATAAGAAACCCAGAGTTATATTAATGTACTTATTAATCGTGATGCTAGTATCTTTTATCATAATGGGCAGCATTCATTCCTTGTCAGCCATACTTGCTATCGTCTTGATGCTGTGGGGGGCTAGTGGCTGGGCGGCCTTAGCAACCCAGCAAAAAACACTAGTAGAAATCAGTCCAGAGCATGCTACTATTTCCATTGCCCTGTTAAGCTCTATTAATTATCTTGCTGGTTCCATTGGGACGATGACAAATGGAATATTGCTAGAACAAGGAATGACACCGGTGATGTTACCTTACCTTACAGGTGGTATTTTAGTGATTGCGATCGGATTACAATGGGGTTTGATAGCAAGAAAATGATGATAGAAATCGTATAGGGGACAAACAGTAGGGCTATTGACTACTTTTTACAAAGAGACCTATTAACTAAAGAGGCAAATCGAATAAAAGAAATTCTTACATGCGCTATAATAAGGGTAACCCTTATAAGGAAGTGTAATGATATGAGCAATAAAACAAATGCTTGTCGTTTGCTAGATAAACATAAGGTTCCCTATACGGTGCATGAGTACGAATGGGATGAGGAGCATTTAAACGCGAAACATGTAGCTCAGCAGGTTGATTTACAAGTAGAGCAGGTTTTTAAAACTCTGGTACTTCGTGGTGATAAGACCGGGGTTATCATGGCTTGTATTCCTGCCCATAAGGAGCTTCACTTAAAATTACTGGCAGCCGTTAGTAAGAATAAGAAGGTAGAAATGGTGCCAATGAAAGAGATACTAGAGTTAACGGGATACATACGGGGCGGGTGTTCACCTCTAGGCACCAAAAAAAATTACCCACTATTTATTGACGAGTCAGCTCTTAGTCTCCAGCTAATTAGTATTAGTGCTGGTAAAAGGGGTTTGCAGATCTTTCTTAATCCCGCTGATTTGATTAAGGTAAGTAAAGCCACTTCTGCGAGCCTGACTATGTAGAGAGATTCTATCTTATCTGTTGAATAACGATATCGAAATGTAGCGCTATTCTTTGGAAGCCTGTAACAGCAAAAAACTTGTTGTTACAGGCTTTTTTTCGTTAGTCTGGAAGTCTTTTGCTTTACGCGATTGGCTAGTTTCTATAACAAATCTATCATTTGTAAATCGTAATGATTATTATTTGTGTTGACTTGTTGCTGTGAGTGCAGTAGTATATTGGTTAAATCGTAATCATTACGATTTGATTTCTAGCATGCTATCTATTATCTTCTATACCTGTACGAAAGAAGGGTACTTACATATGAGTGAAAAGCAGGTTCCGGTTACTGTATTAAGCGGATATCTTGGAGCGGGTAAGACTTCTATTTTGAATCATGTTTTACACAATCGAGAGGGCCTTCGTGTAGCGGTCATTGTAAACGATCTAAGCGAGGTGAATATCGATTCCAATCTGATAAGGAATGGCGGTGGAATTTCCAGAATAGACGAGAAGGTTGTGGAGCTGTCGAACGGTTGTATTTGCTGTACGCTACGTGAGGATTTGTTAGTGGAAGTCGAACGGCTAGTCAATGAAGATCGCTATGATTACATCCTGATTGAATCCACCGGAATAGGAGAGCCGTTACCAGTAGCGCAAACCTTCACGTATGTAGACGAAGAAATGGGGATAGATCTTTCGCGTATATGCCGGCTGGATACAATGGTGACGGTAGTGGACGCGAACCGTTTTTGGCATGATTTTTCCTCAGGAGAAAGCTTATTGGAGCGCGGCCATGCAGTGGATGAAACAGACACGCGTGAAATCGTCGAATTGCTAATTGACCAAATTGAGTTTTGTGATGTTTTAATCGTAAATAAATGTGACATGGTTAGAGAACAGGATGTACAGCATTTGGAGCAAATTCTTCGTAAGCTTCAGCCAACGGCAAAATTCATTCGAAGCTCCTATGGCAAAATCGATCCTAAAGAAATTCTTCATACAGGGCTGTTCGATTTTGAAAAAGCAAGCCAATCGGCTGGATGGTTACAAGAATTACAAAAGCCAAGCCATACGCCAGAGACGGAAGAATACGGAATCTCCTCTTTTGTCTATCGCCGAAGAATTCCGTTTCACCCTGAAAGATTATATAAATGGCTTCAGGATTGGCCTGAAGATGTAGTGAGAGCAAAGGGCTTCCTATGGGTTGCTACCCGTAATGACATAGCTTTGACGATTAGTCAGGCAGGTCCATCGATTCAATTGGAGTCAGCGGGCTATTGGGTGTCGGCTTTACCCGAAGAAGAGAAGCAGCAGATACTGGCGGAAGACCCTGAATGGGCTGAAGAATGGGACCCTCAATTCGGAGATCGTATCAATGAGCTTGTATGTATTGGATTTAATCTGGATCAAGGCAAGATCATCCGGTCTTTAGATGCTTGCCTTTTAACAAATGAAGAGCTGCATGCAGACTGGAATACGTTGAAAGATCCATTGCCAACAAGTGATGTTATTGTCGAGATGCTTAGTAGCCAGGATGAATAAATAGAAATGATCAGGAGGATTTAACCAATGAGAGTAACAGTTACCCTGCAATGCACAGAATCTGGAGATCGTACCTACATTACAACAAAAAATAAAAGAAATAATCCCGAACGCCTAGAGCTAAAGAAATATTCCCCTCGTCTAAAAAAATATACTCTTCATCGTGAAACGAAATAGCTGGCAGGTAAGACAAAGACACTCTTTTCGCATATAAGAGAAAAGAGTGTCTTACTCATAGTGGGCGATCTCTGTTCAACCACATTTGCTAGTAGCTAGAGATTGGGTAGTAAAGAAATCAACTAGCTGAGAATCGTGCCGTCAGTATGAGGAAGCAAATGAAGTTTATTTACTAAAATGATTCGCGATCGATTGAAACACAGCAAAATTTTCATCATGGTAATCAGCTCTACCGTAATCAGGGTCCGCGCTGGTTTTGACGATTACTACGTTGGCCTTTGGATTAACATAGATGAATTGTCCATAGACTCCAATAGCGCTATAGGAACCATCTGCGGGATCAGCCTCCCACCATTGGTATTGGTAGCCTAACACTCCCTTAGGGTCGTGATTAGGCTGAGGCTTTTCTATCTGTGTGGACTCTTGCACCCACTTTTTTGAAATGATTTGTTTTCCGTTCCAATTTCCTTCATGAAGATATAAGCTTCCAAACTTAGCATAATCCCTAATGGTTGCGTTTAGACCCATAAAGGATAGCTCTGTGCCAAGGCGATCGGTACTCCAGTAAGCATTAAATTCCATTCCAAGAGGCCCCCAAATTTTCTCCTGTAAATATTGGGACGGAGGATTGCCCGTAACCTTACTGATCAGCATGCCAAGAACCTGTGTATCAATGCTGATATAATGCTGAAAAGTTCCGGATGGCCGCTGAGATTGTAGCCCCAGTGCATAATCATTAATCGATTTATCGAATAGAAATGTCTTATACATCATCATGTTTATATCTGAGAAGGTGGTGTCATAGTCTTCATCAAAGCTAACTCCAGAAGCCATTCGCAGAATATCTTTAATCGGTACACCATCGTAGCCGCTGCCCTTCAATTCTGGCACATAGTGGGTGATCGGATCATTTACATTTTTAATGAATCCTTCATCAAGAGCGATACCAACAAGTGCCGAGATAAATGACTTAGCCACTGACCAAGAAGTAAACCTTGTTTGTTCATTTATACCGTTTTGATAGAATTCCTTCACGATCTTATCATCCTTGAGCACTAGTAATCCATTCGTCTTTGTTCGTTGCAAAAAGTCTTCAATAGCTAATGTTTGATCTTTGTATGTATAAGTTTGGGGCAACTCTTTTTGTAATGTATCAAAATAGAAAACAGGCTGCGATGCTTCTATAGCGCGACTTGGAAAAATATTGTCCATGCTCTGAAAATTATAGCTAAGCTTATCCTTATTCAGCACGTGAATAATGTTCCAATTCCGAATTACTGCCCACATGAGGAGAAGTAATATAGCAGTAACAACGATACTTATGCTATACCACCATATTTTCTTTTTCGATAGTTGTTTACTCTTCAAGAAATACCCTCCTTCATTTACCTAATTATGGTATTCCTTTTGATTATAAGACAGCGGGATATCCTTGTTCAATATATTGGGTTTATATCCTGTTTTTAGAATATGAGGACTTATGATTTTACATTCATTCGTTTATTGCTAAACAGAACATGAAGCCGCTATTGGTTATTTTTTGTTTAGAGAGTGTATATACATGTACAAGAAGTTCAACATGATAATATCAAAGCAATAAAGTCACTACAGATATAAAATTAATAATTGTAATTTTTTAGACTATTTGTTATGTTTAAGCTGAAAATCAAATATGTGTAGAAACAGGTGCAGATAACCTTCGTTATTTGCTTAAAAGGGAAGTTCGGTTCGAATCCGACGCTGTCCCGCAACTGTAAATGAGAGCTATTCGAAAAAATACCACTGTTTTCATTCAAATGAAAATGGGAAGGTTCGAATCGCGATGATCATGAGCCAGGAGACCTGCCTGTTTTAGCACACACATCAGTTCCTACGAGGATAGGAGGTGTTACGTGCGAGCGATGAAACATGTGGTATTTTAAGATTTTTACATGTTTATTTGAGTTTTTCGCTTTCGCCCATTAACAACAACTTTCTTTTAGGAAGTTGTTTTTTTGCGTGTTGCGCTGTTTTGAAATCTAGGAGGGATTTTTTGTTTGGGACAATAGGATATTTCAGAAATTATTTCAACACAGCAATCATGAACAATCTAAGTATAGAAAGTCCTAATTCGCTAGAAGTCATTTATGCTCTATTAGGGAATGAAATCAAGCGACAAGACGTTACAGAGGAAGTCAAAACAGATTACTATCGCAACCTTGAAAAAGCCTACAAGCTAACCAAAGAACAGTTATTTGGAATGGAGGAAGAAGAATGAATGAGCTTGAAAAATTTTCTCCTGGGCTAGACGGTGTGGTGGCTACAGAAACAAGCATTTCCTACCTTGATACCATACAAGAGGAAATCGTGATTCGGGGTTACGATCTGATTGAGCTTTCTAAATCCGTTAGCTATGTCGATATTATTCATCTTTTACTGGAGGGACGGCTTCCCGATCAGGAAGAGAAAAACTCTTTGGAAACAAGCATGCTAGAGCGAGATGAATTGCCTAGTGCGGTGTTTGAGGTTTTAAAGCTGTTGCCTGAGCAGACACACGCTATGGATGGCCTGCGAACAGGAATTTCCGTTCTGGGAGGGTATGATCATCGAATTGACGATCGCTCCATGCTTGTTAATAAGGAGCGGGCTTATCGGTTATTAGGTCAAGTTCCTAGCATAGTGGCTAATAGTTATCGGATTCTGACCAAAACGGAGCCGATCCATCCAGACAAAAATTTACCGTATAGTGCTAACTTTTTCTATATGCTCACCGGGAGAAAGCCATCGCCGATTGAGGAAAAAATATTTGATCTGTCTCTGCTTTTGTACAGCGAGCATGAGATGCCGAATTCCACGTTTACAGCAAGGGTCATCGCTTCTACGCAATCGGATTTGTACGGAGCTTTGACGGGGGCGGTTGCTTCCTTGAAGGGCAGTCTTCATGGGGGAGCAAATGAGGCTGTTATGCACTTATTGCTAAAGGCAGGGACAATTTCCAAGTTCGAGGAGCTGCTGTGTACCAAGCTGTCCAACAAAGAAAAGATAATGGGATTTGGTCACCGGGTCTATATGAAAAAAATGGACCCGAGAGCGACAATGATGAAAGGAGCCTTACAGCAGCTATGTCATATAAAAGGGGACGATCTTTTATACCACATGTGTGAAGCCGGTGAGAGGATTATGGAGAGGGAAAAGGGACTTTACCCGAATTTGGACTACTATGCAGCGCCTGTGTATTGGATGCTTGGGATTCCTATTCCATTGTATACACCTATCTTTTTCGCTGCGAGAACAGCAGGAATTTGCGCACATGTTCTTGAACAGCACGCACAAAATCGTCTATTCCGGCCACGTGTAAAATATGTAGGCGAGCGGCATGTTCTTTGAGGTAGGATTGGGAATTTTATGTGTAAGCCAGCAACGCCTACATGATGTTCTGACCAACATCACGTACCATGATAAATAATTTTAAATAGAAAGGGAAGGATACTTTGTTAAAAAATATGGAGATAAACAAAACAGATGAGCTGATCGAGCAAATTACAGATTATGTTTTACATAAGAGGATTACGAGCTTGGAAGCATTTGAGACTGCTAGATATGTCCTACTGGATACACTTGGATGTGGAATTTTGGCATTGAGCTATCCTGATTGCACGAAGCTGCTTGGACCTATTGTTCCGGGGACAATTGTTCCCAATGGATGTAGGGTGCCAGGTACATCCTTTGTTCTTGACCCAGTGAGAGGCGCTTTTAATATTGGTTGTATCATTCGTTGGCTAGATTACAATGACACGTGGCTGGCGGCAGAGTGGGGACATCCATCAGATAATCTGGGTGGAATTTTAGCCGTTGCTGATTATATAAGCCGTGTACGTATCTCGGAGGGGAAACAGCCATTAATGATACATCAGGTGCTGGAGTCGATGATTAAAGCACATGAAATTCAGGGAGTGCTGGCATTAGAAAACAGCTTGAATCGAGTCGGGCTTGATCATGTATTGTTTGTTAAAATTGCAACAACAGCAGTGGTAGCACAGATGCTAGGAGGAACCCGTGAAGAAATAAACAACGCATTATCAAATGCTTGGCTTGATAATAGCAGTTTACGGACATATAGGCATGCTCCGAATACAGGATCACGTAAATCCTGGGCTGCTGGTGATGCAACTAGCCGAGGTGTTCAGCTAGCTATGATGGCCTTAAAGGGAGAAATGGGATATCCAACAGCTCTTACTGCACCAGGCTGGGGATTCCAGGATGTCTTGTTCAATAAACAAGAGTTAAAGCTAGCTCGACCCTTGGATGCCTATGTAATGGAGAATGTGCTGTTCAAAGTCTCCTATCCAGCCGAATTTCATGCACAAACAGCCGCGGAATGCGCAATCAAGCTTCATCCGGAGGTAATGGCTCGTTTTGATGAGATTGACAGCATTACAATCACAACGCATGAATCAGCTATTCGAATCATTGATAAGGTAGGTCCATTGAATAATCCAGCAGACCGGGATCATTGCTTACAATATATTACGGCTATCGGCTTGCTATTTGGTGATATAAATGCAGACCATTATGAAGACCTAGCAGCATCTGATCCAAGAATCGATATCTTACGTAATAAGATGGTAGTTGTTGAAAATAAACAGTACAGCATTGATTATTTAGAACCGAGTAAGCGCTCGATCGCTAACGCTGTTCAAGTGCATTATAAAGACGGGTCTTCTTCTGAGCAAATAGAATGCGAATATCCATTAGGCCACCGCTTCCGCAGGGGAGAAGCCATCCCTAAAGTCATTGAAAAATTTGTTGAAAATGTAAGGACACATTATTCACAAAAGCAGGTTCGTAAAATAAAAGAAGCTTGCATGGATTCAGAAAGGGTAAACAGCATGGCCGTTACTGAATTTATCGAATTATTTTTACTATAGAGAGGGGCAAACGAAATGGCTTGGATTGTCGATCAGCCGTCATCACAAGCTGAATTAGCAAAGAAATTCAGGGAACTGATGAATGCGCCCGATCTTTTGCAAATTCCCGGCGCACACGATGCGATGGCGGCTCTTATGGCAAGGCGGGCGGGGTTTTCAGCGCTCTATTTATCTGGTGCAGCTTACACGGCCAGTTGTGGTTTGCCAGACCTAGGAATCGTCACGTCTACTGAGATAGCTCAACGGGCAAAGGAATTGATACGCGCAACTGATTTGCCAGTATTAGTAGATATAGATACAGGATTTGGCGGGATTCTTAATGTTGCCCGGACTGCTAGAGAAATGCTAGAGGCTAATGTTGCTGCGGTGCAACTAGAGGATCAGCAGCTTCCCAAAAAATGTGGACATTTAAATGGCAAGAAGCTTGTGACGACAGAAGAAATGGTCCAGAAGATTATCGCGATTAAAAAGGCAGCGCCAACGTTAGTACTTGTCGCACGTACTGATGCTAGGTCAGTAGAAGGTTTGGACGCGGCGATAGAAAGGGCACGTTCTTATGTGGAGGCTGGGGCAGATGCCATATTTCCCGAAGCACTAGAATCAGCGGAGGAGTTTCGTATGTTTGCCCAGCGTATATCGGCACCTTTACTAGCAAATATGACTGAATTTGGGAAAACTCCTTATTATACAGCAGAGGAATTCGCTAAGCTGGGGTACCGCATGGTTATTTATCCAGTAACGTCGCTTAGAGTGGCGGCTAAGGCATACGAGCGTGTTTTTCAAGTGATGAAAAAACAAGGTACACAAAAAGGTGAACTAGCTAATATGCAGACTAGAAGCGAATTGTACGAAGCTATTTCATATGAAGAGTTTGAAGCGTTAGATAAGGAAATAGCGAAAACGATTTTAACCAAAGAACAATAGAACACGGGATAAAACGATAAAAAGCGATGAGGGGTTTCTTTGCGGGTCATGTACGTGCAGATACTAACCAGTCGCTTTTTTCTTCACCATGAATGAATAAGGAACGAAATACCCCTGTTCCTTTGAATTGGGCAGGATGAAATTAGGGGGAAGGAGTAAGGTAGCTATGAATAATGTGGACCGCTATTCCGTCCTGAATTGGATGAAAAAAGATAAGTGGATGGTACGTAAAGACAGCTCTATTAGAGAAGTTATGCGAGGAATGGTCCAATTAGAGAGTACGGAGCTTCCCGTTATTGAAAAGGGGAGTTTACTTGGGGTTATCAAATTGCAGGATTGTGTTCAGGGATTGGAGGAAGGAATCGGCTTAGATGGTATCATAGCCCCTTTGCTATCCAAGCATTCTTATACGGAAACGTCTAGTTTTTCCATGCGGGATATCGAAAGGCTTCCTTTATACATCACAAATGCAAAGAATCAGAAATACGAAGGGGCAATTCGTAACAAAGAACTGCTGATGTACCAGAAGTCTTTGCATGCCATGTTGATGAGAACCAAGCCAGCTAATGGGCCGGATAAGCCCTTTGCATCGGCTGTCATGGAGGAGATACTTGGGGAAAGTCCGGCTATTATGAAGGCAAAACAAATGGCTAGGAAGGCTGCAATGTCGAGAGCTCCTGTTTTGCTGACGGGAGAGAGTGGGGTTGGAAAGGAACAGTTTGCGCGTGCCATTCACGATCTGGGAATGACCAGAGAAGGTTCCTTTATCCCTGTAAATTGTGCAGCTATTCCAGATAATCTATTAGAATCAGAACTATTTGGCTATATTGGTGGAGCGTTCACAGGGGCAAACAAGGACGGAAAGCCTGGAAAATTTGAGCTTGCCCATAGGGGTACCTTATTTTTAGATGAAATTGGTGATTTACCGCTATCTACTCAAGTGAAGATTTTAAGGGTTTTACAGGAAAAAGAGATTGAACGCATTGGCAGTGTATCTTCCGTATTTGTAGATTTTCGATTGATCACAGCGACGAATAAAAATTTAGGGGAACTGGTGAAAAGGGGTGAATTTAGAGAGGACCTCTATCATCGGCTTCACGTTATTCCTATTCATATCCCCCCTCTTAGACAAAGAAAAGCTGATATCCCGCGTATTATGGAGGAATACTCCAGCAGACTTTGTACCACGTACGGAACCACCAAAAAAACAATGGATGAAGAAGCGTTACAACTCTTTTTTAAATACGATTGGCCAGGAAATGTCCGTGAACTAATCAATGTTATGGAAAGAATGTATGTATTGATCGATCACTCTCATATAGGCACAAAAGACTTGCCAGAGGAATTTATATACCATTATCACGCTCAAACGGAATTGAACTCGACGCTTGTTTCCTTCCAAAATCGACACAAGAGAGCTATGCCGCATCAAGAAGAGGAAGAAAAAAAACGAATTGAAAATGTCCTAAAGGAGGTCAAAGGGAACAAATCAAAAGCGGCCGAGCGTTTGGGTATCTCACGAGCTACCCTATACAATAAACTAGCTAGGTTTCATGTCTAATAGGAAAGTGTTTACTCTGTCCATTTGTTCAAACAAAATATACAAACTCTTCCGTGTTTCCCCCTTATATTACGGAGGCTATTCATTGGCACAGCCCTTGCAATATAGGTGAGATGTAAGAATGCCGAAGAGGAGGATAGGGATGGGGATAAGAGAAGACAACAAATGTTTGGTCGTAGGATCATGCTTGTTTGATAATCAATCTTTCTTTTCACCCGAGGATTTTGAAGCTGAGGAAGAGCTGATTGCGAAAACAACAGAGCAGTTTGTTCAGAGTGCCATTATTCCCAAATTAGAGAGAATAGAACAACATGACTACAGTGTGACGAGGAAGCTGTTTACACAAGCAGGGGAGCTTGGCCTGTTGGGAGTGGATGTTCCAGAGGCATACGGAGGAGTTTCCTTGGGGAAAAAAGTGTCGGGCTTGGTTGCAGAAAAGATGGGTTATGCTGGTTCCTTTAGCATATCCTTTAATATTCATGCAGGTGTTGGCACACTCCCATATGTATATTATGGGACCGAAGAACAAAAACAACGTATATTACCCAAGCTAGTGTCAGGGGAATGGATTGCTGGCTATGCCTTAACGGAACCAAACGCTGGTTCTGATGCTCTTCAAGCAAGAACATCTGCATATCTAAACGATGCTGGTACAGCTTGGATTTTAAATGGTGAAAAGCAGTGGATTACCAATGCAAGGATTGCAGATGTTTTTGTGGTATTTGCAAAAACACAGCTGGGGATGACAGCATTTATTGTTGAAAAAAGCGCAAGTGGGGTTTCCTTAGGGCCTGAAGAGAAGAAAATGGGCATCAAGGGCTCTTCTACAGCCACGTTATTACTAGAAGAGGTTTCTATTCCTGTTACCAATGTTCTAGGGGAGGTGGGCAAAGGGCATCGTGTTGCACTAAATATTCTCAACTTAGCTCGGCTTAAGCTGGCGTTTGGTAATATTGGCACAGCAAAGCAGGCTCTTCAGTTATCCATTGCGTATGGCACCACACGCCAGCAATTTGGAAAGAAATTGGTCGAGTTCCCGATGATCCAAGAAAAGATAGCAAATATGGCAGTGGCTATTTACGCTTCGGAGAGCGCTGCTTATCGAACAGCAGGCGTAATCGATGATTTTTTACACAGCAAGGAAGAGGCGAGTAACGAACTATCTAAATATGCAATGGAGTGTGCCATTAATAAAGTTGCAAGCTCCGAAGCGTTAGCCTGGATTGTGGATGAAGCGGTTCAAATTCATGGTGGATACGGCTATATGCAGGATTATGAAGTGGAACGACTATATCGTGACGCTAGGATTAGTCGCATTTTTGAGGGGACAAATGAAATCAATCGTCTAACGATTGCAAGAGCGCTGTTAAAAAGGACTATTGCAAAAGAAGAGATCAGAATGCATGACGAGCTTAGTAGAAATCAGCAGTTTCTCTACTACGCCAAGCAGTTGCTTTATGACGCGTTAGAAATGCTTGCAAAGCGGATCAATCAGCAAGTGGAGCAGGAACAAGAATACCTGCGGTTACTGGCTGATAGTATCCGGGATATCTATATGATGGAGTCCGTACTTATTCGGAATCAGAAGGCGCGGGCAAAGCATGGAGCAGATAAAGAGGAAGTAAAACAATTGATGACGGATGTGCTTTGTGAGGAAGGCTATCGCCAAGTAGAAGCGGCTACGATCTCCATTATTTCAAGCCTAGAGTCTAAGGAAACAAGCAGGAGGGCGCTCGTGGACAGTATTCGATCCAAAACACTCTCCATGTACTCAAATCTTGTGCTTGCGAAGCGGAAAATTGCGAACAAAATGATAATTTCAGGTAAATACGTAGTTGAAGGGGGCTGAAGGCAATGAAGCAGATAGGGTTTATCGGACTGGGGAATATGGGGCTTCCGATGGCTACGAACCTAGTGGAATCCAATTTCTCGGTATATGGGATCGACTTAAATAAAGAGGCAGAAGCTTCCTTTAAACGAGCAGGCGGGTTCGTTGATGTTGATCTTCCAAGCATGACGGCCATGTGCGAGGTTATTTTCACCAGCCTTCCTTCCCCTCAAGTAGTAGAGGATCTATATTTAGGAAAAGAGGGGCTTATCGAGCATAGCCATTCTCGCCTTGTTTTCATTGACACAAGTACGGTTTCACCTGATGTAAATGTGAGGATATTGCAAGCGGCCAACGCCAAAGGAGTGCATTTTCTGGCTGCTCCTGTCAGCGGAGGGGTCATTGGCGCGATTAATCGGACGCTTACTTTTATGGTGGGCGGGTCAAAGGAAATCTATGAACGAGTTCTGCCCATTATGAAAGTGCTAGGAACCAATATTTTTCATGTAAGCGACCAGATAGATAGCGGAACCAATACGAAGATCATTAATAATCTACTGATTGGTTTTTATACAGCAGGAGTCAGTGAGGCTCTTACCTTAGCTCAAAAGAACAAGATGAATCTAGACACTCTATTTCAGATAGTAAATGTCAGTTATGGACAAAGCAGAATCTACGAAAGAAATTACAGAAGCTTTATCGCCCCTGATGACTATAACCCTGGCTTTGCATTGAAGCTACTCCTAAAGGATTTAGGCTTAGCCCTCGATTTAGCCGAAAATAGCGAATTAGATTTGCCTATTAGTAAGGCCTTGTTCAAGCTTTATGAAGAAGCTGAAAAAGAGGGATGGGGAGAACAGGATATGTCTGTTCTTTATAAAAAAATGAATGAACAAGCCAAAAGCATTCTCTAAAAAGGAGTGAATGATATGGTAACGCTACAGGTAAAAACCATTCAGAATCATATTAATGGAGAATGGGTGGATTCCACAGGCTCAGAATATGAAAAAGTCCCTAATCCAGCCACAGGAAAAACAATCGCGATCGTTCCCTTATCCACGAGACTGGATGTAGATCGCGCCGTACAAGCAGCAGCTCAGGCTTACACGAGATGGGCGGAGGTGCCGGTTCCCAATCGGGCAAGATTCCTGTATACATTTCTCCAATTATTGCAACAGCATAAGCAGGAGCTTGCTGAAATTATCACATTAGAGAATGGAAAAACATTGAAGGATGCCAGCGGAGAAGTACAGCGCGGAATTGAAGTAGTGGAGCTTGCTACATCAGCCCCAAGCTTACTGATGGGTGAGACCCTGCCTACTATTGCTGAAGGAATTGATGGGTCTATTTGGCGTTATCCGCTTGGGGTAGTGGCAGGTATTACGCCTTTTAACTTTCCAATGATGGTCCCGCTTTGGATGTTTCCACTTGCGATCGCATGCGGTAATACCTTTGTGTTAAAAGTCTCTGAGCGCACTCCTATTTTAGCAGGAAGATTAGTTGAACTGTTTTATGAGGCCGGGTTTCCAAAGGGAGTCTTGAACTTGGTGCATGGCGGTAAGGAGGTAGTAAATGGCATAGTAGAGCATTCTGACATTAAAGCAATCTCCTTCGTAGGCTCGGAGCCTGTTGCCAAATATGTATATCAGGTGGGTACTGCTAATGGAAAGCGAGTTCAGGCTTTAGCTGGTGCAAAAAATCATGCTATTGTTATGCCGGATTGCAATCTGGAAAAGACGGTTGCAGGGGTAGTGGGAGCGGCCTTTGGAAGTAGTGGAGAGCGTTGTATGGCATGCTCAGTAGTTGCTGTGGTAGATGAAATTGCGGATCAGTTCATTGAGGCATTGGTTGAGGAAACACGTACATTAAAAACGGGTGACGGGCGTTATGAGCAGAATTTTGTGGGCCCCTTAATTCGTGAAGCTCATAAGGAGCGTGTATTGGGATATATCGAGTCTGGGATAAAGGAGGGAGCTACTCTATTAGTTGATGGCCGGAATGTGGAGGAAGAGGGAGGATATTACGTAGGGGCTACTATATTTGATCAGGTACAGCCAGATATGAAAATTTGGCAGGATGAAATTTTTGCCCCCGTTTTAAGTATTGTCCGAGTAAAAAATCTTGAAGAAGGTATAAAGCTGACGAATCAATCAAAGTTTGCTAATGGAGCAGTCATTTATACATCAAGTGGAAAGCATGTTCAAATGTTCCGAGATCAAATTGATGCGGGGATGATTGGTGTAAATGTAAACGTTCCAGCTCCTATGGCTTTCTTCTCCTTTGCAGGCAACAAAGCTTCCTTCTATGGAGATTTAGGGACGAATGGCAAGGATGGTGTTCAATTTTTCACGCGCAAAAAAGTAGTAACGCAGCGCTGGTTTTAATCACCA
Organism: Brevibacillus laterosporus LMG 15441; assembly: GCF_000219535.2. Taxonomy (NCBI): domain Bacteria; kingdom Bacillati; phylum Bacillota; class Bacilli; order Caryophanales; family Paenibacillaceae; genus Brevibacillus; species Brevibacillus laterosporus. The sequence continues at coordinate 258,863 of NZ_CP007806.1, forward strand.
AAAAAGCCGATTCCTTTGCGATCGGCTTTTTTTAGCTTATTCATGAAAAAACTTCTGCACCATCTCTTCATGAACATCAGATAATTGTCTATATTGATAGTTCGGTCTATTGTCCTTATCGATTACAACAGAACGAACCCCTTCATAAAAATCGTTGTGTTTCATAAAGTTTTTGGCAAGAATAAGATCGTTTGTAAAGCATTCCTCCAGCGTTGCGCGCTCTCCTCTGATCTGTTGCTGCAAGGTTACTTTTAGGGAAAGAGGAGATTTCGACAACAGAGTTTCCCGTGTTTTGATTGTGAATGGATTGGGAGTCTGTTCAAGAGAGCTGATGATTTCCTCGACCGTAGAAAATGCAAAGTGACGGTCGATTTCTTCCTGCCATAAGGCAAGCTCACTCTTTAAGACGGAGGGCTGTGAATAGGCTTGAATCTGTTTTTCTAAAGTCCGAGCTACGTCCTGCTGCTGCCAATTTGTTTCTTCTACCTGATGTAAAAAGTCATGGAAGATTTCGCTTGGAATGCAGGCATCAGCACCATTTATATAAAGCACATCTTCAGGGCGAATAACCGTTGCGGTCAAGGCCAAATAACGCCCTATTTTTCCCGGGGCCCGATTTAAAAAATAAGCTGCCCCCACATCAGGGAAAAAACCGATATTCATTTCAGGCATCGCCCATCTTGTCTGATTAGTCACAATTCTGTGGCTGCAACCATAGGTAAGACCTACACCGCCCCCCATCACGATACCATCCAGGCAAGCAAGAATGGGCTTGGAATAACGGTACATATATTGGTCGAGCTGATACTCTACTTCAAAAAAACGCTGTGCTTTTTGCAAGGACAGAACGTCGTTTTTTGCTTCATACAGTGCCTTAATATCTCCCCCTGCACAAAATCCCTTTGACCCAGCTCCCTTTAGAATAATCAGGCTAATTGTCTGATCGGTCTCCCATTCCTTTAGCTTTGCTAACATGGGTAACAGCATCTCCAAAGAGAGGGAGTTAAGAGCCTTTGGCCGGTTTAATAAAATGGTGCCTATTCCATTCTGCGCAGTAAATAGAACATCCTCAGTCATGCACATCCTCCTTATGATTGGGTAAAAATAGGCTTGCGCTTCTCGACAAAAGCATGAATGCCTTCCCTAGCATCGTTCGTTTTAAATAATTCGGCAAAGCGATTGCGTTCTCTTTTTAGCCCGTGTTGTACATCCTCCTGATAACCTTATGGAAAACGGAGCGCAGTTCTGCAATAGATGCAGAGGATAATGCATTAGCTGGTGGGTTATTTACTTCTACAATGGCAACAAAATTTCTTTTTGAGATAGAAGTGAATGTATTCTCCATAAAGCGTACCTCCTTTGGATGATATAAAGGTTCATCATGCAAAAATTGCACCAACCAAGAGATACGCTTCCTGAAAGGGTAAGGCAGGAGAGAACTTGTCAAAGTGTCTATACAAAACAGACAGTTTGACATGACGTTTTTCATGAAAGGAGAAATGATGCTCGCTTTCCTTTTGGATAATTATACCATCAACTATTGTTAGGTATGAACACTGAAACGGGAGAATAAGTGCCAAATAAGCTGTCTCCTGCTGGTTACCCCTGTTTTCACGAAGATAGATTTAAGGTGATCCTGCACCGTATAGGCGGAAATATGAAGCGAATGTAAAGGAAAACAGGAACGCGAGCCTTGGTTGCTTGCTACATGGCAAACATCAATCTAACCTGACCGCGAGAGTTGCTGTATTTGTAGCTGATGCGGTCTATTGCTCATCGTTCCCGTCAGGCGTTTATCATATTGAGCAGTTATTTGAGCTGGAAAACCTACAAGGCTGGCTGCAAAGTGAAATCGCTATTGAATGTTGCATAAATGGCAATCAAATATAAGGAGGGCTACCCGCTACATTTTCTCATTAGACTCTCCAAAGGACCTCGACTATATTTATTTCTCCAAAAGGCTGAGAGTACAGCCGCTATGACGAAGAAAGCTAGGGAGTAGGAGACGGCAAATGCAAGCGTTTGATTTTCTATCCTACCGATATATTGCAGAATGCTAAAGCCAATAAATACATGACCCACATAATGAGTTAACGCTAGTTGTCCGGTGCTAACCATGGTTTGAGTAAACCAGTTGGTGGAACATCGTTCAGTGAAATACACACTTAGTAGGATGACAAGAATAGATGTACTTGAACCGGATACAAAATAAAAAATAGTTGGAGGAAATGCAGTAGTCGAAAAGAAGTATTCAGCCGTATCTGTTCCGATCACATGACCGATGTGCTGAATGAGTATTGACGAGAGTGTCTCCACTGCTATAGCAACTATGGCTGAGCAGATGAGGAGTTTTCTGCGACAGACTTTATTGGCTAAATCTTGCCTTCCTAGCCACATTCCTAATAGGAAGAAGCCTATCCAGGGAAAGACGGGATGATAACCATTAAACAGCAGGTTTCTAAAAAAACCTTCCAGTGTCCAGAAGTCCACATAATGGATGATCGGCTGCAATGGGTCCCAGCCTATTCCATAATGAAAAACGAGCTGGAGAAGCTGGGAGGTAACGAGAACACCTACTACAGATAGAAGTAGGGTTCTGCTGGAAGCGGCAATAAGAAAAGAACCAACAAACATGTAGACACCATAATAATGCAAAATATCACCTGTCCAGCTACAGAGGTATAAAAGGATTCCTGAAAGAAACAAAAACAGAGCGCGTTTCCAAATGATACTTCGGTTCTGCCTAATGAAAGCGGGGTTGTTGGAGTTTCTCGCTTTCTTTGTCATGAGCGAAATACCGATACCCGCTACAATCACAAAGATAGTGGATGCCCTTCCTTGAAGAAGGCTGGCTAACGCTACTAACCAATCGGGGCCATTTGTTCCCGCATTCAATACGGTAGAATAGTTCACAATGATCATACCTAGAATGGCCCAAGCTCTTGCAAAATCAAAGCCTAATATTCTTGTAGATGGTAAAGTCATTACTTACTCCTCTTTTCTCATCTCATTTTTACTGATGAACGTGGAAATCCTGAGCATCTATCAGTGTAGAAAGCATTAAAAAGTAAGAATATTATTTATTTACTTACCGTTAAGTAAACAATATACTACAAGTAGAAATACTTTCAAGATTTTTTTATCCGAGAGCCAAATACATTTTTGTAAATGGGTGGATCAAATCTTTTCAGATGGGGCTGGTGAAGTGGCTCTGGTGATCACCCGCGTATAGGAAAAAGCCTCCCTTTAACAAGCCCCCATCCCATTATTTGCTGTAAAGCCAACGATATAAAATAGGTGAGTCGCAAATGCCTGATCCTTCAGGCGGTTCTAGCTTTCAAGACGAGTACCCAATCAGTCCTTCATTTCCAAAACACGTAACACAGCTTGTCTCCAAATGTCTGCGTAATCTAAATCAAAGCCCATAAGCATGTAATTCCCGATATTATCAAACACCATAGTAAGAATATGGGCTTTTGTGGTCAGGTTTTTATTTGATAGAATCCCAAGTTCTGCGCCTTTCGTTAATAAATCTAAGAATCCAGCAAGAAATCCCTCTAAGACATGATGTAATCTTTGCTGATATTTCTCGTTTCGAGTGGAGAGTAAAAGAAATTCATTGAAAATTAGCGATATATATTTATCTTCTTTTTGAGCCTCTATCATCTGGTAGCCATCGGATAATAATTGAGCTTGGAAATTTTCTTTTGTGTATGCCTCAATTGAAACGGATTTTTTAAAATCAATCGCTTTACAAATTTCTTCAAAGAGAAAGTCGATGAGGGCTTCTTTGGATTCAAAGTAGTAATAGATGGCAGGTTTAGAAATTCCGACTTCTTTTGCAATCATAGCTAAGCTGGTTTTTTCAAACCCATTTTCGGCAAAAAGCCTATAGGCAGTTTCAACAATTGTTGTATAGGTGTCGATTTTGTTCATGATAATTGCTCCTTTATGAACCAATTGTATTTTTAGTAAGAAACGGGGCAGTCCTCGGCTGATTTTATATGCAAATGGTATCACAATCAGATATGAATTTGTCTTCCTACATAATCGTCACTTTCATTTGATGTACACAGGATGTACACATGAAAAGACTATACTAGCTGTAAAGGGTAAGCATTAGGATAAAATTATGACACTGCCAGTAACCAAGTCAATACGTGGGCAAAAGGAAAAGGACCTGTTTATCAATGATCAGGGCATTATGATCGGTGATGGGGAAGCCTGGATCAGTAAAATCAATGACAAGCTTGGAATATATGCGATTAATCGGTAAGCATTACCCTTCTCCTTCGGGCTATACTAGAATGATAGTAATTCAAAGGCAACTGAGGTGTTTTACAAAATGAAACGCAGTATTTATTAGTAGAAGACGAGCCTCTCATGCGGGAATTTGTCATGGATTCTTTTATAATCCCAAAATGAAGGGGGAAAAAGGAGAGGTCGCTTTCTACTTTAAGAATGAAAAGGGAAATCAGCTTGAATGGAAAAAGGAACTAACCTTACAATAGCCAGAAATTCCAAAAACAATTTATGCTACAAATAACATCTCATACGAAGGAACATCAACTTGGGGGAAGACAAAAATGAAATCCTATAAAACAATCGTCACTGCTTTGACTATCTCTGGGATGCTAGTGACATCAATGCCTGCTTGGACTGTTGAAGCAGGATTATCGGTGATGGCACAAGAGCAAAGATACAAGAAGACGATCGCTAATTTGGATGCGAAGACAGTTGGATTGGCTAAGAATGCAATGAAAAAACTAGCTGGAAAAGATGTTGAATTATACGGTGTAGAGGATGGAGTTGACGGACTGATCTTTATCTATCCCAAGTCTGGCAAAGCAAAAGGTCAGGTTGTTTTTAATCAAAAAACAGGCAAAATCTATAGTGCCATCCTCTATCTAACTGTTAAAGAACTAGATGCAATGAGCCCTTCCTATAAGAATAAGGCTCTTGCTGAATTGAAAAAAGCGGAGCCCAAACGCGCGATTGCGTTTCATAAGGTTAGCCGAGTCATGGGCAATCTGCCTTCTAATGGAGTAATGACGTCGATCGAGGGAAATGATATCAACGTTACTTATGAAAATGACACATTGGCAAGCATTACGATCCAATATGACTTGAAACAGGTGAACCCTAAAATGGTGAAGGCTGCCCAACAGGCAATGAAAAATTATTCAGGTACAAGGAATGCTATGTCCCAGCAGTGGATTCGTGTATATCGGAGTATAAATGGTAAAAATGATACCCTGTCCTTTCAGAGAACGACTTCTATGATAGAGATAGATACCAACACAGGTAAAGTAGTTCATGTTTCCTCCCTGGATCTAATGCCTACGATTACGCCGGAAACCGAGAAGAAGTGTAAAAAAATATCAAATAAGCAAATAAGTATGAATGCCAGTGTAGAAGTAAAGCAGGTATTCGGAATTAATATACAAGGATACTCCATGAAACGTGATCGGGATACGGTCATCTTTCACAAGAAGGGCGCTCCAACAGTGACAGGTAAAATCAATATGAAAGGCCAATTCTGGAGCTTGTCGGTTACTGCGTAATCTCCATGGTCATGAAAAACAGTAAATATGACTCATATAACAGCCCTCTATTAGATTATCTCTATCTAGTAGAGGGTTGCTTTATATTTTTCATGGGAACGAAGCAATTGTGTCTCCTTTGTCTGGTATAGAAGCTCTACACAAATACATCATTTTTTAAAATATTGACAACTTGCAATATGTTCTATAAAATTATAACTAAATTTGTTCTAAAAAATTAGAACTAAAAAGGATGAGGACAGCATGTACAAATTGGAAGTGGACTATTCACCTGTATATGAGTTTGTTACAAGTCTGTATTATTACGTAAATAAGGATCGGTTAAAGATATATGACTTAGGTTCTGATTGGAAGAAGGAGGTAGACCAAAAGCTACAGTCTGCCTTTAAGGAAGCTTTAAAAGATAAGCGAATGGAGATTCTTCATCGGTTTAGCCTGCTGATACATAAATGTCCGGGGGAACGGACGCCAGAGAATTTTATTAAGTGGTTTGAACAGCTATCTACAGTTGAAATGTATGATTGTATGCGACCGTGGGTAGATGTCATTCCTATGGATATGATTGATTTACATCAGCATTTTGTGTATCTCTTTACTGAATGGAATGAGCAATATTTCAAGCATATTGACCCTTCTATATTAGAAGCGCTTGAAAATGATGCAAATGAAAAAAGGGAACTCATACAGAAGATGGGCCCTGTTGATATTGTGGAATACAGCACGAATGGCATACGAATAGAATCGGAACAGATTCAAAAGCTATTGCTGGTTCCTCAATATCATTACGCACCTTTGAGTGTGGTCGATTATTATAAAGGATTTGTAACCTGCCTCTATCCAATAGAGCTGCAAGGGAACGCGCCCTATATCTCCAGAAGAACAATTACAATGTTTAATAGCTTGTCTGATGAGAACCGGATTCTTATTTTAAAAAGTCTGTATGCGAAGCCTCGAACATTTAAGGAGCTAACTGAAATAACGCAATTAGCAAAAAGTAATCTTCATTATCATCTAAGCTTGCTTCGGTGCGCCGGTCTGATTCGTGCCCACCATTCAAGTGAGAGAGTCATTAACTATAGTCTTCGTATCCAGCAGATTACGACTATGCAGGATAGATTGCTTTCCTATATAAAGGAGAATGAGTAATGCTGCAAGCATGGAAGGAGTTCCATCCTGTTGTAAAGCTCATTTTAATTGGCTCCGTATTAATGAACGTTGGAAACGGGATGATTATTCCCTATTTTGCCATTTACTTAGGCGAACATACTAATCTTTCTATTACTCAGATCGGTTTTTTGATCGGTTCTAGTTCATTGGCAGCGATGTTTGGTGGATTTTTAGGAGGAAGTTTGTCAGATTTAATTGGAAGGAAAAAGGTCATGATGGCATCCCTTATTCTCTCAGCGATCATGTTAATTGGATTAACACTCCATGAATTTCCTGCCATACTGATGCTAGTGACAATAGGTAGAGGTTTTACACTGTCATTTTTTGAGCCTTGTTCGAAGGCATTAATAGCTGACCTTACCGAGAGTGGGAAAAGGCTTCGCGCCTTTTCAATGAAATACTTTTGTGGGAATCTGGGATTAGCTATTGGGCCCATAGTAGGTACATTCCTCGGCTTACAAGCAACTAGCACGCTTCCCTTCTATGTTTCTTGTGCTGTTTTTCTATTCTATGGTTTGCTATTGCATCTATGGTTTGCAAAATATAAGGTTACTTCTATTTCAGCACAGCAAGAGAAGGTGACCTTTCGAGCATCGATGAAAGCATTGGGTAGAGATAAAATTTTGTTGTTATTCCTTCTGGGAGGATTGTTAGCGACCACCGTTCATGGACAATTTTCCGTGACTCTTTCTCAATATTTTTACGCGGATCTAAAGAGTGCCATTACATTCTTAGGAGTCTTATGGTCTGCCCATGCGATTGTTATCATTATGTTGAGTGTCCCTATTTTGCGTCTTATGGAAAAAAGAACCTCCTTGCAATCGATTGTGATTGGAACTTCCCTATTTTGTGCGGGAATCATTGGTTTTGCTTTCTCGCTAAGCCTTCCATCATTTTTAATTTCAATGATCATTTTTACTATAGGTGAAATATTCTTGATACCTGCTGAATATGCGATCATTGATGAGATTACACCTGATCATATTCGCGGAACTTATTTTGGAGCAGTTAGCTCTACCACACTAGGCTCCTTTATCGGACCGGGAGTGTCAGGTATGATTCTGTCACATTTTAATGGATTGACGATGTTCCTATTTTTAGCACTTTTATCTCTTATTAGCATTATCTTTTATGTTGGGGGAACCCGCTTAAAAGAACAGAGGACGTCAGTCTCCATTCATGAATAGAATAAAAATCGAACCAAGAACCGGGCAGAACTCAGGCTGAAGCTCCTGTATGTTGTCAGGTTTTTTCTTTTTGTAAAGTGTAATGACGTGCTCTGATTTGAAGATTGATAGCTAAAATAAAACATATTTTACTTTTTGGGAATGCAGTTAATTTTGAAACCTTTTTTGAGATAATCCGTATACCTCAATCGGGAAACAAAAATGTGTTACATAAAACAGCATATCTGTTTTTTGGAGGAGCCTGCCACCGCAGCTTTGCTATGTCTTTTTTTAGCTACGGTCGATGGGCTCCTTTTGTATTTTTTTCCCTTCGTGTGCTCAAGATATAAACATAAAAGAGGTGGAGAACTATGCTTGTTTTTCAATTAGCAATCATCTTGCTAGCTTCAAAAATCGCTGGAGATATCAGTGCTAAATTAGGTCAGCCCTCTGTATTAGGAAAGCTCCTTATTGGTATCGTATTAGGGCCGACTGTACTTGGGGTAGTGACGAATACAGACATTCTTCAGGAATTGAGTCAAATAGGTGTTATCTTATTGATGTTTATTGCCGGACTTGAAACCGATACAGAGGAATTCAAACGTACTGGTAAGGCATCAGCATTTGTAGGTGTTGCCGGAATTATTTTTCCTTTCGCATGTGGTTATCTAGTGGGTATTTACTTACAGCTATCTACAATTGAATCTATTTTCCTCGGTCTGTTACTTTCTGCAACAAGCGTGAGTATTTCCGTTCAGACATTGAAAGAAATGGGGAAATTAAAATCACGAGAAGGAACAACGATTCTAGGAGCTGCTGTCATTGATGACGTACTTGTTATTATTGCTCTGGCTTTTGTTATAAGCTTTGCTGGTGGAGACATCAATTTGGGAGAAGTAGTCTTGAAAAAGATAGCATTCTTTGCCATAGCTATCCTTTTCGCATGGAAAGTGGTTCCATGGGTGTTAAACAAATTTGCTCCGCTTCGTGTATCAGAAGCCGTGATTTCAGCAGGTCTCATCATTTGTTTCGTGTATGCTTACGTAGCTGAGTATGCAGGTGTTGCTGGTATTATCGGTGCTTATATTGCAGGTGTTGCTATTAGTTTAACGAAACATAAGCATGAAGTGTTCGAAAAGGTAGAAACGATCAGTTACTCGATTTTCGTTCCTGTATTTTTTACCTCGATTGGGGTAACGGCTCAATTTATAGGAATCACACAGAACATCTGGCTAATCCTAGGTTTGAGTGTGGTAGCGATCCTAACAAAGCTCATCGGCTCTGCGATCGGAGCCAGATTAGCAGGCTTTAAGTGGAGAAGCTCCCTTGGTGTTGGTGCAGCTATGGTATCACGTGGTGAAGTAGCACTTATCATCGCAGCAATGGGGCTTGAATCTCAAATGCTAAGCAGCGATATGTTTGCGGTTATTGTAGTTGTAGTATTGATTACGACAATTGTGACACCTATGATGATGAAGGCGTTTTTGAGTAATTCTAGTGGGAGCAAACAAAATGCGTAAGTAGCAGGTAAAAGATTGTTGTTGTGTGGACAGAGCGGGGTTTCTTATTAGCTATAGTAGAGAGGATAGGAAGCTTTCTTGATAGCTGGAGAAGATTTTTGTTCATCGTATAAAAAGGGAAAAGGGTGCTAACTATTCCAGTCGGCACCCTTTATTTAACGAGAGCAGAAGAGATGATTTCGTTCATGCACCCTTCGATTCTTTATTTATATGATAAGCTTATCCTCGTCTAGCACTGCATGAACACCCACAACATCGTTAACCAACTGGGTTATGCGTAAATCAACAAGCAGGCTGGCTAGATTTAAGGCTTCTTTTCGTTCATAGCCATACAGCTCCTGCATCCAATCAATCATGCCCTCTAATGCGATCATAGAGGCTTCGTGCAAATCCTTATGGACTCCAAATGTGATTTTACTAGTTGGTGTTTGTGCTCGTGGGAAGGACAGCGCTCGATCTTCTACTGTAAAAGTGAGGTCAACCAACTCCATTGGACATTCTACGGCAAGTCCAGATACTTCCCCGTCGCCTTGGACGGCGTGTCCATCTCCTACGGAAAAGAGCCCGCCATCTACAGGGATAGGTAAATAGAGCGTACTCCCGGGGATTAGCTCTTTACAATCTATGTTACCGCCACAGTAGCGAGGAGGAATAGTAGAATGAATATCTGGTTCGTCTGGCGGCATGCCCATTACTCCCATAAATGGATGAAGGCGAATTTTATGCCCTTTATCGCTGGTTCCGATCATGTTCGTCGCATCTAACTCCCAGATTAAATGATATCCTTCCTTTTCCTGCATTCCCAGACGGTTATTTACGGCGCTGGCAAATCCGCCACCCTGACTCCAGCCCCATGTGCCTACACGTAATTCATTAATATGTATTGCTAAGCTTTGTCCAACCTTGGCATCGGCAATGTACAAGGGACCAATCAGGGCATGTCCGCTATCCTGAGGGTGCTTTCGCGTACAAAATTCTACTCTTCTGCCGTTTGCTTGTTCCGGTCCTGCATTCCAATCCGCATCAAGCGTCTCAAAACGAACAGTGTCACCAGATTGTATTGTCAGGATAGGGGAAGCCTCTCTGCTAAAGGAGCCATGCAGAGTCGAGCGCTTAGGCTGGATGGTATATATAGCCATACACAGTTACCTCCTTGGTAGATTATTACAATAGCTTTCTATCAGAATAATACTGAGGAGGTAAAAGGTACAGATTTAAATATTGCTATTCCGTCCATTCGATAACGGTGCCTATTGCAAGACTTTTCCTCACATCAATGATGCGCTGATTACGACTTCCGCGAAACCGCAGGGAGGTGTCTTTTTGTTCCGCTTTAAATTTACCGTCAATAATGACATCACATAGCTCCAATAACTGCCGTTGTTCATCTAGCAGGAGTAATGCTTCAAAAGTAAATCCAGTATATGCCCAGACTGTTTTATCCAGACAAGCTTGGCGAAAGCTAGTGATAAAGGCGGCGCAGGCAGTAGCGGAGAAAAATGGGTCTCCTCCACATAAGGTCAGACCATGTAATAATGGATTATCGGAAATTTCCTGAATCACCTCTTGCTGGTACGCTCGTGTAAAAGGTTGTCCATAGCTGAAATCCCACGATTCTGGATTAAAACAACCCTGGCATGCGTGACGGCAGCCGCTTATAAACACGACCGCACGTAACCCAATGCCTTCGTTAATACTTTCCCTTCGATATTCGCAGATATGCATGGATTGACTCACTGGTGCTTCACCCGATCCAGAACCTCCGCTTGTTTTGCAGAATTAAAACGTTGTGTATAATCGCCTGTAATATAACCTGTTACACGGCGTAAACGTTGGAAATGAACGGAGTCTTCCGTACTTCCACAGTTTGGGCATTGCGTGCCGATAATCCCTTCATAGCCGCAGCTTGGGCAACGATCCAATGGATGATTAATAGAGAAATAACCTACGTTGCTTCTTAATGCGTACTGAACAATCTGTTGGAAAGCTACTGTGTTTTGTCGAGCATTTCCATCTAGCTCAATATAAGTAATCGCCCCGGCGTTGCATAGCTCGTGAAAAGGTGCTTCAAGCTTAATTTTTTGGGAAGCGGATAGCGAATAGTAAACAGGAATGTGAAAGGAATTCGTATAATATTCACGGTCAGTAATTCCCGCAAGCTTTCCATAGGTTTTTTGATCAGCTTTTGTAAATTTGCCCGATAAACCTTCAGCAGGAGTAGCAAATAAGGTAATGTTGAGATTATATGTTTCGCTCATGTCATCGCAGTATTGGCGCATGAAGGAAATAACAGAGAGCGCACGCTGGTATACCTCTGTATCTTCTCCGTGGTGCTTGCCATAAAGAGCATACATGCATTCCGCTAGTCCGATAAAGCCGACAGCCAGACTGCCATGCTTAATTAAATCAGCTACCTCATCATCGGGACGCAATTCTTTACCGCCCTCCCAGACACCCTCGCGCATCATGAAATCCGAAGCTTTGGCCGGCTGTTTAGCTTGGATGCCAAAACGATGAATCAAACCGCTGATAGCTACATCCATATAGCTTTGTAGGGCGTTATAGAAGCCGGTGATGTCTGCCTGATCGCGTTGGTTTTGACAAATCCCATATTCAATTCCCAATTTTACAAGATTGATCGTATTAAACGAGAGATTTCCCTTACCGCTACTATAATTCCGTCCAAAACGATCTGATATGGATCTTGTCCGGCAGCCCATTGTAGCGATGATGGTGTTCGGATCATCTTCACGGTAGTAGATGAGATTAAACGTAGCGTCTACATTGACGAAATTCGGATAAAGGCGCTTACTGGAGCATTCGATTGCTTCTTGGAATAAATCATAGTTGGGATCGCCCTCAGATTGATTAATCCCTGTTTTACATTGAAAAATATGCTGCGGGAAAATAGGGGTTTCTCCATTTCCTAACCCATTACTTGTTGCCTGTAATAGTGCATGTGAGACCAGACGTCCTTCCGTAGAAGTACACATACCATAATTAAGCGAGGTAAAAGGAATTTGTCCCCCAGCTCGGCTACTCATCGTATTTAGATTATGGATGAGAGATTCCGCGGCCTGATAGGTCTCTGCGACAGTCTCTTCAAAGGCATAAGTAAAGCTTTTGGGAAAATCCTGCTTTAGTTTTTCATTATCCATATAAAGTAGATCATCAGATAAAGCTAGCTCGGAACCCTCGTTAAAATAATGAAGTCCTTTTTTCAGATGCTTGACGAAGGATTTCCGGACGTAAGGGGCTAGATCCCAGTCAATCTTGTTAGCAGAAACACCGCCGAATTGGCTATTTTGCTGCGATTGAAAGATAATCGCGACTAGAGCCATTGCCGTCATAATGCTTTGTGGGGTGCGAACTGACCCGTTTCCAGTATTAAAGCCTTCAGCTAGTAGGCGGTCAAAAGGAATGAAAATGCAGTTAGTTGTACCGATTGCATACTGATCCAAATCATGTACGTAGACATAATTATGATCGATTGCTTCACGGAGCTTGCTTGGTAAAACATATTGTTTCACATGCCATTTCGCATATTCAGAGCCCATTTTACTCATTTTCCCGCTGAACGATTCTCCGTTAACATTTGCATTTTCTCGAAGTAAGTCCATATCCTGTAGGCCGATGACAGCCTCACTAATGCTGTATAACTCGCTTTGCTTCAGACGAAGGCGATCACGTTGTTGACGGTAGGCAGAAAAGGAATCAGCAACATCGTTGTGATCTTTTTCACATAACTGTGCAATAATTAACTCGTGTATCGTCTGTGTAGATATTGGATTTATGTAGGGAAGCTCCCGCTCTGCGGTTAGCGGTTGCATGCGTGGTTGCAGTGTAAGATGTTCCTCAATACAATGGGCAATCTCCTCACTAAGGGCCACGTTTACTGTACCTGACGTGGGCAAGCATGCCTGAGTAATTGTTGTGATTATCTTTTCTGGCTGAAAGATTTCTTGACGACCATCGCGTTTCATTATTAGCATGAAAAAAGCCTCCTGTAATGTGAAAAACCTGATGTGAAAGGTAAAAATACGCTTGGTAATGGTAGAAGGTAGTGCACATGAATTCAAAATGTAAGAAGCATCCCCTCATCAATTAAGAGAAAATGCTTCTGTAATGTGGTTAAATACACTATATATAGTCTACGAATTACAAAATACATCAATATATCGTATGTGTCAAATGACGGTCCTGTGACTAGACTTCAGAATGCATGTGCTATAAATAATCAGACATGATTTTTTCGGTGTCATAGGGTGTTATCCCACTATTTACAGAAAAGACGGATTGGGCACGATCAGGATTATCAACAAGCGTTCCTCTGGCTAAGGCGTGCAATACAAACAGGTCGTATAAATTTGGTTTAATCAGATTTGTCATGGCTTTTCCCATGAGCTGCATGCTGTTTCGATTATGTTCAACGTTATTGGCATAGGTAGGTTCAAAAGTAAGAGCTAAATCGGTCCAGATGACCTGACGAGCCTCTATATCAATCATAACGGGAATACAAATCGTTGTATCAGCAGTGATGTCGATTTTATTTTGTACGGTAGCCGGTTCGAAGATTTCACCAGAATTAGGGTGCTGTCGCATCATCCAGCCAGCAAAGCATTCAGGGAGATCACAATAAGGATGACTGGTAAAGGAATGCAAAGACATGGAAAGATAACGAGCCCCTGCTTTTGCCGCAGCAGCTAAATCGATATCAATGAACTCGCAGGCACCTTGTGGAGCAGTAGTAATATCACCACTATGGTAGGCCTTAAAGGAAGATGAAACTAGATTTGTATAGGAAATGTGTTCTAAATCATTCCAGTTGTGGTCATACATCACAGCAGATAAATCAACATCCACTCGATCTGTCGGAACTTGATTCACAATACCTTCTCGCCACCAAGTAAAAAATCGGATGGTATTTCCAGCCGGTAAATCAAGCTTAGAACCTCGCGTAATCGTACGGAGCGCCTTCTGAGCTGAGCGTTGGGAGAAGGGGACATTGTAATTGCGCAATCGTTCATCGACATATACATAGCCCAGCGGCGGCAATTGGGAAAAACGCTGCATGAGTTCCTTTTGACAGATGGATATGATTGAATCACCGATTTCCTTAGGAAGAGGAGCCAGTGTGTCAGCACTCACTTGAACTTTGGCTACATTTCCTTTCGGGAAAAATGTACGGACGGCTTGCGGAATGTGACGGTTCGCAAAATGTGTCATCACCTGTAGCAATACAGGAGAAGAAACCTGATCAACTATCTTTTCAAAAGCATGGACGATTGGCTGCCACTCCACACTGAGACGTATGATGTGATCAAGACGACGTGCCAGCTCGCCCGGTCTAGTGGAAAGTAGCTCGATTGCTTCTGATAGCCGTCGATGTAATAGAGCTTCCTCTACTTTACTGTTAAATGTTTCGATTTTTTGATTGTTACGAATCAGATAAAAAGCATCGGCGCACCGTGGGAAACGTAGTTTGTATTCCGTAGGGTGTAAAATTTCCCCTAATCGAATCCAACGGTTTTTATAGCGCAGCATATCTTCTTCGAGGGCAAGACAATTCTCTAATAGCCCCAAGATAAAACGTCTTTGGGCACGTGTAAATTTACGAAAGGGCGTAGCGCTGGATAGACTGATATCACCGCCAGATAAGGATGTAGCTACCCGTAAAACATCTGTTGCTGTCTTGATATGTTTGGAAAAAAAGGCAGGTGATAGTTTACTGGATGAGAACAGTAAGCCTGTGAGCAGCGCAATATTTTCTTTTAATGGAATATCTAACTGCACAAGTTTATCTAAAACCTGATATTCTTGTATAAAGAAGCTGAGGTCATCCTTGTCGGTTTCGGAAAGGGAGGTTTTGGACTGGACGAGATTCCAGAAGATTTGCTCTAATTCCTCTTCATTTCCAAGTTCAATGACAGTTAACTGATGTTGATCAAGCAGTGGAAGTCGTTTCTTTACTTCATCAATCGGAAGAGAAAGGGTGAGATAGTGAATAATGGCGTTCACATATAAGCTTGCTTGGCTTGCTTCCATTAGTTGCTGGGGGAAATTTTGATACATCGGACGATATCGTACATGAGCTCCGACCAGTTGCTTTACGTCCTTTTCTAGCTGCTGAAAGAATGTAGTAAATTCTTCGACAGATAGGGTTTGCAACCGTTCCATCAATCGGTGGGAAAAGGTGAAGCCAAGATGCTCCAGGTTTTTTAAGGCAGTAGCTAGGTAAGGAAGAGGTAAATGACTGATTCCTGTCTGTACAAGTAGCTTACCTTTGCGTCTTAGATAGATAGAATTTTTCATTGGCATAGTAAAAAAAATCAGGAGAGCAGTGCCCCTAATATCCATTTGTCGTAGAAGGAAGGAGCACTATAGCCTGATTTTTATATCCTTTTTATTATTTGTAAAGGTTAATTTTTGAATGGGAAAGATTATTCAATCATTATAGTATAGATACAAAAGTCTGTAAATAAGATGAAAAATAGTCGAAAAGAGAAAGAGTAAGGAGGAGAGAAGCCATGACAAAAGAGCATACCAATATCTGCCCCCACGATTGCTGGGACACCTGTAGTATGACAGTGACTGTCGATGAATCAGGAAAAGCAGTGAAAATTCGCGGTAACAAAGAACACCCAGTAACCAAAGGCTTTCTGTGCATCAAGGTAAATAATTATTTAGAGCGGGTGTATCATCCAGACCGGATTTTATATCCCATGAAAAGAACAGGTAAAAAAGGGGAAGGGGTATTTGAACGAATTTCGTGGGAGGAAGCCATCCAGCTCATCACGGATAAATGGAAGGAAACCATTCGTCAATATGGAGCCGAGGCTGTCTTACCTTATAGCTATGCTGGTACTATGGGGTTGATTAACTACGACAGTATGGATCGACGTTTTTTTGGTAAAATGGGTGCTTCTCGTCTGGCTCGCACTTTATGCGCATCTGCTGCCTCAGCGGCTCTACACTCTGTATATGGAACCCGACTTGGTGTCGATCCAGAGGATATGGTACATTCTCGCTTGATTATCGCATGGGGCACCAATACGCTTCATACAAACGTCCATCAGTTCCCAATTATGGAGGAAGCACGGAGGAATGGCGCTGTTTTGGTGGTCATTGATCCTTATAGGCATGAGACGGCAGAAAAGGCAGATATCCATTTGCAAATTAAACCAGGAACCGATAGCGCACTCGCACTGGGGATGATGCATGTACTAATTCAAAACGATCAGCTCGATCACGCATACATTGCCAGCCATCTACAAGGCTTTGAGGAGTTAAAGAAGCGCGTAAAACCATATACACCAGCTCATGTAGCTAGCATTACGGGGCTTTCCGAGCAGGAGATCATTGAATTTACTCAATTATATGCAAGCACCAAGGCTTCTCTTATCCGTTGCGGATTTGGTCCACAGCGTCATACGACTGGGGGAGAAATCATTCGTACATTGGCGGTACTTCCAGCATTAACAGGAGCCTGGCAGGAGCTAGGCGGAGGCTTTTTACTAGCCAATATGGATGTCGGAATCAATTACGAGAATCTATATCGAGCAGATGTGTATGAAGGAAATCCGCGGGAAATAAACTGTGCGCAATTAGGCTCTGCTCTCTTACAGCAAGACAATCCCGTAAAGGCTCTTTATGTCTATAACAGTAATCCAGCTTTAGTGACTCCTGATGCTAATAAGGTTACGGAGGGGCTACTCCGGGATGATTTATTTACGGTAGTCCATGAGCAGCATATGACAAAAACCTGCCGATATGCAGATATTATCTTGCCTGCGACTACAACTCTGGAGCATTTGGATATTCATACATCCTACTGGCATTTATATGTACAGTTAAACGAGCCTGCTATTGCCCCCTTAGGAGAAGCCAAATCTAATACGGAGACCTTCCGTTTGCTAGCCAAGGCGATGGGGTATACAGAAGACTGCTTTGCAGATAGCGATGAGGATTTAATTAGGCAGGCGTTGGATTCTACCCACCCGTTTCTTAACGGAATCACGTATGAGACGCTTAAAGAAAAGAAATATCAGAAAGTATCATTTGAAGGAGATCATTTCTTTCCGTTTCAGCATGGCTTTTTAACGCCGAGTAAAAAGATCGAGGCACTAGCGCCACAGATGAAAGAGCTAGGCTTGGAGCCGTTGGTTAACTACACACCGCTTGAGCAAAAGGCGGAGGGCGCTGAGCAATATCCTTTGCACTTTTTGACGGTGAAAGCAAAGCATTTCTTAAATTCCAGCTTTGGGAATGTAGAGACACTGAAAAAACGGGAAAAGGAGCCAGTCCTCTATATGAATCCTCAGGATGCGCTTTCCCGAGGGATTGCAGAAGGCGATCAGGTGAAAGTATACAACGATCGTGGGGAGATTGTTCTCCCAGCTAAAATTAGCGAAAAAGTAAGAGCCGGTGTGCTGGTTACCCCGATTAATTTATGGCAAAAGAATGTGAATGTAACAACCTCAGAAGCACTAACCGATCTAGGCGGTGGAGCAACCTATTACACCAATTTTGTAGAGGCAGTGAAAGTGGGGTAGGGGGCGGAGGGATGGATCAAACTGTAACTTCGTATGCATACAACAATTGGTCTAACCAAAGGCTTCTGCATCATCTAAAGGAGTTGCCAGAGCAGGTCTGGAAACAAGAGGTGCAGAGTATATTTCCCACTCACACAGCATAACCAATCATTTTTATATCATGAAACAAGGCTGAAGGACGTAATAAGGCTCCTTCAGCCTGTTTGTTATGCGCCGAATGTTTGCTCAACCTTTTGAGGTAATGATCCCCAAAACTTAGAGATGTCTGGCTTAGCGTCACCGATGATACTCTCTCCTGCTTTTCCGTGCTCATAAATGACGTCTTTGTTTTGATTTATAATCTGTAGGTACTCTGCAATGATGCTTGTTGTCTTCGTATCACTGTGAGTTTTTATGAATTGTTCGTACGCTTTCTTTACCTCTGGTAACAGCTTCATGGTTTTTTCATCAATGGCATCGTAGCGATAGTTACTGAGATATTCTTGCAAATAGGTTTGATATAGATTCCTAACATCTGTTTTTTTGATTCCGTTCTTATAGGAGGTTAGATACTTTTCTACTTTTACGATGCGTTCTCCCAGCTCTTGACGTGAGATAATTAAACTACCATCTCTGGAAATAGGTTTATTATATTCGTCCCATTGTAGCTCCAGGTATGACTTCATGTCGTCAGTGAGGTAGCGGGAGTATTGCTGTAAGGCATCATAATCTACCATCCAAAACAAATCCCCTTCGTTATCTGTTAAGGCTAGCTTGCCAGCCAATTTATCCTGCACGTATTTTTTTAAAGGCTCTTCTTGAATCTTCGTCACATCAACAGGGAAGCCAATTTCATATAGCTTTTGGGCATTGTTATTCTCAGCTAATAACTTAGAAAAGCTTTCGTTCAATCCAATCAAGTGAGTGGCATAATAATCATCTAAAATAACGAATAGCCGATCGGCAGTTTCACTTTTTACGTTTTTGATCGTCTTATCCAAGTAGGTGATTAATTCAACAGGCTCTTTTGCTTGTGACGCAATATCCTGCATTTGTTTGATAACGTCTTGTTCGACAGTTGGTTGATTCTTCTGGGGTGTATTTGTCTGAGGTGTGGTTTCTCCTTGTACCGGCTGGGAGCTTGTTGAACCACTGTTTCCACAGCCTGTTAATAATCCTATGGCTAACACTGAGCTAAGCACCAGATATCCTGAATTTTTCATAGGAACCACTCCATATCTAAAAGTTATTATTTGGTTAATTAGTAATTTATGTAAAAGATATGTATATGATACAAGACGATATAGTATGTTAATTGGTTTCAAATATATAACTAGCTTTGCTATACTACAAATAACTCAGATTCGTTGAGAATAGTTATCAATGAACCGATATGACAAAACATAGAAAGTGGCGACATATATGTCAGATCAACAACAGCAACATTCGTTTTCTGCTGAATCGACTGTAGAAATAGATCAATACCAATTTAAGCTAAAAGAGATAGAACTGCTTAAGGGAAGCCAGTATAAACCAGTCCCATTGATTCATCAGATGACCTCCTCGTATGTTTTGCTTATCGCTCTTCAAGGTCAGGGTCATGTCCTAATTGATGAACAAGCTCACCCACTACAAAAGGATGGCGTCTATGTATGTGCACCAGGTCAAACACTTGGACTTGAATTAACTCCAGAGGTAGAAACCTATTGCTATGTGATTTATTTTCATGTCTATCAGGAATCAGGAAAGCGGAGGGGACATTTGAAGCCTGTGCGTGATAAAGGACCTTTCGAGAAAGGAGGACAAGTATCGCATACGATCTCCCAACCGACGATGCTGTGCCAAACGATCGAAAAGCAATGGAAAAGCAAGAAGCCCATGGACCGTTTTTTGGGGCAAATCACTTTTCTACAGTTTATTCATACACTTATGAACAATAAGGACATCCGCTTTGAGGATTCTAAAACTGCTATTGCTAAAGCCAAAACCTACATCGATACTCATTTTAATAAAAACCTTTGTGTAGACGATTTAGCCAAAATAGCGGGAGTAAGTTCAAAGTATTTTGGCGAGCTGTTTAAAAAGACGTATGGAATCGGGGCAATTGAATATGTAACAAAGGTGAGGATGAATCAAGCAAAGCAATTTATGAGTAGACCGCAGGTTCGCTTAAAGGACGTTGCCCATCAAATTGGCTATAACGATGAATTTTACTTTAGCCGGAAGTTTAAACAGGAGGTTGGTGTATCTCCCACCACATACATGAAGCAACGTCAGAAAAAGGTAGCTATCTATAGTCACCGGCTTCTTGGCTATGTACTAGCCTTGCAGGTGATCCCTTATGCCGCTCCCCTGCATCCAAAATGGTCGTCCATCTACTATGAAAAATACCGCGCGGAAATACCTATTCACTTAAGTGCGTACCGTGTCGATTACAAATGGGAAAGTAATATTGAAGTCTTAGAGCAAATCCATCCCGATCTTATTATCAGCATCGATCAACTAGAAGGAAAAGAGAAGGCAAAGCTGGAACAGGCAGGATCAGTGAGCTATGTTTCATGGAGTGATACAGATTGGAGAGCACAATTTCTGCAAACAGCCGAGCTTTTACAAGTACCTCAGGATGCAGATAAATGGCTTATATCTTATGATCACAAGGTGAAGATGATCAGAGAGGAAATCAGCGGAGTAGTAAAAAACGATACCTTTCTGATTGTCCGTCTACTAAAACAAAATATATATGTATACAGCAATCCTAGTATGACTCAGGTATTTTATGGTGATTTGCAAATGATTCCCGCCCATCCGCTGCATGATGTGGGAATTGATGAAAAGATAACGATACAAAAGCTGGCAGAGTATGATCCTGATTATATATTGGTACTTGCCTGCCCCGAGTCAGAGACGCTACATTACTGGAAGCAACTCCAAATGAGACCAGAATGGCAACAGATTAGAGCGGTGCGTCTAAACAATGTTCATGAAATCTTTTCAAATCCTTGGCGTGATTACTCTCCGCTGGCCCATGAGCGTTTAATCGAGGATGTTTATCGTCTCTTTTCTGGAAATCGTCCATATTGATTCCGGAAATCGTTCATGGTCGAGCAGAGTCTACTCCTCTATAATCGTAAATGAGAATTATTATCAAACATTTCAGATTGTCTTATCGAGAGGGGACATTATAAACATGAATAAACGTAAGTTTCTAGGAGTAGGTCTAGTAGCCATACTGGCCCTTATGGTAACGGCTTGCGGCGGGAAAACAGAGACAACAGCACCTGCCACTCCGACAGCTACCAGCAGTGATAGCCAAAAAGCATCAGAATCAGCAACAGGTGAAACAAGAACGATTAAGTATCTTGATCAAGAATATAAAGTTCCAGCTAAGACAGATCGCATTGTCATTACAGGTAGTATGGAGTCTATGGAAGACGCTGTGGTTTTAGGTGTAGAGCCAGTAGGTGCGATTAGTGTAGGTGGTAAATTCCCGGATATTTATAAAAGTATTACAGGCTCATCGGAATCCATTGGTGAAAAAATGCAACCAAATCTGGAGACCATGCTTAAATTAAAACCAGACGTGATCCTCGGTTCGTCTAAATTTAAGCCAGAAGTATATAGTAAATTCGAGAAAATCGCACCAACTTTCCCTGTTTCTCATATCTCAAGCAACTGGGAAGCTAATTTACACTTACTAGCTGAATTAACAGGAAAGCAAGCAGAAGCTGAGAATGTACTGAAAAAATATAAAGAAGATCTAGAAAAGGCAAAAGCTTCTTTGAGCGATAAGCTAAAGGATAAAAAAGTAGTAGCGATACGCCTGCGTCAAGGTACCATCAATATCTATCCAGAAAAAGTCTTCTTTAACCCATCCTTATATGCGGAATTAGGTTTTACAGCACCAGAGGAAGTTAAGGCGGCTAAAGCGCAAGAGGCTATGTCATTAGAGAAATTTAGTGCCATGAATCCAGACTATATCTTTGTTCAATTTTCACCTGATGAAAACAAAGACCAACCTAAATCTTTAGAGGATCTAGAGAAAAATCCAATCTGGCAAAGCATTAACGCTGTGAAAAATGGCCATGTTTACGTGAATGTAGTAGATCCACTAGGACAAGGTGGTACAGCATGGAGCAAAATTAACTTCTTGAAAGCTGCGGTGGAAAAGCTGTCCAAGTAGATAAAAGGGCGAGAAGAGCGCAATGAGAGTGAAGAAATCAGTACCAGTTGCCATTTTGTTGACATCACCAATTTTTATTGTGATTTTGATGGCACTGTCCATTGTCTTTGGAGCTAAAAACATAGAGCTTAGTACAATTCAGGATGCTATCTTTCATTTTGATGCTGGTAATGCTGATCATCAGATTATCATGCATTCCAGAATACCAAGAGCTGTAGGAGCACTATTGATTGGTGCCTTCTTAGCAATGTCGGGAGCTTTAATGCAGGGGATGACCAGAAACTTTCTGGCATCTCCTTCCATTATGGGGGTATCAGACGGATCAGCATTTGTTATTACGGTGTGTATGATCTTTATGCCAGATACGTCTTCCCTACAAATGATCATGTATTCTTTAATTGGTTCTGCGTTAGGGGTAGGAATTGTATTGGGGTTTGCATCCCTGTTGCCTAATGGTATGACCCCAGTCCGATTGGCTATAATCGGGACAGTTATCGGAACAGTCCTAAGTAGTATATCGCAAGCCTTATCCACTTATTTTCAAATATCGCAGAATCTCAGCTTTTGGTATAACGCTCGATTACACCAAATTGATCCGGGCTTGATCAAATTAGCCCTTCCCTTTGCAATCGTAGGTATTTTACTGGCGTTATTTTTGTCTAAATCCATTACGATTCTGTCATTGGGTGAGGAGATAGCGGTCAATTTGGGCCAGCGTACAGCTCTGATTAAAGGGCTGACGATGCTGACTGTTGTCATTTTGACCGGGATATCTGTTGCTTTGGTAGGCAAGATAGGATTTGTTGGATTAATTGTTCCACATATTGCTCGCTTTCTGGTGGGGATAGATTATCGGTGGATCGTACCGTGTTCAGCGGTGGTTGGTGGGATTTTTTTACTATTTTCCGATATCCTAAGTCGGTTTATGAATTACCCTTTTGAAACGCCAATCGGAGTAGTTACTTCACTGTTTGGTATTCCATTCTTCCTCTATTTGATTGTTAAAAAAGGGGGAGAAAAACATGGTAACTAACAAAAAGCAATCGCGTATATTTGCTAAGACATCGACTGCTCGGTTTTGGACAGTTACAATAGCAAGTATTTGTCTTGCATTGCTAGCTATTTATATTAGTGTTACAAACGGCGAGTTTGATATGACGCTACAAGACGTTATCAACACATTGCTACGTCATGATCCTAAACCTGAGCATGATCTGGTTATCTTTGAATTTCGCCTACCGCGTATTGTGATTGCGGCCCTTGTTGGTATGGGGCTAGGGCTTGCCGGTACCGTTGTTCAAGCGATTACCCGAAATGGACTTGCTGATCCTGGAATATTGGGCATCAATGCGGGGGCAGGTGCAGCAATTGTACTGTTTATCTTTATGTTTGAGGGGAAAATGGGTAGCGAAGGGTTATTAACAACATTAGCCATGCCTTTGTTTGGTTTAGTGGGTGGTCTGCTCTCTGCTTTCCTTATCTTTCTATTTGCTTGGCAAAAGGGGAAACTAGACCCACAACGGCTTATTCTGGTTGGAATTGCAGTTGGAACGGGTCTGGGGGCATTTACGCTCTACCTTTCTTTACGCATGAACGCAAAGGATTTTGAGATGGCAACCGTGTGGATGACAGGTAGTATCTGGAGTGCTAACTGGATTTATATTGTGGCTATGCTCCCTTGGTTTATCTTGTTTATCCCGATATTATTTCGAAAAGCCAACGTGTTAAATCTATTGCAGCTAGATGAAAACAGCGTTAGAGGGCTTGGTGTATCCACCGAGAAAGAAAAAATGGTGCTCTTGCTAGCTAGTGTTGGGATCATTAGTGCATGTGTATCAGTGTCAGGTAGTATTGGGTTCGTTGGATTAATGGCACCGCATATTGCTAAAGCATTGGTCGGGAATCATCACAGACGGATATTGCCTGTATCAGCTTTGATGGGGATGCTCTTGGTTTTGGTATCAGATTTTATTGCCAAGACCGTGTTCTCGCCGGCTGAGCTTCCTGTAGGAATCGTCATTGCGATTATAGGGGGGCCATACTTCCTTTATCTGCTGTATAAAGCACGAGCCTAAAGTAGAGATATATACTAGTATTCATTACAAAAAGCCTGGAGCATATAACTCCAGGCTTTTGCGTGTAGAAAGAAACGGTTTCTTATGCAGTGGAAAAGCATTAATTCGTACTATACGTTACGCTGTTTCTTTTTTTCCATAAGGAAGCAGGTTATCTACTGCTGCCATGCTGCTACCATTCAATGCAAGATATAGCGCCATTGTGAAGAGAGCAAGGTCAAATTCATAGCCACCGATGAATCCAGCCGCCAATTTAACTTTTAGGGTAGCTCCTACCATAATGACCATGAGTAAAAATGAAATGGCACGAGTTCCTAGCCCTAAAATCAATAGGATACCTCCTACTAATTCGATAGTTCCAACTACATAAGCTAGGAAGCCAGGTAGGCCGATGCTTTCGAAAAATCCTACAATGTTTTCGATGCCCCCCTGGAATTTATCAAGACCGTGCAGCAAGAAGGTTAGACCTAGTACAACACGAAGAATGAGTGCGCCAAGCTGTTGTTTGTTTGCCACTTTTGTGTTGCTCCTTTCAGATAATGTTTAGTAACTTACTAATTATAAGTATAATAATGTTATTGCTTACTTTTGTCAAGCGTCTAACTTTAATGTTGTTTTTTTCCTGTCAGGTATATATTTATATGCGTGTATTATGTCCTTCATAACTTCTTTATATTTACTACATCAGTTCCTCATTTCTTTTTTGTATGCTAAGAAAAAAAGGAGGAGCAGATATGAAAAAATTAATTTTTTCTCTAGCATCGTTGGTTGTCGTCTTGGGGATCGCAACAGGCGTGTATGCAGGAACGTCACAGGTAACACCTGATCAAAAGCAGAAGGAATTTGAACAGATGCGCCCTTTGATGAAACAAATGCACCCGCAACTGACAGACGCACAGATTCAATCTATGTATGAAAGCTGTCATGGCCCAAACGGCATGCATGAGAGAATGATGAACAATTATACAAACCAGACTCCAAATCGTAAATAATCGCTTATAATAAAAAAAGAAACAGGATCAGGCAGACTTTCCAGAAAGGAGGGGCTGCCTACTTGTGTATTTTTGCACATAGTAAGCGAGGCGGGTGAGAGTAGATGGGTCAACACAAGATATTAGTCGTTGATGATGAAGAAAATATTTTGCAGGTAATTCGAGCTTATTTAGAGAGAAGCGGTTACATTGTTTACGTAGCAGAGACGGGGGAGGCGGCACTTCAGCTCCATCAGCTTTTACAGCCAGACCTCATCATATTAGACTTGATGCTACCTGATATGTCGGGAGAGGATATATGTCGAAAGTTACGCAAGACCTCCGATATTCCTATTCTTATGCTGACAGCTAAAAGTGCTGAGGATGATAAAATTAATGGGCTGTTAATGGGGGCCGACGATTATGTTAGTAAGCCATTTAGTCCACGTGAATTAGTGGCTCGGGTTATTACGCTGTTACGGCGGACAGGTACTACGAAAAAACAAGAGCAAGCTCTTACCTTTCTCCAAAAACGTCTATGTGTGGAACCAGAACTACATCAGGTCACGCTAGATCAGGCTAGCATCACATTAACACCTATTGAGTTTAAGCTATTGTATACGTTAGCTAGCCAACCAAAAAAAGTGTTTAGCCGTCTGGAATTAATTAATCACATTCAAGGTTATGGATTTGATGGATATGAACGTACCATTGACGTACACATCAAAAACGTAAGGCAAAAATTAAACGATGATCCCAAGCACCCCTCCTTTATTTCAACAGTGTTTGGTGTAGGCTATAAATTTTTGGTGAACCGTGATGAAGCATAAAGGGATGAAACGACAGCTTTTTCTTTCCCATCTGGGTGTTGCGCTCGTTTCTTTGTTAGTCATCATCATTATTGTAAATATCTCGGTTTCCATTACATTTGGGAAATATGTTGAAAATCAACTGCAAGCGGAGGCAGATGCGATCCTACAAGACCTGACCGAATCATATGTAAAAGCAAATGAATGGTCAAGACAGACACTTATGGGTGTGGGACATCGAGCTATGCAGCGTGACATGACTGTCATTTTGCTTGATGCAGAGGGGAACGTCATTTGGGATTCAACTAAGATGGGAATGCATATGGAAAGGCAAGGCACAAAGCATAGCTGTGCTGTAGATGATAAGCTTCCTCATTCTACCTACTCAACACCTATCATCATTGGAGATCAGCAGGTGGGTATGTTACATGTGGGGCTTCCAGATGGTCAATTCCAGGAGCAGGAGAGAGAATTCATTACCAGATTTAATGGAATGGTTGGAGGGGCGCTTCTGATTGTCATTGTCGGCGTTTATTATTATAGCGTTCGCATTTCGCGCGGTATTAGCCATCCCCTGCTTCACATGAAAGAGAAAGCGAATCGAATGCGGACAGGAGACCTCACAGCACGAGTGGAGACGGACACATTGCATGGGGAAATACAGGAGTTGGGTCAAGCGGTGAATCATTTGGCAGAGAGCCTACAAAAGCAAGAACGTCTACGTAAAAATTTAACAGCCGATATTGCCCATGAATTACGAACGCCACTGGCTACAATTCAAAGCTACATGGAAGCATTTGAAGATGGGATATGGGAGCCGACATCAGAAAAATTGCAGATTTGTCAGGAACAGACCTCGCAGCTTGTTCTATTGATAAAGGATTTGGAGAAGTTAACGGAAGCCGAAAACCCAATGCTTCGTTTACAAAAGGAGCAAGTAAACTTACCTGCTATCATAGCGGAGGCACAAAAAAGCATTGCAGAGTTATGGGACAAGAAAAGAATTCGTTATGTTCCGCCTTTCACGGACAATATCTTTGTGCATGCTGATTATCGCAGATTGTTGCAGGTATTTACGAATTTACTCAGTAATGCTTATAAATATACTCCTGAAGATGGTGAAGTATCGGTTTCCATCGAAGTGCAGCAGTCCAATATCGTAATAAATGTAGCGGATACAGGAGTAGGTATCAGAGAAGAAGAGCTCCCCTACGTATTTGAACGATTTTATCGTGGTGAAAAGTCGCGTAGTCGTAAATCAGGGGGGGCTGGAATTGGATTAGCTATCGTAAAAGCCATTATAGAAGCGCATGATGGAGAGGTGCGGGTTGAGAGCAAGGTGGGGAAGGGCACTACATTTTTGGTCCATTTGCCTATGTAAAAAGGGGAATACCTGAGGAATTCTCAGGCTCCCCGTTAGCCTATCAAGCGTACTAGCCTACTACGATCAAGAAACAGGTCTTTATATCCATCATTTCAAATAAGCAAGGCCCTCTTTGTACCAGAGGGCCTTGCTTCATTTGGAGAGATAAGACATTACATCCACATGCTAAATGTTCCAATGATAGTTGCTACAAAAAAAAGTGTCATAATGACAAATGGGAATGAAGTCAGTGTAATACCTGCAATTGCCATACCCCTACCGTTAGAAGAATTCCTTGCACGAATTCCCAAGATAAACCCCGAAGCGTTAATAATAAAGGCCAAGAAAATGGTTAGCATCGTACCAGGGGATGGTGTGTAATATCTTGAACTGTAATTTAACATGAAGCAGGACATTACAAATAAAATAATACCAAATATACCAAAAATCATTGAAACTATCGCTTGTCCTAATCTATCCTTGGGTTGATTCTTAACAGGACGCTTCTGTTGAGGGGCAGCTTGTTGAGGGGAGGGCTGGCGAGTAGTTGATGTTCTCGTTTGACCATTTGTTCCCCTGTTGCCTTGTGTGTTCGTTACCCGAGTCTGACTGCTCGCCATTCTATTTGTCTGGCTGAGAGTTGATCTATTGGGCTGAGTATTGTTCGTTCTAGTAGTTCGTTGCAATTTACTAGCTCCTTTCTGACTGAGTATATAAGTAGGTAAAAAGTAACAATATTAAATTCGTCATAATTTACCAATAACCTCTTTTTTATTTATTTTTTTAATCTATGTAGTTTTATAGACATGTTTTTATTAGTTGAAAGACACGACAAGCTGATACCATATGCTCATGGAATCAGCTTGTATTTAGGTATTTATTCATCTGTAAGAACATCCATCTAAATGTTTCCTCCACCAGATTATCGTTTCTTCTAAGCCAGCATCTAACGAGTATTTGGGATTCCAGTTTATTCCTTCCTGTAATCGAGCAATATTAGCTCCGACAAATAAAGGCTCATCCTGGGGGGATGGAATGGCTCCCCATTTGATTAAGTCCTCACTTCCGATTTTTTGACCGATAAGAGAAGCAATCTGTTTCAATTGGCTCGATTGCCCAGAAGCAATATTAACAGCTCCTCGCATCTCGCTCCTTAATAAGGCTACCAGAGCATCGGCTACATCAGCGATATAGAGAAAATCACGATATTGATTTCCATGCGTGCACAAGGCCTCTTCGCCTTTTAATAGCGAGGTGATAAGGGTAGAAATAAGTCGATTCCCCGGATCATGAGGACCATATAAATGAAAGATTCTCCCCCAGCAGGCACTCAGACCAACCTGCTCAGTGTATGATTGGAGCCATAAACGCAAAATATTTTTACAAGCAGAGTAAGGTGTTTTATAAGAATAAAGAGAGCCAGCCTCAGATAAATAACCTTCCAGCCATTCATATTCTGCACATGTTCCAGCTACGACGATCCTTTTACCACCACATTTAGCAAAATGACGAAATAATGTCATGCTCGATTGCACCCAATCGTAGTTAGCAAGCGAATGATAACAGTGGGGAGGGACTGATTCCCAAGCTAAATGTACCAGATGAGAAGGCTTCACCTGATCAATCAGAGCCGTCACTTCTGTATGGGATAAAAGGTTAGCTTGGTGCCAAGCACAGGTAATATCCAAAAGTGGCGCCTTTCGGTACGTCGCATGAACCTCCCAGCCCATTTTATGTAGCATACTAACTACATATCTGCCGATCCAGCCATTTCCGCCTGTTACGAGAACCTTTTCCATGCGCTACAGCACTTCCACTTCTGGAACAAACACTACAAATTTTCCGCCCCACTTTCGAATATAGGAGCATTCGTCCATGATTTCTGCTTTTACATTCCACGGCAAAATGAGGACGAAATCTGGTTGTGTTCGTTTTATTTCATCTGGGTTTTTAATCGGAATACGAGAGCCGGGCAGTATAAGCCCTTGTTTATGTGGATTCTGATCGACGGTATAGGGGAGAAGCTCTTTTCCGATACCGCAAAAGTGCAGGAGAGTGTTTCCTTTAGCAGGGGCCCCGTAACCGACGATTTTCTTTTTCATGTTATGGGCCTTAATGAAAAAGGATAATATATCGATCTTCATTTGTTCGACTTTCTTTGAAAACTCCAAATACGTTGATAATTGGTGAAGCCCGTGCTCTTGTTCCTTTTCAAGGATCTTTGCCACGCTTGGTTGGATGGGCTCCTTATCTTTACTATGCTTTACGAACAACCGTAAAGAACCGCCATGGGTAGGGATTTCCTCGACATCGACAACCTTTAACTCGTGGCTAGATAGGATGCTTTGAACGGAGAGTAGTGAAAAATAAGAGAAGTGTTCATGATAAATCGTATCAAATTGCTTACCAAGTATGAGCTGCAAGACATGGGGAAATTCGATTGTGATCATACCATTTGGTTGTAGTAGTATTTTTAGTCCTGCTATAAAGTCATGTAATTCAGGTACGTGTGCTAATACATTATTTGCGACAATCAAATCCCCTTTATAGCCTTCCTGTACCAATTGCTTTGCTAATCTCTCTCCAAAAAAATCTGCCCTCGTAGGAATTCCCTTATCGTTACAAATTTTCGCTAAATTTTTTGCCGGTTCAATTCCTAGTGTTCGAATATTATGCTTGTGAAAGTATTGTAATAAATAGCCGTCATTGCTTGCGATCTCAATAACCTGCGAATGGTGATGCAAATGGAACCTTGCTATAGCCATCTCGGTATATTTTTGAGCATGGGATAACCAACTAGAGGAATAGGAGCTAAAATATAGATAGTGATTAAAAATCTGATCTGGCGATTCAAACTGCCCTACTTGTACCAGAAAACATTTATCACAAACATAGGCATGCAACGGATAAAATGGTTCCATGTCATCTACACGGTCCGGTGATATAAATGAGTTAGCGAGAGGTGAAACTCCCAAATCCAGGAATGAATGAGTAAGCAACGAATTGCAAAAACGACATTTTTTAT
This sequence comes from Brevibacillus laterosporus LMG 15441, assembly GCF_000219535.2. Taxonomy (NCBI): domain Bacteria; kingdom Bacillati; phylum Bacillota; class Bacilli; order Caryophanales; family Paenibacillaceae; genus Brevibacillus; species Brevibacillus laterosporus. Next base: position 289,234 of record NZ_CP007806.1, read on the forward strand.
CGGACATTTTCAGTAGACTCCTAACTCCTTATAAATTTATAAACCTGTTGATTTGTTGGCGAGTGAAAGAGCTTATGTCCTTACCTGATTGATATTGCTGGTACCACTGAACAGTCCATGCAACAGCCTCTGTAGTATTTAGCTTTGGATGCCACCCGAGGGAATGGATAGCTTTAGTGCTATCAAGGGTTAGTATAGGAGATTCATAGGGGGGAGTAGTTGACGGAGTGGTTATCTGTATCTTTTCGTTCCAAATACTCGCTGCTTTATCTACTATTTCTCTAACGGTTAGGTGAGAATGATCGATCGGTCCGAAATTCCAGGATTGGGCGTATACGGGGTTATTCCACAGCTTTTCAGCGAGAAGCAAATATCCATGTAAGGGGTCTAGGACATGCTGCCACGGGCGAATGGCGTTTGGATTTCGTATACTAAGCTTCGTTGAATGAATCAATGCCCTTGCGATATCTGGAAATATTCGATCTGCGGCCCAATCACCACCGCCAATCACATTACCAGCCCTTACAGATGCAAGTCGTGTTGTGGAAGAAGATGTAGGCTGAAAAAATGATTGTTGATAAGACTCAGTGATGACCTCGGCACATGCTTTGCTGGCACTGTATGGATCGTAGCCGCCTAGCGGATCATTTTCCTGAAAGGAATGATTACCTAGCCCATCATTTTTATAACATTTATCACTTGTAACATTAATAATTACATGAACACTTTTTGTTTGTCGTGCAGCCTCAAGTACATGAACGGTTCCTAATACATTCGTATGATAGGTGATAAGTGGATCTGCATACGATTGCTGAACCAAGGGCTGGGCAGCTAGATGAAAAATAATTTCTGGCTGATAATCGGCAAGGGTTTGCAGAAGTAGCGGGTAGTCTGTAATGTCGCCCTTTATAGAACGGCATTCCTTCGAAACCTCTGCTATTTCAAATAAATGAGGGGTAGATGGTGGATTGAGAGAATACCCAATTACATCTGCCCCCAGCGATGTTAACCACAACGTAAGCCATGTACCCTTAAATCCAGTATGGCCTGTTAGTAACACTTTTTTTTGATGCCAAAAGGATTTCTTCATGCTACCAAACCTTCCAAGGGGCGTTTTTACTATCCCACAAGTCCATTAATTTTTGCTTATCTCGTAATGTATCCATTGGATGCCAGAACCCATCATGACGATAGGCAGCAAGCTGATTTTGTTTTGCTAATTTGACTAAAGCATTTGTTTCCCAAATGGTTTGGTCGTCATTGATAAAGGAAAAAATGGCTGGCTCTAGAACAAAAAATCCCCCATTTATCCAGCCGCCGTCTCCTAAAGGCTTCTCTTTGAAGTCTACAACCATCTGATCCTCAAGCATAAGGGAGCCGAATCTTCCAGGGGGCTGAACCGCAGTAACCGTCGCATATTTACCGTGCTTTTGATGAAATTCAATCAATTTTTTAATAGGAATATTCCCTACACCATCTCCGTACGTCAGACAAAACGTTTCGTCACCAATATATTTTTGTATCCTCTTAATACGGCCGCCCGTCTCCGTTCCTTCCCCTGTATCGATGAGCGTTACCTTCCATGGCTCTGCATTATTGGAATGGTTCCTAATTTCATTTTTACTCATATCGAGCGTAAAATCTGACATATGCAGGTTATAATTTGAAAAATATTCTTTAATGAGGTGTCCCTTATAGCCTAAACAAATAATAAAATCATTGATTCCGTAGTAGCTAAAGATTTTCATGATGTGCCAAAGAATGGGCTTTGTCCCTATTTCAATCATTGGTTTAGGCTTTAAATGAGTTTCTTCGCCAATTCTCGTTCCATACCCACCAGCAAGAATAACTGCTTTCATTTTTATCCTCCATAGTTGCCCAAAATGTCCCTTTTATGAAGCTTTTCATGCTTTTACATTATGCAGTAGTCCCGATAATGGTGTTGGCTTCGCACAAATCGATTCATTAAGGATTCAAGAAAAGATATGCTATGATGAAATCGATAAGTCCCTAAGAAACTGCTTACATTATGGTTTTAAGTGGGGAAACAGCTCAAGGTATTCCGGATTCAAACGAAGATCTTTTGTCCCACTCGCGTAAAACAAATAGGTTTCTTGTAGCTTCTCAGGTGTAGTGACATGATAGATACCCAAGCCGTGCTGGATACTGTGCGCTGAGAGCGTGGGGCCTATTTGCAGTTTTCGTTTTCGTGTTAAATCATTCCACGGACTGTAAAAAAACTTTATGACAAAGGCAGGCGCGGTTAGATAAACGATAAATTTATGCGGGGACCAATGTCTGCCGGCTGTATAGGCGCCGTGTTCATGCTTATGAATCAGTCTACCAATATTGGGGTGTGTATTATCTATGGGGAAGTAACCATGGTAGCGTTGATTCACCAAAGGAATGTTATAAACAGCTTCTGGATAGCTATGATTGGGATCATCAACTAGCATAATCACTCTGATTGAATACATATGCTCACCTAAAGCGGTAAGGGACGAGAAAAATTCATCTTTATTTTGACAACATAGAAACTCAGTAGTGTTTAGCACCATTTTCCAGCCTGTACATTCTTTTTCGATATCCATTACTTCACGGTCAACCTCTATCGCATCAAATTCCGGTACCCTTGAATTTCTCACCTCCCAATGGGGGGCAAAATGTTTACATATCTCAAGTGAACGATCCGTTGAACCCCGATTAATGAGAATACCATGATCAAATATCTGGGTATGATGCATCAGCCACCATGGAAGCAAATATTCTTCATTATAAAAATGCGAAATGACAGTAGTAATAGTGCTTCCTCCTTCTGGGAGCTAAATAGAAAAGAATGCTCACGTGATACTATATGACATGGATGAAAAGGTTGTCACAAACAAAAAGAAAACAAGGAAATAGGCAAGTAACGGACGAATTAGATAAAACCGCAGAAAACTGTATGTTTTTTACGACAAGCAGAAAATTTAAGAAATTCTTTAGAACTCTGTTATAAAAAAGCTAAGAACTGTTCGATATGATAAAGCTATGAAAGAAAAAATGACAGAAGTGACATTTCTGACATGGTTCTTCCGTGCTGTCATACAATCAGGGGGTTATTACTTGCAGTTGGATACGATACTTGAGTTAATTAATCAATACGGCTACTTTGCCTTGTTTTTCGCTCTATGGCTTGGCATTGTTGGTATGCCGATTCCAGATGAAGTGATTGTCATGACGGGAGGAATGGTTGGCTCATTTGGCATTCTTCAATCAATTCCTGCCTTTTTTGTCACCTATTTAGGGGTTATTTCGGGGTTGTCACTTGGATATATTTTAGGATATAAGATTGGAGCTCCCGTGTTAGATCGCATTCGGCGTAAAAGACACATGGATATCTATATTGTACGAGCTGAATATCTATTGCAAAAGTATGGGAGCCAAGCACTTGTAATTAGTTACTTTTTGCCGATTGTGCGCCACGTGGTACCTTATCTGGTCGGGATTAGCAAAATGTCTTTTCGGAGATATGCTCTGTTCTCCTTTACGACTGGCTTTGTTTGGACACTATTATTTTTTATTCTCGGGCATCTATTAGGAAGCAATGCCGCTTCTGTTGGGTACCTGATTAATGAATATAGTAAATATCTCTTAATCATTCTTCCGGTAATAGCGGCAGGGACTTTTATTGTGGTTGCCAGAATGAAAAGAAAAAGGGTAAATGTCTAATGAAAGCCCTAAAATAAAATCATCAGGATACACAGATAGAGGAACCGATTGGCCTGGTAGCGGTAGTCGGTTCCTTTATTTGCTAGATAGCATTTACCTTTATTTACCTTTCGCAAAGCCCCTTGCACCTTGTGAAATAAGGGAGTATAATCCTGTTTATCTTAATATATAGCTGGCTAACTAAATGAGGTGAGTAAAAGTGGAGGAGACTCCTTATCTGGATTCTTTAGAATTGCTACTATCTCGTGTGGTGCGATCGTATAATTATAAAATGTGGCAAATGTCGCATGAAGTAGGAATCTACCCGGGGCAATTGCCTGTTTTGTTTTTGCTAAAAAACAAAAATGGAAGAGTACAAAAAGAATTGGTTACGAAAATGAAGGTAAAGGCAGCTACGGTCACCGTCATGCTGAATCGTATGGAGAAATCTGGATTGATCGAACGTCAGCCTGATCCCGATGATTTAAGAGCATCTCGGGTTTATTTAACTGAATTAGGAAAAGAAAAATTAGATCAGATTGAAAAAGTGATTAAAGAGATTGAGAAAAAATGCTTTGAAGGCTTTCGGGAGGAAGAAAAAATCTTACTTCGACGCTTTTTAACACATATGCATCGGAATTTATCGGAGTAGTGTGAGGTTAGGTAAGCTTGCATGTCAATTGGCTGCTTCCTCTAAAATTATGTAGCTGTCAAAGTAAATGCGAAGGGAGATGCCAAGCAGAATGGGTAAACTTTTTAAATATATTGTGCCTTATAGAAAATATGCAGTAGCCGCTGTGTTACTCATGTTTCTGGAGGTGGTAATGGATTTGCTTCAGCCGACACTGATGGCTCATATTGTAGACCAGGGTGTTGCTAATGGAGATGTCACCTATATCATTCAAACCGGATTGATTATGGTAGGGGTTGCGCTTTTGGGGATTGTTGGCGGTGTAGGCTGTATTTACTTTGCCAGCATCGTTTCCCAGAATTTTGGTGCAGACGTGAGACTAGATCTGTTTAGCCATATACAGACCTTTTCTTTTGACAAGCTGGATCAGTTCAAAACCTCTTCCTTAATTACACGCCTAACTAATGATGTTACACAGGTACAAAACGTGGTTCTAATGATGCTGCGCATGTTAACACGCTTTCCGCTTCTCTTTATAGGCGGGATGGTTATGGCATTTTCATTGAATGCGAAGATGGCGCTTGTGTTGGTTGTGACCGTACCTCTCCTGATCCTATCTCTTCTGGTAATTATTAAGAAGGGTTTTCCTTTATTTAAAAAAGTCCAGGCTAGCTTGGATAAAGTAAACGGAGTTACACGTGAAAATTTGGCGGGGGTAAGGGTAGTAAAGGCCTTCGTTCGTTCAGATTATGAAAAGGAACGTTTCCAAACAGAGAACGACCAATTAGCTGATATAACGGTAAAGGCAGCACGAACCATGGCGTTGATGATGCCGATTATGATGCTGTTGATGAATCTAAGCATCGTTGCGATTATTTGGTTTGGTGGTTTTCAAGTCAATACAGGTAGCATGCAGCTCGGAGAAGTCATTGCTTTTACCAATTATATGACCCAGATTTTGTTCGCCCTTATGATGGCTGGCATGATGCTCATGATGGTGTCGCGGGCAAAAGTGTCTGCGGATCGGATTGTGGAGGTAATGGATACGAAAACCACTATTGCTGATGTCGGGCATAAAGACGTTTATATGCATACAGGAAAAATTGAATTTGACCATGTTTCCTTTCAGTATGCTGGTACTAGCGGGCAACCTGTATTAAAGGATGTAACGTTTTCGGTGACGCCGGGTGAGCGAATTGCAATCCTTGGCTCTACGGGTTCGGGTAAATCAACGTTGGTTCATTTGCTCCCACGTTTTTATGATGTGACAGAGGGACGTATTTTATTGGATGGAACGGATATTCGCGAGCTGAGCTTACAGGAGCTTCGCAAAAACATCGGGATGGTTTTACAGGAGGCAGTACTGTTCTCAGGAACCATTCGTGATAATATTCGCTGGGGTGATCCCGAGGCCTCAGATGATCAAGTGATAGCCGCAGCAAAGGCAGCCCAAGCTGATGAATTTATAGCGAAACTACCTGCGGGCTATGATACAGTGGTAGGTCAACGGGGAGTTAATCTATCAGGCGGACAAAAACAGCGCTTGTCCATTGCTCGCGCTCTACTGGCAAAGCCAAACATTCTCATTTTGGACGATAGCACTAGTGCGGTGGATTTGACGACCGAGGCTCTCATTCAAAAAGCGTTAAAAGAGCAATTAGGACATACGACTTGTTTTATTGTTGCACAACGCATTAGCTCTGTGATGGAAGCAGACAAAATCATTGTATTAGATAATGGTCAGATTTCAGATATTGGAACTCACCAAGAACTGATGCAACACTCGGATGTGTATCAGGATATCTATCGTTCCCAAGTAAGAGAGGAGGCGATTTAGATGAATCGAGGAGGATCAGAACCACAACGTTCAAAAGGAATGGGCGGGCCTATGGGAAAAGGAATGACGGGCATGCCGGTTGTTAAACCGAAAAATTCCATGGAGGCGCTCAAACGGCTATGGGGATATTTACGGGAACAACGCTGGTCGTTATTTCTGGTGTTTTTCCTAGTGCTGGCTAGCTCCGGCTTTGCGTTGATGGGCCCCTTGCTGATTGGAAAGGCCATTGATAGCATGGGGATTACCACGGGACAGGTTCAATTCTCATTGTTAGCCAAGATTGTTGGGAGCTTAATCATCGTATATATTTTGGGGGCGCTTGCTTCCTGGTTACAAACCTATTTGATGGCAAGTGTCTCGCAAAAGACGGTCAAGAGTATGCGAAAGGATATCTTTGATAAAGTACAGACTCTGCCGTTGCGCTTTTTTGATGAAAGACCCCGCGGTGATTTGATGAGTCGTCTAACCAATGACGTAGAGAATATTAATAACACTCTCTCACAAGCAACAACGCAAATTTTTTCCAGTCTCATTACTGTAATTGGGGCCGTGGGAATGATGCTTATGCTAAGTCCATCTTTAACATTGGTTAGTCTCATTGTTGTTCCACTTGGCTTATTTATTACAAAAAAAATTGCGGAGCGTACGCGTAAGCTCTTCTTAGAACAGCAGACAGAGCTAGGGCAATTAAATGGATATATTGAAGAAATGATTTCGGGACAACGGGTGGTCAAGGCTTTTAATCGTGAACAACAAACCATCGACCAATTTGCAGAAAAAAATCAGCGCTTGAAAAAAGTAGGGGCTCAAGCGCAGGCCTTCTCTGGAGTCATTCCTCCACTGATGAATGCTATTAATAATCTCAGCTTTGCGTTGGTTGCAGGCATAGGTGGGTACATGGCTGTACAAGGTGTTATCACGATCGGGATCATAACTGCCTTTCTAAATTACTCGAAGCAGTTTGCTCGTCCGCTAAATGAGATGGCAAATCAATTTAACATGCTACAATCAGCTTTTGCTGGTGCAGAACGTGTATTTGAGGTGCTGGATGAGGAACCGGAATTCGCGGATCAAGCAGTGGCGGACTCCCTTGAACAAGTGGAAGGAAAAGTAGAGTTTAAGGATGTCACTTTTGGTTATAAGCCAGATAAGCCTGTCTTACAAGAGATTAATCTGATAGCGGAGCCTGGGCAAATGATTGCTCTAGTAGGCCCTACTGGTTCAGGTAAAACAACAATTGTAAACCTATTGATGAGATTCTACGATGTGCAGCAGGGAAGTGTCATCGTAGACGGACGGGATATACGTCAGATTGACAAAGAAAATCTGCGGTCCTCTATCGGGATGGTACTACAGGATACCTACCTGTTTGCGGGAACTGTAATCGAAAATATTCGCTACGGCAGGCTAGATGCTACAGACGAGCAGGTCATGTATGCAGCTCGCATGGCGAATGCTCATTCCTTTATTGAACGCCTACCAGAAGGCTATCATACGAAGCTCACGGAGGATGCTAGCAATATCAGTCAAGGACAGCGGCAATTGCTGACCATTGCGCGGGCGATTCTAGCGGACCCATCCATCCTGATTTTGGACGAGGCAACCAGCAGTATTGATACAAGAACCGAGATGCAAATTCAGAAAGCCTTGAAAGTATTGATGCAAGGACGCACTAGCTTCGTGATTGCCCATCGCTTGAGTACGATTCAGGAGGCGGATCAAATCTTGGTCATTAACCAAGGGGAGATTATTGAGAGAGGCAATCATAAGGAATTACTGGAGCAACAGGGCTTTTACTATAATCTGTACCATACACAATTTAAGAATCAAGCTTCATAAGTAACGAAGGCCGTCCAGAGAAATGCTGGGCGGCTTTTTTTATTAAACCTTACAAAAATGTAAGTGGTGTGTAATCTTCATGCATGGTTAAAAAATCTAGTATTCATTACAATAATGACAACGAGTCGCTAGCGAACGACACTATTATGATAAAAAAGGATTGATGTCTATGACCGCATTATCGGTCACAAAAAAAGAGCGTATTGTTTCGATGGATATCTTGCGTGGGATTGCACTTATGGGGATTTTGCTGGTGAATGCACCAGCCTATATGACTTATATGGAAGGGCAAAGCATAACTCAGCATGCTTTTGATCCTACCTTACGCCTTCTATATGATTTATTTATCACAACGAAATTTTTCAGTATTTTTTCGTTCTTGTTTGGACTTGGCTTCTATATTTTTATGAGTCGTGCAGAGGCACGTGGAGATAAACCGTTTATTCTTTTTGTTCGTCGTCTGGCAGCACTCTTATTGTTCGGTATTTTACACATCCTTACCTGGTTTGGAGATATTCTGTTCTTTTATGCTATTTTGGGCTTTGCCTTGATACCTTTTTATCGTAGATCAGCGAAAACTATACTGATCTGGGCAATGGGACTCTTTGCTATAACAGTATTAGCTAGTGGAATTGCGGCTGTGCAAACCTATCTTGGTAGTCCAGTGCCAGGGTTTATCAGCTCATTTAAGAGCGATACTTTTGCCATTTTGGGGATGTTTTTACTGGGACTTTATGTAGGGAAACAAAAGATTGTAGCGGAAGTAGATAAGCATGTACACTTGCTGAAACGTACACAGCTTATTACATTCGTACTGAGTATCATTCCTTTTGTAGGGATTCTGTGGTGCCATTTTACAGATAACCCACTACAAGAAATACTCCAGCCATTTTTCTCCCGCCTGGATACTTATCCAATGGCTTTGTTATACATGAGTAGTTTGTTCCTTCTATTACGCAATGAGCGAGTGGCTACGATGTTAAAACCATTTGCTAATTACGGACGACTAGGGTTAACCTCTTATTTTACACAAAATATCATTGGGTCTGTGATCATTTCCCTATTTGGTTGGTCAAATGGCTATACATTAGTTCAGTCCTTCTACATGGCGATGATCATCCTTGGTGTTCAATTGATCATAAGTAATCTGTATTTCTTGAAGTTCAAGCAGGGGCCGTTAGAGTTTATCTGGAGAAAGCTGACGTACGGTTTTAAACGTAAGGACAAAGCAACAGCTTAATTCTATGGAAAATCAAAAACAACCATTGCCTAGCAGGATAAGCAATGGTTGTTTTTTGTATTTCTACATAATATGTCTTTTTAATTTTTGTAAAAAGTGAGAGCGAACAATGAGGAAATAAACAAGCTGAAGTACAAAGAAAATCAGAATGCTTACAATTGATGTTTTAAAAATCGAAACGAAGGTGCCGCTGGAATACACCTTTTGGAGACCGACTAAAGCTACTGACGTGTGCACGATAGCCAGTGTGAATGGAACAAAGAAGAGCAAAGCGATTTGGACAGTCATGCTTTTTTGCCATTCTTCTATGGATAAGCCAATCTTAGAGATCGTTTGATAATATTGTTTATCTCGATCAAGATCCATATAAAGTCGGAAGTATAAAAAGCTTCCTGCACAAACATAAAAGATGACGGCTACAAATAAACCGATAAATAACGCACTGCCAACGGCCCGCTTTGCTTCAGCATAGTAGGCATCACGAACTAAAGGATGTTGATCCTCGGCTAGCTTTTGGTTGATTTCTTTTGAGAAGGCTACCGCGTCTTTATTGATAGAGCCTCCCTTTCTCCACTCATGAACCATATAGCCCACAACCGTATAGTTAGAAGAGGCTCTTTCCTTCAGATAGGCAAAGTCTTCATCGGATACAGCTAATGTGTTCCATTGATAAGAAAGGACTGGCTTGTCTATCTTTTGTACCAAGCGAAAAGGCTTGCCGTCTTTCGCAAGAAGGTCAGGAATGCCATCCTCGGGTAAATAGCTTGCTCTAATCCAAAGAGCCTCCCCCTTCTTAATTTGATACGTTTCACGCTCTAGCAGTGCTGCTAATTGATTATAAGCTGATATCTTTATGACATCTGCACGTGCTACTGGCTTAGAAAAATATAAATCCTCGACCTCGACTCGTTCATAGTGTACATGGTAATTGGCTAGATGATCCTCAATGATTTGTGTCGATTTTTTACCCTCAAGCTTCTCATCGTGATAGTACTTATACTCGATTGTCAGTGGAAGCGTATCCTTGACCATACCTAGTATACCTAGGACACTGATCAATGCTCCTGCCGAAGTAAAGGCGACAGTGGAGACAATGGTTACCATAAAAAACATCTGGGCATTATCCTTAATACGATATGCTAGATCGGACAGCCAAATAATTCGGGTTCCACGCCAGTAGAGAATGGGCCTTTTTTTTACCCAATTAATCAGGAATGCTCCAAACTGAGAGTAGAAGAAGTAAGTACCGACACAGGTTAAGAGGATGACTATAAACATCCACCTTATAACCTCAAAGATATCGTTTTTAAGGGTAAACGTAATATAGTAGGCTGATCCAATGCAAAGGATTGAGAAAAGAGCTAAAATAACCGATCCCTTAGGCTCCTTTTTCGGTTTGCGTGATTCATCAAGTAAAACCTTGATACTCCGGTGCTTTGTTGTAAATAGAGTGAAAAAAGAAATAAACAAAAAGGCAGTATAAAAGGAAACGATCGTAAGTAAAAGAGCTTCAGTTGGTATATAAAATGGTATTTCGTCCATATCAAGAATGGCTGAAGCGAATATGAAGAAGGATTTGGAGAATAGCAGACCAAATCCAATGCCAACCACCATCGATAACGTAACTAACAGCAGGTTTTCCATAAATATCATGAAATTGATCTGCCAGCGTGAAATACCAAGTATAGATAAAACGGCAAACTCTTTTTTCCGCATCTTAAGAAAAATATTCGTGGAGTACCAGATAAAGGCAAAGGAAAAGCAGAAGATAATGGCTTCGGCTACGGTCATTCCATTCACCACCAAGTAATGTAGACCTTCTGTAGTCGTTCCTGGATGATAAATGAACATGCCGTAGGTAAAATAAATCATAATGACAAACGTAACACTTAAAAAATACGCCAGATAAAACCTGAATTTACGACGTACATTAGTGGCGATGAATTGTAGAAAGGTCATAGGTACTTCCCCCTAAAAGCGCAAGAACATCTAAGATTTGCTGGAAGAACACCTGACGGCTTTCTCCGCGTTGAATTTCATTATATAGCGTCCCATCCTTGATAAATAAAACGCGATCACAGTAACTAGCAGCTACAGGATCGTGTGTCACCATCATCATCGTGGTTTTTTTGGTAGCATTAATGTTTTGCAGGGTTTCCATGACGATGCGGGTTGATTTAGAATCCAGATTACCCGTAGGCTCGTCTGCTAATAAAAGGGAGGGCGAATGGATGATGGCTCTCGCGATGGCTGCACGCTGGTTTTGCCCACCTGATACCTCGTAGGGACGCTTTTGTAAAATGTGATTAATTTCTAGCTGAGTAGCGATTTCATCTAATTTCTGTTTCATTTCAGGAACCTTGTAAAAATCAAGCGCGAGCGGCAATAAGATATTTTCGCCCATTGTTAACGTATCTAATAGATTAAAATCCTGAAACACAAAGCCTAGATTACGTCTGCGAAACACCGCTAGCTTTGATTTTTTGATCTTATGAGGATTTTCACCATTTAATAGAATATCTCCAGTAGTGGGGATATCAATTGTGGCAATAAGATTTAATAGGGTCGTTTTTCCGCTCCCTGACGGCCCCATGATAGCAATAAACTCTCCCTCTTCTATGTGGAAGTTCACGTCGGTTAAAGCGCGATAGGGAATTTTCCCCCCGTATATTTTGCTGACGTTTGTTACCTGAAGAAGTCCCATGTCACACATACACCTCCATTACGTATCGTTATTCCGGTCAAGAGTCGCGTTTAGAGTATCATTTGGTTAGGTGTCAGTCAAGCTAAGCGCCGTATCATCGTTTTATCATCAGACTCTCATGAGTTTATAACGGTTCAAGCATGTTATTAGTGCCTTTACTAGCATATATTGGTATAGGCAGGAAGCGATAAAGAACATTTTACATCGTTATAAATAGAAGGAAAAATATAGTGGGGGTGCCGATCATGAAACTATTGAAATATGGCGCGGTGTTACTTCTAAGTGTGGCTATGGCGGGATGCTCAGTAATGGCAAAGGAATCTGAGCTACAAAGACCAGCAAGTATATCTGAGAAAAAAGAGATCGTTGATTTATCCAAGGTGGAAGTGAAGGAATTTTTTCCAAATGACGAAGGTACGTTTATCCTGCGTGATGTGGAGAAAAATTCGACCTTTATTTTTAATGAAGAGAGAGCAAAACAACCGCAAGCACCTGAGTCTACTTTTAAAATCATGAATGCTCTAATAGGTCTTCAAGTAAAAGCAGTGGACGATGAATATACGGTGAAGCGCTGGGATGGCGTGAAGCGCGATCTTGATGTCTGGAACAAGGATCATACGCTTGGTTCGGGGATGCGCTATTCAACAGTCTGGTACTATCAACAGCTAGCTCGCGATATTGGTGCAGAACGCATGAAGGAATGGTTACATAAAGCAGCCTATGGGAATCAGGATATCAGCGGTGGAATTGATAAATTTTGGCTAAATAGTACCTTAAAGATCACACCTCTGGAGCAGGCAGATTTCTTAGAAAAGCTATATAAAGAACAATTGCCGTTTGACAAGCAGGTAATGAAGACTGTGAAACGCATGATGATCCAGCAGGATGAGGACTTGTACACGCTTTACGGAAAAACAGGGACACGCAATACACCAGCAGTTGGTTGGTTTGTAGGGTTTGTTAAGATAGAGGGACATCCTTATATCTTTGTTACCAATGTGAATGGGGAAGGAAGTTCCTCAGGAGTAAAGGCTAAAAATATTACATTACAAATCCTCAAAAAATATAACATGCTCCCAACACCATCTCAGAACAAATAGGATGAAAAAGGGAAAGAACAAGGGCTGCAAACCAAGCAGCTCTTGTTGACGTATAAGAATCGTTTATAATAGAGTGAAGGATTAACTGTTATTTGGAGTGATATCATGTTGGGAGTAGAAGCATATCTCTTCATTAAAAAGGGAGATTCCAACCAGACGACGGTCAAAAAATTCATTACAGAGACCGAATGCACAATTGGTAGACGTGGTGCGACGTATCAACCTGATTTATCTTTTACCAGTTTATTTATATCAAGACAACACGCTGTCATCCGCCAAGAAAAAAATCAGTACGTTCTTTATGACTTAAACAGCAAACATGGCACGGAGGTAAATGGGCAACCGCTCCAAAATGCCCCGCATGTTTTACAATACGGAGATCGTATTTCATTGGCAAAGGGAGAGGCAGAATTTATTTTCTTTACATTGGAAAATGACTTGGATGTGACACGGGAGTTTATTCGACCATTGGGTGCTAGTAAGGATCAGGCGGTGGAACAGACTGAGCCAGTGGCAAGCAATGGGAGTACGGATGTGAAGGGTTTAACCATCAATGTGGAGAGAAGAGAAATTCTGCTGGATGGAGTTCGTCTTTATTTATCGGGAAAAGATATTGATCTGTTGATGCTCATGTACGAGCGTGTAAATCAAGCTGTGAGCTATGATGAGATGAAAGTGCATGTGTGGCCAGAACGGTCATCTACAGTGGATGGATTGCCAGATGTAGGTCGGGCCGAGATTAATGCATTGGTTTACCGTTTACGTAAAAGGTTGGGTGAGTACGGTGATAAAATTATCACCATACCACGGTATGGTTATATGTTGGACTTATAAAAGGCAAAAAAGCCAGAAGACAAAACAGAGGAATTCCGTTCTGATAAGAGAGGGAGGTCTGTTGTTGTTCTTCTGGCTTTTTTATTATGTGCCATTTTGATGGGACGAAGGACTGTCTCATGTAAATATGAGCGATTTATCACCGATCTAATGCTGGAACAATATGTTTATTGGATGACGTATGACCTATCTTTAGGAGGAAGGAGTGGATTTATCATGAAGAGAATACTCTTTTTTTCTATCGTTGGAGTTCTTCTTGCTGTAGGAGGAATTTTTATTTACGCCCATTTGATGGAAGATGATCCTCGTGTTGTAAAGGATCGGGCAGAAAAACGTTTTGAGGAGTATCTGGACAACTGGGGTAAACAGGACTTTGCCCAAATGTATGAGCAACTAGCTTTGGATACAAAGAAAAAAATGACAAAGACGGCATTTATAAGCCGCTATGAAAGCATTTATAACGGGATGGAAGCCAGTCATGTACAAGTGAAGGATACCTCAATGGGACGTGAATCCATCACGAAAAACGAGGAGCTTCACCTGCCCTACCAAGCTAGCATGAATACAGTCGCTGGTCCTCTTACTTTTACACATAAGCTAACAATGGTACGTGAAAATCAGAGTGGAAAAAAAGATTGGTATATCAAATGGAATGAATCCCTCATTTTTCCTAGCATGAAGGAGAAAGATAAGGTGAGGGTCCAAACCATCCTGCCACAGCGAGGGGAAATTGTAGATCGTAATGGAATCTTATTAGCCACAACAGGGGTCGCTTATGAAGTAGGGCTAATACCTGAAAAATGGGAAAAGAATTCAGACGATCAGAAACAAAAAACAGCCGCTCTATTAGATATGACCGTAGAACAAATTGCGGCGAAACGAAATGCAAAATGGGTGAAGCCAGAGTTATTTGTTCCATTAGCAACGCAAGCTAAGGAAGACAATCGCTTAGATCAATTAGAAAAGATCGAGGGCTTGATGCTACGTAAGAAACAGGTGCGTTATTATCCTTATCGTCAGGCTACTGCTCATTTAATCGGTTATATCGGCAGTATGAATGAAGAGCAATGGAAGTTATACGAGCCAAAAGGTTATCGTGCTACGGATTTGGTGGGGAAGGCGGGCGTGGAGCAGGTCTATGAGGAACAATTACACGGTACGCCAGGTGCGCGGATTATTATAGCGGATGAGCAGGGACAGGAAAAGGAAGTGCTAGCAAAAAAACTAGCACAGGATGGGCAGAAGCTCGCACTAACCATTGATGCTGATCTACAGTTTGCAATCTATGAGGAAATGAAGAATGATGCAGGGACAGCGGCGGCTATTCATCCGCTTACTGGAGAAGTGCTGGCGATGCTAAGTACACCAGCGTATGATCCTAACGCGTTTATCAGAGGATTATCCAATAAGGAATGGACCCAGCTAAATGACGATCCAGCGAAACCACTACTTAATCGGTTTGCTATTGGATTTGCGCCGGGTTCCACCTTTAAGCCTATTACGGCGGCGATTGGACTTGAACAAGGAAGTATCCAGCCTGAGCAAGGCATGACTGTCAAGGGATTACATTGGCAAAAGGATTCCTCATGGGGGAAATACGAGGTAACGCGAGTGAAAGACCCACATAGCCCTGTTACTTTAGAAAAAGCTCTCGTGTATTCCGATAATATTTATTTTGCGCAAGCGGCATTACAGATGGGGCAGCAGGTTTTCTTAGAAGGAGCAAAAAAGTTTGGTATAGGTGAAAATTTGCCGCTTACCTATCCGTTAAGGAAATCAAAAATAGCTAACCAGGATATCAGAAATGAAATTCAGCTAGCTGATTCTGGGTATGGGCAAGGAGAAGTAATAATGACACCTCTTCATCTGGCGTTGACCTATAGCGCATTTGTAAATGAGGGAAATATAGTCTACCCCGCTTTAACCCAGCAGGAGATGAAGTCACAAGCCTTTTGGAGGGAAAATGTAATGTCGAAGGAGACAGCAGCATTGATTAAAGCTGACCTAATTCAAGTGATGGAAAATTCACAAGGGACAGGGCGGTTTGCCAAACCATCGGGTATCCGTGTGGCAGGAAAAACGGGAACAGCGGAGTTAAAGGCGAGAAAAGGTGAGGATGGGTTGGAGTATGGCTGGATGGCTGTGTTTAATGTAGATAAGCCAAAGCTATTACTAACGATGATGATAGAGAATGTAAAAGGTCGAGGTGGCAGTCATTATCTTGATCCCAAGGTTAAACGAATTTTTGCGCAGGAAATGAGTAGAGATTCCTAGTGAAAAGACAGCAGAAAGATAAGGAGAGCCTTTTGTGGATAAAGCAGAACAAAAACTGCATCAGGAACAGCGCTTACAGCGTATGCAATGGATTTTTCTGATTACCTTCTTTTTATTTTCCGCGATTATTCTGCGATTGGCTCAATTACAGATTATAGAGGGAAGCGAGTTTGAAAGAGTGTTAAGCTCTCGCTCCCTCAAAAAAGACCCCATTCCGGCTGTTCGCGGCGATATTTATGATCGTAATGGCAAGCTGCTGGTACATAGCAGAGCTTCATTTACAGCAGTTTTTCATGAACCAGAGGGTATAAAGCAGCGGGAGATTATTGAATTAGCCAAGAAACTTGAAAAAGTTCTCCGAGGAATGACACAAAGTGCAATTATGAAAAAGCTGGATGTAGGCTTCACCTTGGAGAATGGGCAGCGGAAAAACATTGTTCGAAATGCCCCGAAATATATGGAAAAAGAAATTAAGTATGACCTGATCCCCGAAGAAATTGCTTATTTAGAGGAGCATCGGGAAGACTTGCCAGGTGTAGATGTGGTAACAAAATCGATCAGAGAATACGACACCAAACAAATAGCTGTACAAACCATTGGCTACGTTCGTCCTTATCATGTAGCCCAAAATTTGAACAGCTCGTTTTATAAAACAGAGCAGGAGAATTATCTTTCTGATCAATTGGTTGGATTAGACGGAATCGAGCGTAGCTATGAAAAGGAACTGCGCGGAAAGAATGGCTATCGCTTATATGAGGTGGCGGCCGATCAGTCCGTACAACGCGAGCTAAAGAAAGAGGCTCCCATACGTGGTCAAAGTCTCTATCTAAACATTGATGAGCGTGTACAGTTAGAAATTAGAGATTTCATTAAAGACTTCCTCCCCAAGCTAAGAGGAAGTGTTTCATTAGCTTCTGGAGCGAAAACAGCTTATGTAGTAGCGATGGAAGTGGATACCGGTAAGGTAGTTTCGATGGTCAGCTATCCCGAATATGATCCTAATGTGTGGGTGCATGGTCCAGATCAGGCTACGTATGAGCAAATGAAATACTCTGTTACCAATGGGACGATTCGTGAGGCTCCTTACGATGTTCGGCCATTAACAGGCCCTTCAGCGGAACAGGAAAATAATAAACATCCCAAATCAATCGTACCCTCCGGCTCTGTGATGAAGCCAATTACAGTATTGCTAGGGTTAAAAGAGGGCATCATTACGCCGAGCGATCAATGGACCGATCCGGTTACGTACTACTATGGTCGAGGGAACGATCGAATAAAAAACGATAACGGTCATAATTACGGTGTGCTCAATCCAGTAAAGGCGATAGCTAAATCCTCGAATACGTATATGGCACGCATTGGAGAAGGTGTTGCCAAAAAGGAGGGTAACAGAGCAGTTTCGCTGTTGCAGGAGTACTATCATCAGTTTGGGTTGGGCGTGTTGACGGAAGTGGACCTACCGAGTGAGAATAAGGGCAAAGAGGATTATCTAGTTATGAATCAAAACTATGGGCCACTGGCTGCAATGGTACAAGCCTCCTTTGGTCAACAGGTACGAGCCACGACAGTTCAACTAGCTCAATACGCCGCGACTTTAGCAAATAAAGGCGTTCGGCTACAGCCTCAGCTTGTGGATAAAATCGTAGATGAAAAAGGAAACATTGTGTTTCGGCCCAAGCCTAAGGTTCTAAATAAAATCGAGCAACCGCAAGTACATTGGGATATTTTACGGAATGGAATGATACAGGTAACACAACCAGGCGGAACCTCTGTCAATGCATTTCGAGGCCTTCCCTATCAGGTAGCAGCCAAGACAGGTACATCTGAACAGGATATTTATGTTCCTGTCATTTCGACGAATTCAAAAGGAGAATCCATTACGAAATGGCACAAACACGCAAGGGTCAATAATGGTGTCATTATCGCCTATGCACCCGCGGACAAACCGAAGCTAGCAGTAGCAGTGGTTGTACCAGAGGGTGGTTATGGAGGGCGCTCTGCATCAAATATTAGTCGAGCTGTGTTTCAAGCATACGATAAATATGTGGGGTTAAGATGAGTAGCTGATGAAAGCTAGCATTTGCACAGTAGGAGTAAAAGCCTGGCAATGCTGGCTTTTTTCTTTTTGTACATAAAGTAGTATAGATGTGAAACTCTTTTCTGGTTTTTTGTAACGAATAGGTTGTAAAAAAAGATCATTATGCTTGATTGAAATAAGCAAAGCTGGGGTACTTTATTTTGCCTTCTGATTACGAATTGCTTGGCATAGTCCTTCTCCCTGTAATAAGATATGTCATAATAATATAAATTTTCGTGAGTTATGTATAATCATAGGAAGGATGAGGAGAAGGTGCAGCATAAAAATAAGACAGTGGTGAAAGCATTAGATTTACTTTCTCTATTTCTTACTCATCCACATTTAACGTTAGCTCAATTAGTAGAATTAACCGATAAGCCAAAAACCTCTGTTCATCGTATGGCCGGGTCCCTTGAAGAGATGGGATTCCTTCGAAAGGACGAGGAGGGGCGGTATGCGCTTGGGTTAACCTTTCTACAATATGGTCAACTAGTGTCCGATCGGTTAGATATTCGCCAAATAGCTCTTCCCTGGATGAATCAGCTAAGAGAGGAAATGGGGGAAGCTGTTCATCTTATTATGAAGGATGGACTGGATGCTATTTATGTCGAGAAGCTAGATACCAAGCATCCGGTGCGATTGTATACGAAAGTAGGGAGGCGCTCTCCTTTGTATGCGGGGGCCTGTTCACGGATTATTTTAGCGTTTCTTTCTGATGCAGAGGTTGAAGAATATCTGGAAAACGTTCGATTTGAGCGTATTGCTAAAGGAACCATTACGAACGGCAGGGAGCTATTGAAAAAGCTGGAAGAGTCTCGTCAAAATTTTTATACGATCAGTTACTCGGAATTAGAGAACGAAACGGTCTCCGTGGCGGCTCCTATTTTTGATCATCGGGGTAAACTAATAGCTGGTCTTAGTGTTGCAGGTCCTGAGGTGCGCTTTCAGCCTGATAAACTACCTTTGCTAATTAAAGAAACAATGGAGACAGCCGAACGAATCTCGCGTGCACTTGGTGGGCAAAGAGAGTATCCGCGACATCGATGGACCCAACTGGCATAGCTTTCACTAGACATTTGATAAAGCTGATAGAAGCAGAATAACAAAACTACCTAGCGATTTGTTAGGTAGTTTTTTTCTGTAAATTGCTTCTTGTCAATCTATTAAACTAAATCTATAATGAGTAAAAATATAAAAAATGGAACGATTATTCCGAATTTCGGAACTAGTAATGCTGGCATTTCCAGGTATCACAATGTACAAGTCAAAGGGAGGGGAAGCAATGTATCGCGTAGATTTGAATTGTGATTTGGGAGAGAGCTTTGGTGCGTACCAGATGGGAAACGATGAAGAGATTCTTGCATTTATCAGCTCGGCAAATATCGCCTGCGGTTATCATGCAGGAGATCCATCTACCATGCGCAAAACCGTTCACATGGCTCTGGAAAAAGGAGTTGCGATTGGGGCACATCCAGGGCTGCCCGATTTAATCGGCTTTGGCCGCCGTACGATGGACATTTCACCACGTGAGGCACATGATATGGTGCTATACCAGATAGGAGCCCTATATGCCTTTGTGAAAGCGCAGGGGGGTGTTCTGCATCATGTGAAGCCCCATGGAGCCTTGTACAATATGGCGGCACAAAGTGAGAGCTTGGCCGAAGCGATTGCAGAAGCCGTATATAGCTTGGATTCAGAATTAATTTTGTACGGGCTATCAGGAAGCCGATTGCTTAAGGCAGCCGAAAAGCTTGGATTGCGCAGTGCCCATGAGGTATTTGCTGATCGCACCTATCAAAGCGATGGATCACTTACCTCCCGCCGACAGCCCAATGCCGTTTTAACTGACACGGATGCAGCGGTCAGCCAAGTAATTCGAATGGTTAAAGAAGGGAGAGTTACCTCACAGCAAGGAACAGATGTTAGGATTCAAGCGGATACCGTCTGCATTCACGGTGATGGAGCTCATGCGCTATCCTTTGCCAGACACATCCGATCACAATTGGAAAACGAGCAGATCAGAGTTGAAACGGTAGGACATCAAGCATAAGGCTACGTACAAGAGTAAACAACAATCTTTTACCAAATAGAGATAGACAGGTAGATTCCATGAGATAAAGGGAGGGTGTACATGTTATCACTGGTCGGAATTTTAATTGTTATTGTCGGATTTGCTTTACGCTTTAATCCACTACTCGTTGTTACAGTGGCAGGGATTGCTACGGGACTTGCAGGGAATTTATCGTTTGAACAAATCTTAATTACATTTGGAGAAGCCTTTGAAAAGAACCGCTATTTATCGTTGTTTATTTTAACGTTACCAATTATTGGTCTTTTAGAACGATACGGGCTAAAGGAACAGTCACAGCGATTAATTCGCAAAGTAAAAGCGGCTACTACGGGTCGATTGCTGATTTTGTATCTATTTGTACGAGAAGTCACTGCCATGCTAGGACTAACCAGCTTAGGTGGACATGCTCAGATGGTTCGTCCGTTGGTAGCACCGATGGCAGAAGGAGCAGCCGAGAACAAACACGGTCAATTGCCTAAAGAGCTAAGCGACAAGATTAAGGCTCAATCAGCAGCTACAGATAATATTGGTTTATTTTTTGGAGAAGACATTTTTATTGCTTTTGGTGCCGTCCTATTGATGCATGGCTTCTTCCAACAAAACGGCATCTCACTTGAACCTCTTCATATAGCAGTATGGGGGATTCCAACTGCAATTGCGGCCTTTTTGATTCATGGCACAAGATTATATTTATTTGATGGAAAAATCAGAAGATACATGGAAGAAAGCAAACAACTGCGAAAAAGTGCGTAGTATTACATGGAAGGGAAGGTGACCGCTATGTTCATCCAGTTAGATTTTATCTATTATCTTGCCGGCGTGTTTCTTGTCATTATTTCGATTTTAGCGTTAAGAGATAAAAGCAATCCCCGTCGTTTTACCACCTCCCTTTTCTGGGCCTTATTTGCCTTTTCCTTTTTAGGGGGCAAGCTAGTATCTTCCTTAGTCATGGGCATCATTGTGCTGTTAATGGCGCTTATTGCTGGTTTGGGCGGAGTACGTTTGGGAACGTATCAGCAAACAACGGATGAACAAAGAGAGGCTAGCGCCAAACGTTTTGGGAATCGTTTGTTTATCCCCGCACTATTGATCCCGGTTGTGACCGTAATTGGTAGTGTTTTATTGAAAAATGCCAAAATAGGCGAAATATTTTTACTAGATCAGCAGAACGTTACGCTGGTGAGCTTAGGAGTTGCTTGTTTAGTCTCGTTAGTGGTAGCGATGAGCATTACCAAGACAAAAGGTATTCAGCCAGTAAAAGAATCGCGTCGTTTGCTGGATGCGATCGGCTGGGCTGCTGTCCTGCCGCAAATGCTAGCCACATTGGGAGCATTATTTGGAGCCGCAGGGGTGGGCACAGTGATCGCTGATCTAGTAAGTTCTGCGATTCCAGTGGATAATCGTTTCCTAGTTGTCGTTGCATATGTATTGGGGATGGCCTTGTTCACGATGGTAATGGGGAATGCATTTGCGGCCTTTCCCGTCATGACTGCTGGGATTGGGCTACCCTTGTTAGTGCAAATGCACGGTGGAAACCCAGCCGTGTTGGGAGCAATTGGTATGTTTTCTGGGTATTGTGGCACGTTGCTTACTCCGATGGCAGCCAATTTTAATATTGTTCCGGCGGCCCTATTAGATTTGCCTGATAAAAATGCGGTGATAAAAGCGCAGGCTCCGACTGCTTTATTGCTGTTAGGAATTAATATCTTTCTAATGTACTATTTGCTATTTTAGGAGGAATATCATGGTGAAGAAAGTTTTGTTAACCGGTTTTGATCCTTTTGGTGGGGAACAAATTAATCCTGCATGGGAAGCAGTGCAACAATGCTACAAGCTTGATATTCCTAATGTTGAGGTAATCATCAAACAAATTCCCACTGTCTTTCATCGTTCTCTGGAGGTCTTGGAGAGCAGCATGGCCGAGGTACAGCCTGACGTCGTGATTTGTGTCGGACAGGCGGGCGGACGCCCGGACATCACCGTAGAACGGCTAGCGATTAATGTAGACGATGCCCGCATTCCAGATAATGAGGGGAATCAACCAATCGATCAGCCCATTATAGAAGAAGGTCCGGTAGCTTACTGGTCTACGTTGCCGATCAAAGCGATTGTCAAAGAGGTTCGGTTGGCAGGGATTCCTGCCTCCGTTTCTCAGACAGCCGGTACATTTGTTTGTAATCATCTCTTTTATGGTTTAGCTCATCTGATAGCTACGCGTTTTACAAGGACAAAAGGCGGCTTTATTCATATTCCCTATTTACCTGAACAGGCCGTTCGGTTTCCTGGACAGCCAAGTATGGGCTTGATGAGCGTGAAAAAGGCTTTGGAGGTTATCGTTCGTACCAGTGTAAGAGTTGAGCAGGATATTAAGGCGATTGAAGGACAGATCAGTTAGAGAGAAATGGTAGAGGTGATCAGGTGCAACAGCCAGATAAACAGATAGAAGGACAAGCGATCGAGCAAAAATGGTCTGTTCAGATTCTACCGCTGGGAGATGCAGCCGTGCTGGTGCAATTCCAATTAGCGGATAATGAGGATGCGGATATTTACCAGCTTGTACAGGCTTTTGCTACTCATATCGAACAACATCCGTTTCCCGGCATGATTGAATTTGTACCGGCTTTTACAAGCGTGGCGATTTATTATGATCCTATCATGGTTAAACAGGTAGTGAACCAACAGATAAACAGCACCGCGTATGAGATCGTAGTGAATAAAGTAAATGGGATGTTAGCAGGGCATACAAGCCAGTTAGAGCGACAATCACGGTTAATTGAGATTCCTGTCTGCTACGGGGGAGAATATGGGCCAGATTTAGAAGAGGTAGCCAACTATCATCAGATTACTCCAGAAGAAGTTATTCGTATTCACTCGTCAGCTTTGTATAAGGTTTACATGATCGGTTTTGCGCCCGGGTTCCCGTACCTAGGAGGAATGTCCACTGAAATAGCTACGCCAAGGAGAGCTTCTCCACGCTTACAGATTCCTGTTGGCTCAGTGGGTATTGGTGGAGAACAGACGGGGGTCTATCCAATCGAAACACCGGGTGGTTGGCAGTTGATTGGTCGGACTCCTCTTGCGTTGTTTCGTGCCAAACAGAATCCGCCTAGTTACTTACGAGCAGGTGATACAGTTCGGTTCCGCCCGATTACCCAACAGGAATATCTGGAGTGGGGAGGGGAACAGTCATGAGCATACGTGTAATCAAACCGGGATTACTCACATTAATTCAAGATCAAGGGCGGTTTGGATTTCGAAAATATGGGGTTGTGACTAGCGAAGCGATGGACCCTTTAGCCTTACGGATTGCCAACATGCTAGTGGGCAATTCAGAGCAGCTTGCAACCTTAGAGATGACGCTTACAGGAGCAGAGTTAGCTTTTGAGCACGATAGCCTCATTGCAATTACAGGGGCAGATTTGTCTTTTACAATCAATGGTGAACGTTTACCTATGTGGCGTCCTATTTTTATCAGAGCGGGTACAGTCATGAAAGGTGGAGGCTGTCGGACGGGCTGTCGCGCTTATGTAGCTGTTGCAGGTGGTATCGAGGTTGAGCAGGTGCTAGGTAGCCGCAGTACATATGCGCGTGCCGGAATGGGAGGCTATCAGGGCAGAAGCTTGCAGACAGGTGACTATCTATCAGTAGGTGAGCAAGCTGATGTGACGCGGGCTTTTCTAAAGAATTGGCACCAGAGGTTAGCGAAGAAGACATCTGTGGAAAGTTGGGCAAGTGTGGATTGGAGTGTTAGTGCCGAATGCCTAGCAACGTACCGAAGAAATCCGCAAGTCCGCATTAGTCGGGGAACCCATTTTTCCTTGTTTACCTCAGAGAGCCAACAGCATTTATTTCATTCCTCCTATAAAATCACACCTCAATCTGATCGCATGGGGTATCGTCTTCAAGGAGCTGTTCTTCAATTGGCAGAACCGATTGAGTTATTATCGGAGGCTGTAGCCTTTGGGACCATTCAAGTACCGGCAGAGGGGTATCCCATTATTTTACTTGCCGATCGACAGACGACGGGAGGCTATCCGCGGATTGGTCAGGTTGCTACAGTCGATTTACCAATTCTGGCGCAGATGAGACCCGGGGAGGAGATCATGTTTACAGAGATAAGCAGGGACGAATCGGAACAGCTATTGGTAGAGCGGGAACAATTTATTATGGAGCTACGGCAGGGAATCCATTTGCAAATGAAACGGTAGTCATTGTGTTTATTCCTTTACGAAATGCTCGTTTCTACATCGAAGCATATTCTTGTGCATGTCGCAGGAAATATGCTTTTTTTATTTAATTCCAACTTGACAGATAGGAATTATGTGATTAAACTCAAATACAAAGTTTCCTAATTTTTGGTGGCTATCAAAAAGGTGGAACAGGCATGAAGGAGGCAAACGGTATGTCTGAACAGCAGGCAAGTCGACAAGACCTATGGATGCAGAAAATTTCAGATGCTTTGAAAGGTATTGAGTATGGCTCCGTGCATATTACGATTCATGATTCGAACATTACACAAATTGAGCGAGTAGAGCGTCATCGTTATTCGCTAGAAAAGAAAGAATTTTCGAAAAAACAAAAAGGATAAAGTGCCGATCGGACAACCGAAGGCTCCTTACGTTCACTAGTGGAGAGTGAACGGGAGGAGTCTTTTTTGTATACAAACACAACATGCCGCACTTGACAATTAGAGAAGATGAAGGGGGTAACTCAATGAAAAAAAGCACTACAACCATAACCAAAGCAACATGTTTAAGCAGTAAAAAACGACTAAGGTGGCTAACCTGTCTTCTTTCCGGTAGCTTAGCGCTTGTACTGGCTGGGTGCGGAGGGGGAGCATCCTCGACAGGTTCAGAAGATAAGGGAGCCAAAACAGCAGGCACTGCTACAGACGTTTCTAGCAATAATCAATCCTCCTCAAAGCCAATTGAGCTGCTAAATGTCTCCTATGATCCGACACGTGAATTTTATCAGGATTATAATAAAAGCTTTGCTGATTACTGGAAAAGTAAAACAGGCCAAACCGTGACCATAAAGCAATCGCATGGTGGCTCCGGAAAGCAATCACGCTCGGTTATTGATGGATTGGAAGCTGATGTTGTCACGCTAGGCCTCGCTTATGACATTGATGCGATTGCGAAAAAGGGACTGATTCAAAAGGAATGGCAATCGCGCTTGGAACAAAAAAGCTCGCCCTACACCTCTACTATTGTGTTTCTTGTTCGTAAGGGGAATCCAAAGCAGATTAAGGATTGGAGCGATCTGCTAAAACAAGACGTTCAAGTAATCACACCTAATCCGAAAACCTCAGGAGGGGCAAGATGGAATTACTTAGCCGCTTGGGGCTATGCCAAACAGCTCAACCACAACAGTGACGAAAAGGCGAAAGAATTTGTACAGCAGTTATTCAAGCAGGTGCCTGTTCTAGATTCAGGAGCGCGCGGTTCCACAACGACTTTTGTAGAGCGGGGGATTGGCGATGTACTTCTTGCTTGGGAAAATGAAGCGTTTTTGGCTATCAATGAGATCGGGAAGGACAAAGTGGAGATTGTCGTGCCCTCCGTCAGTATTTTAGCTGAGCCGCCAGTGACCATTGTAGATAAAATCACTGAGAAAAAAGGAACGAAAGAGGTAGCAGAGGCTTATGTAAAATACTTATATTCGGAGGAAGGGCAGAAAGTAGCGGCTCAGAACTTTTACAGGCCACGAGTAGAGTCGGTAGCCAAAGCATATGCGAATCAATTTCCTCCTATCAAGCTCTTCACAATTGAAGAGATAGCTGGAAGCTGGCAAGAAGCTCACCAAGCTCATTTTGCCGATGGGGGAATTTTTGACCAAATCTATCAGCCATAATCGGTAATAGACGAAACTGACACAAGGTGGTGTAAAAATGAAAAACATCCGGAAACAGTCAAGTATCATACCGGGATTCGGTCTATCGCTAGGGTATACGGTTGTCTATGTGAGCCTTCTTGTGCTGTTTCCTTTATCTGTGCTTGTGCTATCGACTAGCTCTCTTAGCTGGGATCAATTTCTATCTATTGTACTTGCTGACCGAGTGATAGCATCCTATAAGCTTAGTTTTTTAGCCGCTCTTGGGGCCGCCTTAGTAAATACAGTGTTTGGCTTACTGATCGCTTGGGTACTGGTTCGGTATCGCTTTCCTGGTAAAAAAATTCTTGATGGACTGGTTGATCTGCCCTTTGCCCTGCCCACTGCGGTAGCTGGTATTTCACTAACAGCGGTTTATGCACCTAATGGTTGGATCGGTCAATATATTGAGCCACTGGGTATTAAGGTTGCCTTTACTTCACTTGGGGTTACGATTGCCTTCATCTTTATCGGAATTCCGTTCGTGATCCGCACTGTTCAACCTGTATTGCATGATGTAGATCGGCAAATGGAAGAGGCAGCCGCGAGTTTGGGTGCCACTCGCTGGGTTACGTTTTGGCGGGTTATTTTCCCTCAGCTCGTACCTGCTTTGCTAACAGGGTTCACGTTAGCCCTAGCTAGAGCAGTTGGGGAGTATGGATCTGTTGTATTCATATCAGGAAATATGCCGATGAAAACGGAAATAACTCCGCTTTTAATCATGACAAAGCTGGAGCAGTTTGATTATGCAGGTGCAACAGCAATTGCTTCGGTCATGCTTCTGCTATCATTTGTTATTCTGCTTTTGACCAATATCCTACAGTGGTGGAGTCGGAGAATGTACCGGATGGACATATAAAAAGGGGAGGATACAACATGTCATTATCTAACCAGCCTGATATTGCTAAACATCCAGGGGCTTGGTTCATGATCGTACTCTCCGTGCTGTTTTTAGGATTGTTTTTGATTGTGCCGCTGTTATCAGTGTTTACGGAGGCACTAAAGCACGGCTTCCAACCATTTTGGGAGGCGATCGCCGAGCCAGATGCGGTAGCAGCTATACAGCTTACCCTGTTGGTTGCCGCCATTTCTGTTCCACTAAATACGGTGTTTGGGATTGCGGCGGCTTGGGCAATTGCTAAATATCAGTTTCCGGGGAAAAGCATTTTACTTACCCTCATTGATTTGCCTGTAGCTGTCTCTCCTGTTATCTCGGGGTTTTTGTTTGTTTTGTTATTTGGTACGCAAGGATTGCTGGGACCATGGTTGGAAGCCTACGATATCAAGATCATCTTTGCGGTTCCAGGTATTATTGTAGCAACCATGTTTGTTACTTTTCCCTATGTAGCGCGAGAGTTGATTCCTGCCATGCAATCGCTGGGCAACGATGAAGAGGAAGCGGCTTTGTCACTTGGAGCGACGGGATGGCAAACCTTTTGGCGGGTCACATTGCCTAATCTCAAATGGGGACTGTTATATGGGATTATTCTCTGTAATGCGCGCGCCATGGGCGAATTTGGTGCGGTATCCGTCGTATCAGGGCATATTCGTGGGATGACGAACACAGTGCCGCTGCAAGTGGAAATTTTGTATAACGAATATAATTTTGTAGCAGCCTTTGCGGTAGCCACTCTATTAGCCTTTTTAGCTATTGTGACACTGATTATCAAGAGCATAATGGAGTGGAAAGCAGAGCGGCAATACAAGCAAAGGAAGGCAGACGCACCTGTCTGGGGCTATGAAACGGGGGAGAGTGTACATGGGCATTGAAATTAAACAGGTATCCAAAAGCTTCGGGACGTTTTCTGCCCTTGACCATATTAACCTACAGATTCCAAGTGGAGAGCTAGTTGCACTATTGGGACCTTCAGGATCGGGAAAAACTACCTTGCTGCGGCTCATTGCTGGTCTTGAGCAAATGGAGCGAGGAGTTATCCGCTTTGATGGAGTAGATGCTACACAAAAAACGGTTCAGGAAAGAAGAGTTGGATTTGTTTTTCAGCATTATGCTCTATTTCGCCACATGAGCGTTTTTGATAATATTGCCTTTGGTTTACAGGTGCGTCCTCGTGCAAAGCGTCCTTCTAAAAACAGCATGCGATTAAAGGTGATGGAACTTCTCCGTTTAGTCCAATTGGATGGATTAGAATCACGTTTCCCCGGTCAACTGTCCGGTGGGCAACGACAACGAGTGGCGTTAGCTCGTGCATTGGCAATTGAACCAAGCGTATTATTATTGGATGAACCGTTTGGGGCACTCGACGCGCAGGTACGTCAGGAACTGCGTCGCTGGCTGAAGCGATTGCATCATACGTTGAAAATCACTACTGTGTTCGTGACACATGATCAAGAAGAAGCCCTAGAGATGGCAGATCAAGTGGTAATTATGAATAAGGGTAAAATTGAACAAGTGGGAACGCCGATCGAAGTCTACCAGAATCCTAGCAATCCCTTTGTTTACAGCTTTTTAGGAAGGGTCAATCAATTTCATGTCTGTGGACATGAAGGGACTATTCACATGGGACAGCTAGCATGGAAATCAGAAGAAGTTTTGAACTGGAATCATACCGAAGCGATTGGGTACATCAGGCCCCATCAAATGGAGCTATCGAGCATTCCAAAAGGGGAGGGCTGGGCGGAAGCTACAGTATTACATGTCTCATTATTGGGCCCGCTTGTCCGATTGGAATGTCGGCTAGCGGAAGATGGTACGCTGTTTGAATTAGAGCTAAGTGGAGATCGGTATCGAGAGCTTTGGAAGGATTCTTCTCGGTCGTTGTATGTAAATCTTACATCCCTTCGATTCTTTCCTATCAAGCCAGCTCAACAGCAAGCGATTAAAAGAGTGAATCCCCAGTCTGTTTCACTTACGATGTCAGGGGTTAAGGTGTGAGGAAAATGAAAAAACCAACCATCGCAGACGCTTTGGTTGGTTTTTGCTTTGTTTTTATAATCCAGCAGGTAGCTGATGCTGAGAGTAAATTTCTAATAAGTGAAGAACATCGTCAATTTGATCGGTCTGCAACAAGGTCTGTAATGCTTCTGGAGAAGAAAGAACCGCTGTTAGCTGAGCCAAGGCGCGCAGATGGGTTTCATTATCTATAGCAGCTAGTACAATAAATAGCTGTGCCGAATGCTCTGGTCTTTCTGAGAAGGATACGGGATGCTTCAATTGTAGGAAGCTCATGCTCAAACGTTGAACACCATCCTGTGGCCTAGAATGCGGAATAGCGATTTTCGGCGCGATTACAATGTATGGTCCATGATCATACACAGAGCGAATCATGGCGTCTACATAAGATGGGAGAATACTTCCATTGCGAACTAAAGGTGCTGATGCAAGCCGAATCGCTTCTTCCCAATTGGCAACGGTTCGTGCCACCTGAATCTGGTCCCTCGTGAGGATGTCTGCAACAGTGGGCTTATAGGTAAGCTCCTTGTGTAACGCAGCAGGTTCCAGTAGGTACTCCTTTAACTCTTGATGGAGAGCTTCTTCATTTTCAATCACCGCATGACGACGAATAATAGACATCATGCCTTCTAACGACTCTGTTGGCTGTTTATCTTTGTCAGAAATATACGCTCCTACTCGTCTTAATAAGCGAGCTTTTTCCGCGTCATTAAGAATGGGATTTACCACGTAAACAGGTGCATCGCTTTTAGTCAGGGTGGTAGTAGAAAAGATCAGATCAACATCATAAGAGTGAGCTTCATACTCTCGTAAGGAAACCGTTTTACAAATGTCTATAGAAGAGAATAGGTTTTCTAATTGGTTTTGTAGAATTAGTGAGGTACCAATACCGTTTGGGCACACGATCAGTGCTTTTTTCCGTGGTGCTGGATTGGCTCCTTGTTTACGTAGCCACGCTCCAAAATGCATCGAAATATAAGCGATCTCGTCTTCACATACCCTTTGCCCAACTAGCTGTTCAAAATGAACAATAACCTTCTGTGTTAATAAGAAAATCTCATGATAGTGCGTTTTAATGGAATCGATCAGCGGATTGTCCATATTAATTCCATACTTGATTCGATAGAAGGCAGGCTTAAGGTGTAGCATTAAATCGCGTTTCAGCCCTTCCGGATTTTCAAACATAATGCAAGCGAACTTTTGAAAATCAGTAATCATACGCTGAACGGCTTCCAACAGCATTTGAGTATGAGAATTCTCCTGATCGGAATGATATTGGTTCATCACACGAGCGCCTAAGAGATGCGTAGCAATGTAATAGGTTTCATCCTCTGGTATATCGATGTGCAGAGTTTTAGACAATTCATTGCTGATATAGGTCGCCGCTTCAAAATGCT
Source organism: Brevibacillus laterosporus LMG 15441 (assembly GCF_000219535.2). Lineage (NCBI taxonomy): Bacteria > Bacillati > Bacillota > Bacilli > Caryophanales > Paenibacillaceae > Brevibacillus > Brevibacillus laterosporus. Next base: position 319,710 of record NZ_CP007806.1, read on the forward strand.
TTGTCTTTTTCAATACCTCTTTCTCTTCCATATCAATTGTGACATGCTGTCCACGACTGAAGCGCTTACGGAACAGATGGATGTGAATACTTAAGCTCTCCAGAACTTCATCAGTATATTGAATGCCTAATAGGCGCTCGCAAACAGATAAAGCCTCGCGGATTACTTGAATTTCTTTTGTTTTCAAGAAATCCTCTTGCTGTTCCTCTTCTACCATGGAAGTAGAATACGCCATGGTTTGAATGTGGGAGATGAGTTCATTCCAGCTTTGGGTTGTTACGGCTTGAGAGAGATAGAAAATGAGCGCCTTTCTCTTATCCTGTTCCTCGCCCTGAATAAAGTAGCCTTGCTTGCGGTCAAAATGGAGCGATATATGAAAGGCCTGAAGCTCCGTTTTTAATTTTTTTAAATCATCCAGGGTGGTGTTGCGACTAACACCTAGCCGATTCATCAAATCTTCAAGCAGGATTCTTCCTTCCCGGGTTAAGAGATAAATGGTTAGCCAAGCCTTACGCTCCTTAACGGAATACTCATATTGCCATTTCTTCATTCCTTGCAGCTTATCAGGTATTTTTTGCTTGGTTTGTTCGTCTATATAGTAGCCAGTGCTTCGGATATATTGAACAGCAGGGAGTTGATTTTCTTCCAGCCAATCGTTTATTTTGTTCATATCATAATAAAGTGTACGTTTCGAAATTCCTTGAGATTCTAAGAGCTCCTGTACTGTTACATATGAGTCAGCTTGCATCATTTTATGCAAAATCGCAGCGCTTCGTTTATCGAGCGACATGGATACAACCTCCTTTGCCAGTTGATCTGTTGCCAAGTATTTTGCAAAGATTGGATAGAAGCAAAAGATGATCGATATGATTACCTTCTATTAGGCTCATTATAAAGCAGGATGGCTTCATTAGAGAAGACCAAAAACTAGTAATCTTTTGTGCATAAGTTGGACTATTATTCATAAGATTATTCAGTGCGCGTTCAATTTCTTAACACGCAATCGTTTTTAGGTATGATAAGAAAAGTAGATCATCATGGATAAAATATAGAGATAGAATTCTCTTAGCAGGAGGAATTTCACATGCAGAAAATCGGAGTTGGTATTGTTGGATATGGTCCGTCAGCTACCACCTTTCATGTTCCGTTTCTACAAGCATCAGAGCATTATGAGATTGTGGCCGTCCTATCTTCTAAACCAGAAAAGGTAAGAGCAGACCTAGGAGATGTGCAGGTGGCTTCACAATTACATGAGCTATTGCAAAATCCCAAAGTGGAATTGGTCATCATTACGACGCCTACATCGCTTCATTACGAAATGGTAAAAGAAGCGATACATGCAAAGGTACATATTGTGGTTGAGAAACCGTTTGTGGTAACAACCAGACAGGCAGATGAACTAATTGAGCTAAATAAGCTGACAGGCAAGATACTAAGTGTTTATCAAAACAGACGGTGGGATAATGATTTTTTGACAATCCAACGCTTATATCAGGAAGGCCGACTAGGTGAAATCTATCATTTTGAATCTCATTATGATCGGTATCGGCCCGAAGTACGTGATCGGTGGAGAGAAAACGCAGGGCCAGGCTCCGGTATTTTGTATGATCTAGGCTCTCACCTGTTAGATCAGGCTATTATGATGTTTGGAATGCCCAAAGCGGTTACAGCAGATGTACAGGCACAGCGACCTGGGGCTAAAACAGATGATTATTTTCATGTCATCCTGCATTATGATCGCTTGCGAGCGATTTTACACGCGGGCATGCTGACAGTTCAACCGGGGCCGCGTTTTCAGGTGCATGGTGATAAGGGAAGTTATATGAAGTTTGGATTTGATGTACAGGAGGGGGCTATCCAAGACAATCAGCCGCTCAACGCTCCCCATTGGGGTCAGGAAGAAAAAGAATGGTACGGAGAGTTAACCACGATGGTTGAAGGTAAACCTGTGACAGAAAAAATCGTCTCAGAAAGGGGATCTTATCACCGTTATTATGATCAGCTATATGAAGCAATTCGTTTAGGCAAGCATGTACCCGTTCATGCAGAACAGGCGCGAATGAATATTTTTCTAATTGAAGCGGCTTTTAAAAGCAGTCGGGAAGGTCGGACGATTTATCTAGATTGATCCACAGAGTTTGTGGATCTTTCACTACATTGGTAAAGCTTGTGCAATCCTTCACAGAACGGACATCCAAAAGAAGGGGGAAGGCTGAGTTCCCCTTCTATAATAGGGGTAACCTAAGGAGAATGGTGGAAGGAATGGGGAGAAGAGATGGATCCATTTAAAAAACAAGAAAAGGGATTATTTATTCTTTGCATGGTGGTAGCTGTCATTATGCTATTATCCTTTGCAAGGAAGTTCTTTTAACTTGAAGCGGTCATTTTTTTACGTAAAAACGTTTCTGGATTTTTCATAAATATATGAAATCTTTGCTGATCTACATGCTACAATGATAATAAAGAACCGATATAACAAGGAGGCCATATGATGTTTGATAAAATGGTGATAGCTTTGGATGGTTCGCAGTTAAGTCCAAAAGTACAGGAAGCGGCGATTCTATTTGCCCGTGAGAATAAATCCTCGCTCACTTTTGTACATGTTGTAAAAGAATTACCTGCCTATGTAACTAGTCAATTAGTATTTATGGTTCATGACGTTCAAACTGAATATCTGGAAGAAGCCAAAAAATACGGTCAAGAATTACTAGATCAAGCATGCAAAGCGGCAGAAAAAGAAGGAGTTCAATGTGAAGCTATCCTGCTTCAAGGAGACCCAGCTAACGAATTGCTCGCTTTGGTTAAAGAAAAGAATGCTGACCTCATCATGATGGGTAGTCGCGGGTTGGGAGATTTTAAAGAATTGATGCTAGGTAGCGTTAGTCATCGTATTACACAATTGGCACCGTGCCCGGTCTTTATTATTAAATAAGCAGCTAGCAATAAGAGCTTTATCACGCAACAGAAGCGCGATAAAGCTCTTATTATGATTACATATTGCTGATTTCTAGCGGCAAGGCTTTTTACCGAATAGAATCGTCAGGTCAATGGTTATCTCTGCTACATTCATTTGTAAAAATGCTTCCATTTCTTCTCCCGTTGCTCCCCAGGATAATGGAGTCATCTGAAGCAGAGCTTCGATGGAGGTTTGATCTAAAGCAAAACAATAGCGGACTCGCTTTACATCTACAAGCTGAAAGTGACTTTTAAAGAGAGCCAGTGTGTTATCGTTGGAGTACTCCTGCCTATTCGGTTCCTTGTAAAAAGCCTCTCTCAATTCCTTCAGGTAATCTCTATTAGGGATGACCTTTACGACCATACCGTCATCAGCCATCATTCTTATAAATTCAGAGTAATTAGATGGCGATAATATATTTAAAATATAATCAAATCGTTCACTAGCAAAGGGGCAATGTGCTATATCTGTAACGCACCAGACTGCATTTGGATACTCCCGCGAAGCCATGCTAATACCTTCTTTAGAAATATCTATACCTACTCCAAAAGCCTTACCTGTATGATGTTTGCTTATTTTTGTCTGAATGCTAGATAAATGCGAGCCTTCTCCGCATCCAGCATCTAGTATACTCATCCGTTCCTTTTTGGTTTCGGTCATGATCCTTTCGCTTATGATTTCATTCAAAGGATCAAAAAATCCACCTTTGCAAATAGTCCTTCTGGATGTAAACATTTGTTTCCTGTATTTTGTGCTTGAAGCTCTCATTAATAAATTGATATATCCATGACCAGAGAGATCAAAATTATGACCCTTGATGCATAGCAGACTTTTTCGATGAACGATTCGCATTTGATTTTTACAAACCGGGCATCTAAAGATATCTTCAGACTCTAAAATCAGATTGGTATATTCTCTGGAACTCTTTGTTTTGGACACAAAAACACCTCATTCATTCGTAGTCGGTGAATGAAAAAAGGCACAGTCAAATAAACCCAAGCCATTTTTAAAAAAATGGTTGAGAATAACATGAACTGTACCTCACATTACCGTAGACGAATGAATTTGATGATCATAATGTTCAAAACTCCTCTGTGATAAAGTAAAAGGCTTTCACCCAGCTTTTATTGTAGCATATTTCGCTGTAACGAAACGAATTCTCCCTGTTACCAGCTTATTTTTAATCTTGAGATGTTATTTCGTTGAAGGGCGTAATCTCCTGTTGACTTGGAAGATGATCAGGGTTTATTATATACCCACGGGGGTATAAAACTCCTTTACATGTAAATGTGGTTGAGATATTTTTTTACTTTGATTAATACCCCATAGGGTATCTTCATTTTGATACAGGAAATGACATTCAACATACAAAGGAGCCAACAACTTATGAAAAAGAAAATCATCATAGTAGGTGGAGTAGCAGGTGGAGCAACAGCGGCAGCAAGATTGCGTCGGCTAAGTGAGCGGCATGAGCTGATTATGGTTGAACGGGGTGAACATATCTCGTATGCCAATTGCGGTCTTCCCTATTATATTGGTGGGGTCATCGAGCAACGCAGCAAGCTCTTTTTACAAACAGTAGAGGGAATGTCTCAGCGTTTTAACATGGATATTCGCATTCGAAGCGAGGTTACTCATATTAACCGGGAGAAAAAGACGGTTACGATTCACAATTTGCAAACCAAAGAGATCTACGAAGAGAGCTACGATATTCTGATCCTGTCTCCGGGTGCAAAACCGATACGACCTGCTATTCCAGGAATTGATGAGGCAAAGCAATTATTCACATTGCGAAGTGTTCCAGATACGGATGCGATTAAAAGCTATGTCGATCAACAACAGCCTACTCGTGCCGTTGTGATTGGCGGCGGATTTATTGGTGTGGAAATGGCAGAGAATCTGTCCGAGCGTGGACTTGATGTTACGCTAGTCGAAATGGGTAAGCAGGTTATGGCACCGCTTGATATTGAAATGGCTGCTGTGGTACACGAGCATATGCGGTCTAAGGGCATTACACTGCTTTTGCAGGATGGAGTGGAGGCTTTTGGCGATCAAGGAAGGATTGTTCGTCTCAGCAGTGGGCGTGAATTAGTGACAGACATGATCATTTTAGCTATTGGTGTACAGCCTGAGACTCAACTAGCAAAGGAAGCGGGTCTTTCCGTAGGGGTACGTGGAGCTATTCGTGTCAATAAGCACATGCAAACGGATGATCCAGCCATTTATGCGATTGGCGATGCGGTAGAGGTAACAGACTATATTAATAATCAGCCGACGCACATACCGCTAGCATGGCCGGCCAATCGCCAAGGACGCTTAGTAGCAGATCATATTAATGGTCACGATGTTCAATATAACGGCACACTTGGTACGTCAATTGCGAAAGTGTTTGATCTTACTGTCGCCACTACAGGAAATAATGAAAAAACCTTACTGCGAGCTGGAATCGAATATACAGCCATCCATGTCCATCCTGCTTCTCATGCTGGATATTACCCGGGAGGAGCGCCTATTTGGATGAAGCTAGTTTTTGATAAAACAACAGGCAAACTCTACGGCGCGCAGGCCGTTTCAGCAGATGGAGCCGATAAACGCATTGACGTGATTGCAACAGCGATAAAAGGAGGATTAACAATTCACGACCTTCCTGATCTGGAGCTGGCTTATGCTCCCCCCTATTCCTCTGCTAAAGATCCGGTTAATATGATAGGATATGTAGCCAGCAATATTGCTGACGGCTTAGTTGATATTGTGCAATGGCATGAGATAGATCAGATTGTAGCAGACGGAGGATTACTGGTTGACGTACGGGAGCCAATTGAAAGAGAAACGGGTTATATCAAGGGCTCCATTAATATTCCTCTGCCAGAGCTACGCAATCGCCTTGCTGAGCTGCCAAAGGATCAGACGATCTATGTATCCTGCCAAGTAGGGTTACGCGGATATTTAGCGGCCCGTCTGCTTAGTGAATACGGCTATCAGGTAAAAAATGTAGATGGTGGATATAAAACATATCGGATGGGCAAATCGACAGAAGAAACGACTGAACCAAGAAAAGAGGATGTAGCTCCAGCGGCTCAATCACAATCAAAGCGCACCCATATATCAGCATCTAACATAGATAGTCCGGCGATTACGATTGATGCATGCGGGTTACAATGTCCTGGTCCTATTATGCAGGTTTTCCAGGCTGTATCAGGAGCCCAAGACGGACAAATAATTGAAGTAAAAGCCACCGATCCTGGATTTATGGCTGATATTGCCGCGTGGTGCGATAAAACAGGGAATACCCTTCTCTCTTCCGAATATAGCAATAAAGTAGCTCATGTGTTTATTCAAAAGGGGACAAACATGCCCACCTCAATAGCAGAAGCTGCTATGCAAAAGGCCAACGCTGAAAAGCAAATTGATAAAACCGGAGCTACAATGGTCGTATTTAGTGGTGATTTAGATAAAGCGATGGCTTCGTTCATCATTGCATCTGGAGCGGCTGCTATGGGGAAAAAGGTGACGATGTTCTTCACTTTCTGGGGACTAAACATCTTGCGTCGTGAACACGCACCGGAAGTTGAGAAGGATACACTGGAAAAAATGTTTGGAATGATGATGCCAAAAGGGGCCAATAAACTAACCTTGTCAAAGCTGAACATGGCTGGAATGGGAACTAAAATGATGCAGCACGTTATGGAGAAGAAAAATGTAGATTCCCTAGAGACCCTCATGAAAAATGCTCAAGCGGCAGGAGTTAAGCTGGTAGCGTGCGCCATGAGCATGGATATTATGGGGATTAAACAAGAAGAATTAATTGACGGAGTAGATGTAGCCGGAGTTGCTTCATATCTGAGCGATGCACAGGAATCGGGACTTAATTTGTTTATTTAAGAGGAAAGATAATGAAATAGGTGAGGTGAAACGGCATGGACTATCAGGATTCCGTCAAAAATAGATTAAAGCGAATAGAGGGTCAGGTGCGCGGTGTACTGAAGATGATGGAAGAGGATAAGGACTGTCGAGATGTGGTTACCCAGCTTTCGGCTGTTCGTACCGCTGTAGATCGTGTCATTGGACTAGTTGTAGCGAGTAATTTGGAGCATTGTATACGTGAAGAATTAGAAAAGGGAAATGATCCCGAGCAGGTCATTAAAGAAGCTGTAGATATACTGGTTAAAAGTAGATAAATATCCTGTAAGTTACTCTCCTAGATATCCTAGATACAACCCGGACATAAGCTCCGGGTTGTTTTCGGTTTTCTCAAGCTTAGGAAGGTAAGCTGCATCTGGGTTCAATCTTTTCAAAAAAAGTGGAAACGAAATTATTTTACAAATAAACATACCATTTGATGTGAAGTTTGTTATAATGTACGGAAATCAAATGCAGTGAGGAGAAAAACATGTCAAAAAGTGAACAGTGGACTTCAAAGTTAGGTTTTATTTTGGCTGCCGCAGGATCAGCAATTGGGCTAGGGGCAATTTGGAAATTCCCTTATGTTGCTGGTACGAGTGGTGGAGGGGCTTTTTTCTTACTGTTTTTGTTATTCACGCTATTACTGGGTACTCCTTTATTATTAGGAGAGCTAATAGTTGGACGAAGCACGGGAAAAGATGCTATTTCTGCTTATAAAGCGATCGCACCTAATACCCCATGGCACTGGGTAGGTAGGTTGGGTATTATAACTTGTTTTATTTTATTATCCTTCTACAGCGTTGTAGGTGGCTGGATTCTTCTGTATTTCATAAAAAGCATTACGGGTCAATTACTTGGCCAAGGGTTGGATTATAATCAACTATTTGGTCAAACCATTTCAGACTCATGGCTAGTGTTGTCGGTTCAATTCTTATTTATGATGATTACGATTTTGGTTGTGTCCCGAGGAGTTTCGAATGGGATCGAAAAAGCTAACAAATATATGATGCCGGCACTCTTTTTGATTTTTATTGCCCTTATTGTTCGTTCTGTTACGTTGCCGGGGGCTTGGGAAGGAATTACCTTCTTTCTACAACCCAATTTTAGCGAATTAAGTTCTAAATCAATTTTATATGCATTGGGACAGGCATTCTTCTCGTTAAGCGTAGGTGTGTCGGTTATGGTAACCTTCAGCTCCTACTTATCGAAGAATGAGAGCTTGCCAAAATCCACAGTTTCCATTGTAAGCTTGACCATCGTAATTTCTCTGCTAGCAGGCTTGGCGATCTTCCCGGCTGTTTTCTCATTAGGAATGAAGCCTACGGAAGGTCCGGGACTTTTGTTTGTGGTCTTGCCGGCAGTGTTTGATCATATTCCGTTTGGAGCCTTTTTCTTGACCATCTTCTTGTTGTTGTTCTTGTTTGCTACGTTAACGTCTGCATTCTCCATGCTAGAAATTAGTGTAGCCGCGATTACAAAGGGCAATCAGGCAAAGCGTGCTTCCGCTTCTTGGAAGGTAGGTCTACTGATTTTCGTGTTAGGAATCCCGTCCGCTTTGGCATATGGAGTTTTAGGTGACCTAACCATCTTTGGCAAAAGCTTCTTTGATGCAGCGGATTTCTTGGTAAGTAATATCTTAATGCCGCTTGGAGCCTTACTGATTTCTATATTTGTAGCATGGAAGATGAAACGCGATATCTTGCTAGCAGAAGTACAACAGGGTTCAACTGGTAAAGTAGTCTGGTTTAAAGCGTGGTATTTCTTACTTAAATATCTAGTGCCTGTAGCTATTATTGTGGTATTTATTAGTTTGTTACTCGGAAAATAGATTACATCAATGAGAATCGATGATGCATGTAAAAAGCTCTCCAGCATAGCGCAATGCTAGCTGGAGAGCTTCTTTTTTGTCTATTCAATTCATTTCGGTAAAGGGTTTATTTACCAAGATAAGCATTTAACATCCAAACGTGTTTTTGAAGATCAGTAATAGCACCAAGCAACATATCGCTAGTGCTTTCATCGCCAGCCTCTTGAGCGATATCCATTCCTTTTTCACATTCAGTAATCAAGGATTGGAAGTCATTGATGATTGCTTGAACCATTTCCTCAGCAGATTCATTACAGGAGGCTTCATGAATGGTTGCAAGTGTTGCGTATTCGGTTAATGTTGCTGCTGGTTTACCGCCAATAGCTAATACGCGTTCACCCAATTCATCAATTCTAGTTGTTGCTTCGTTAAACAATTCTTCAAATTTTTCATGTAAAGTGAAGAAATGAGGACCTTTAACAAACCAATGATAGTTATGCAATTTTACAAATAAAACATTCCAGTTTGCTACTTGGCGATTAAGAACGTCAATTACTTTTTGATTGCTTACCATTACTTGTTGTGCCATAGAAGAACAACTCCCTTTTGTAATTTGTATTACTTTATATTAATTATAAATTAATAATAATACTAATTAACCTTAAAGTCCAGTCTTTTTTGTGAAAAGTATGTGAAGATCATTTATACAAGTCTTCCTGTGTTTTCTGGCGCCAGCATGCTTACAAACCTGTAAGCTTTTTGTAATCTCATTCGATGGAGAGTCTTTCTTCTTTTTACTACAATCAAGACAAGAGATAAGAAACGAACCAACCACTGAGGAGATGACAGACATGAGAATGATGAAGAAATCAATTGAGATCGTAATGGCGATAGTAGAAGTTTTGTTTAATGGAAAGCAAGTTGTTTTAGAGCTTAATAAATAAGAGAGTTTGTAACCTAGAATATTTTCATGTAAATGAAGTTCATAGATGTACATTTGGTCAAGACCTTCTCCTCACATAAGATGGTCTTTTTTTATGTTTTCATGCATGAAAGATAGTAAATTACAACAGTCCCATCATGAATCAATTATATCTCTATCTAGGATCGTTGCATTTGATCAAAAGTTATCATTTTAAAAACAGACATATGGATATCGAATGTTTGGAAAGGTAAGATTCGTATGATATGATTAGCTGGAAATGAAAAAAGCATAGGAGGTTACTAAATGAGGTATGAAGCTATGTTGGCATCGCATGTAGGTGGCTGGGAAGCTGCACTTGTATTATTAATTCTTGCCTATGTATTTTACAGATTAGATAAAAACAAAATTGCGAAAATCCTACATATGATACTGCGACTTATGTACATCATAATCGTTGTATTTGGAGCTATGCTCTTATTCAAGTTTTATCTGAGCGACATCCGATTCATCATAAAAGGCCTTTTGGGTGTCTGTACCATCGGCTTGATGGAGATGGCACTGGTACGTGCAGATAAACACAAGCCGAACTTTATTTTCTTTGTTGGCTCATTAGTATTGCTAGTGATTGTAGTGCTAATTGGATACAGAGTGATCTAGTAGTAAGAAAATCTATAACTGTTGAAAAAGAGATGGACCCTTGTGTGAGAGGGAACATCTTTTTTTGCTTATAATAGGGTTTTTTTATTAACTTTTTGAACAAAACATGCAATTGTTCTTATTTTTTTGACGTAGACATCTTGTTTTTTATTTGAAACTCTTTTATGTTTTAAAATGACAAATTTTCTATTACGTAGGTTTCTAAAAGATTCAAATTATTATTTTTTGGTTCCTTACATAGTAGGTTTGTCCAATAGGCATACTTCAAATAACCAAGTCAGCTATGAAAATGGGGTTTTGAAGTAAAGGAGGTTCGTACATGTTCAAAAAGATCTTCGGGGTGTTGCAACAGGTAGGTAAGGCACTTATGCTTCCAGTTGCCATCCTACCAGCCGCAGGGATTCTCCTAGCATTCGGTAATGCTTTGCAAAATCCGGCCTTGCTGGAGCAATTACCATTTTTATCAGGACCAGCGATTCAATTAGTCGCAAAAGTTATGGAAGAGGCTGGCTCCATTATTTTTGGAAACCTAGCGCTCTTATTTGCAGTTGGGGTAGCCATTGGATTAGCAGGTGGTGAAGGGGTAGCTGGGCTAGCTGCAATCATTGGTTTCTTAATTATGAATCAGGTTATGGGTGTCTTCCTTGGTGTAACTGCCGAAATGGCGCAGAATGATAAAGCCTACGCAATGGTGCTTGGAATCCCTACCCTACAAACAGGTGTTTTCGGTGGGATTATTATGGGGGTTATAGCGGCTAATCTGTACCGGAAGTTTTATAACATAGAATTACCGCCGTTCTTAGGCTTCTTTGCGGGAAAACGATTCGTACCGATCGTTACAGCGGTCGCTGCTTTAATAACAGGTCTTGTACTCATCTTTATTTGGCCGCCAATTCAATCAGCTCTTAATGCATTCTCACATGTGATGTTGGATTCCAATCCAACCGTGGCTGCATTTGTTTTTGGTCTTATCGAACGTTCTCTTATTCCGTTTGGTTTGCATCATATCTTCTATTCACCATTCTGGTTTGAGTTTGGAGAGTACGTAAACAAAGCTGGACAACTTGTTCGCGGAGATCAAGCGATCTTCTTTGCTCAGGTGAAGGATAATGTACAGTTAACAGCAGGAACATTTATGACAGGGAAGTATCCGTTTATGATGTTCGGATTGCCAGCGGCGGCTTTGGCCATTTATCATACCGCACGTCCTGAACACAAAAAGATGGTAGCCGGGATTATGGGATCGGCTGCGCTTACTGCCTTTTTGACAGGGATTACAGAGCCAATTGAATTCTCATTTTTATTCGTAGCACCAGTATTGTTTGCTATTCACGCAGTTTTTGCGGGGCTTTCCTTTATGGTCATGCAAATCCTCAATGTAAAAATTGGAATGACCTTCTCTGGCGGAATTATTGACTACTTGCTATTTGGGGTGTTACCAAACAAAACACAATGGTGGTTAGTGATTCCAGTAGGCTTGGTGCTTGCAGTTATCTATTATTTTGGCTTCCGTTTTGCTATTCTCAAGTGGAATCTAAAAACACCTGGTCGCCAGGATGAGATAGAGACTCAGGCTAGTAATACCCAAACCTCTGGATTGGCCGCAGGTGTATTGGAAGCGTTGGGCGGTAGCGTTAATATTAGTAACCTAGATGCGTGTATTACTCGTTTGCGCGTATCTGTTAATGATAGTAAGCATGTAGATAAGGAACAATTAAAAAGGCTTGGTGCAGCAGGGGTTCTGGAGGTTGGAAACAATATTCAGGCGATCTTTGGACCAAAATCTGACCAATTGAAGGAACAGATCAAGGATGTAATGGCTGGGCGCACGCCGGTTGAGAAGCCTGCAAGTCAGCCAGCACCACAAGCTGTCTCTGAGCAGACAAGCACTGCTACGGTTTTTGTTTCACCATTAGAAGGTAAAATGCTAGAGCTAAAGGATGTACCTGATCAGGTCTTCTCTCAAAAGATGATGGGAGATGGTTTTGCTATTGAACCAACTAATGGAGAGGTTGTATCTCCTGTGGATGGAACAATTGTTACCTTCTTCCCAACTAAGCATGCGATTGGTATTGCTGCAAATGATGGACGTGAAATTCTGATTCACTTTGGAATTGATACGGTGAAGCTAGAGGGTGAGGGCTTTGAAGCTCTAGCTCAAGAAGGAGACAAGGTTACAGCAGGACAGCCATTACTGCGTGTTCAACTAGCAGAGGTAGCGGAAAAAGTACCTTCTGTGATTACACCAATTATTTTTACCAACTTGCAAGAAGGGGAGCAAGTTATTGTTAAACCGGGCGCTTTGGTAAAACGTGGGGAAAAAAATATCATTTCCATTGAGAAATAAGCATCATCTATATGAAAAAAATCGGCAGAGTGATAAGAACTCTGCCGATTTTTTGTTTCGAGACATTAGGTAAGTGGCTTGGGTAAACGTATAACAAAAACCGTTGCTTCGGTATCAGTGGAGGTAAGCTTGATTGTACCTCCGTGCTTGGTCACGATCCGCTTAGCAATAGATAAGCCAAGGCCTGTTCCTCCTTCACTAGCACGGGAGGAATCAGCCCGGACAAATGGTTCGAAAATATTTTCCTTAATATCTTCTGAAATTCCAATTCCATTGTCCGCAATCTTAATGACCACATAGTATTTTTCCTCTGACAATGATATACGCATGGTTGTTCCTACGGGATTGTACTTAATCGCATTCACCAATAAGTTACTTAATACACGAGTTAATTGAATCCGATCAAAATATAGATAGATTTCTCGTTCCGGTATGTCTAATTGCAAATGAAATTGTTTATCCAGCATTTCTGTATAATGCAAAACAACCATATCACGGATAAACTCTGTAATCTCTTCTAAACGTAAATGCAGTCGATAATCAGGAGCGTCTAATTTAAGTAGCTCAAACAGATTATTAATAAGGTGATTTACCCGGATTGATTTCTGATAGATATATTCTAGGTAGCGCTGTTTTCGTTCCTCATCCGTGGCCATTCCTTCCTTTAAGGCTTTAGCATATCCCTGAATGCTGGTGATTGGTGTTTTTAAGTCATGGGAGATATCCATTAACATCCTCTGCTTACCCTTTTCTAGGATTTCATTTTCACGGCGTGTCTCTTCCAGTACATCCGCCATATAGTTAAAGGTATCACGGATTTGTACAAATTCATGCTCAGCCTTTAGGTGAATACGGGTACTATAGTCTCCATCTGTCATTTTTTTCAACGCGTCTAAAATAATAATCAGCGGAGCTTTAATACGACGAGCTGTCCAGTAAATATACAGCACAATGAAAATCAGCATGATGAAACCAAACATGCCTAAATAAGTCATAAAGCTTTTCGCAAATGGGTCGAAAATATCGATCTGTTCAAAGTCCTTAGACACAAGGATATTGTTTCTGGGTATCTTTAATAATAAATACGGTGTTTTTGGATCAAGAGTATTCTGGTACATCGAGTAGTAATAGGGCTGTTGTTCATGATTTTGCAACAGATCGAATAACTGATTCTCGGAATAGGACTTATGATCATCTAGCTTGTTGCCGTATACCCGAACCAGTTGTTTATTGGCATTGAGGTGTTCCAACCAGCCTCCAATACTTGTTAATTGCGGAAGGAGCTCCTTACGTTGATCCTCCTGCTTGTAATTAGAAGCCTCAATTTTTACATCAACAATATCCATACTTTCGATATGATTGAAGGTAGCATTGAGAAGATAGATAGCAAGTCCGATTAGAACAACCAAAAGAAAAAAATTAAAAACAAAGTAATCAAGGATGAGAGAGGTATAGAGGCTACGCGATTTTTTAGGCTTCAACCATTTTTTCAAATTTATACCCCAATCCTCGAATGGTTTTTATATAAGTGGGTTGTTTCGGATCATCCTCGATTTTTTCACGTAATTTGCTAATGTGCACCATGATGGTATTATCATCATTGGCATAGAAGTCGCCCCATACCGCTTCATAAATTTTCTTTTTGGTAAAAACCTGACCGGCATTAACCATCAAGAGTTCTAGTATTTTGTATTCGATAGAAGTCAGTGAAATAGCTTCCTCATTTCGATAGACGAGACAGCTCGCTTTATCTAGGATCATCTCCCCAATTTTAATAAGCTGCTCCTCTGGGTTAATAGGAGCTTCCACCGTAAGGGTAAATTCATGAACACGGCGAAGAAGAGCCTGAATCCGTGCAATCACTTCCAAAGGATTAAACGGTTTTGTGATATAGTCATCTGCCCCAAGCCCTAAACCTAAGATCACATCATGATCCTGCGTGCGTGCTGATAAAAACATGACGGGAATATTATAGGCTTGCCTGATCTCCTTAATAAGCTGAAAACCATCTTTTCCAGGCATCATAATATCAAGGATGACCAAATCCACTTTCTTTTGAGCCAGAACTGGTAAAACGCTATCTCCATTATGAACTTCTATGACATGAAAATCTTCCTTCTCAAGATAGAGCGTTAAAAGTTCAACAATCTCTCTCTCATCATCGGCGATTAATATGGTATATGACACGCTTTCTCCTCCGTTCTTTTCCTAAGCAAAACGTTACATTTAGAGTAACACGGACAAAAGACTTAGATGTTACATTTTAATCAAAAAATCAAGCATGTTTTATAATAGCTAATTCTACTATTTACATATTATGGGGAAATGATTATTCTTTTGGTGAAGAAGGCTATTAGTCAAATTAAGATAACCTTTAGCTTGGGATAAGGAGAATAAAAGGTTTTTCCACTATAATATAAACAAGTAAGCATCATTTAATTTTTGAGGTTTATGCAGATGGATATGAGATAATAAAATCTACCTGCAAAAAAGGGAGGTCATATATTGTTTGAATCATTGAAAATTAGTTTGTTAAAGCCAAATAACCTAGGCCAGCTTGTAAACAAGAAAGCTGGGGTCGTATTTGGATTTATCCTGTTTCTTGCCTTACTGATTAGCGTGTTTGTTTTTTCTAGTTTTTATCAGACATCAAGCATGTTTTTAAAAGAGGCACAGGCTGTACTAAACAGCACACCGGATTTTACCTTTAAAGATGATGTGTTAAACATGCAGACTGATCAGCCGATTTATTCGCCTAACAAAATGTTTATCTTTGACCCTAACAATCAAGTAAAAGCAGAGAATTATCCCAAAGGTTCGTATGTAGTTATTTTTGGGAAGGTAAAGGCAACATTTATGGAAAAGGGTGTTGTTGTACGCGAAACAAATTATATGAATTCTGGTTTACGTGACATAAGCAAGCAAGAATTTACGGAACTAGTTGATTGGCTTATAACCAAGGAAACGACAATCTGGGCCACTATATTTGCAGGTATCTTTATTTACATGATTTTTAGCACGATGTTTACTGCATTTATTCTTGGTATTTTGGCATACATTATCAGCAATCTTCAGAAAAAGGAATTAACATTTGGTCAAGCGTTTAAACTAGCGATCTTCAGTCTGACAGTACCTTTCCTAATTAAAGGGATTCTAGTGTTAGCTGCATGGCCTGTTCCTATTGGCCCGATCACCTGGGGGTTAGGTGCTGTTTACGTTGTCATGGCTGTGCGGAACATAAAAACAAGCTGATGTAGGGCTACATACCATTGTATAATGGATAATAGTAGAAAGCCGAGGAGGAAAAACACCATGTCGCAGGTACAAGTCAGAATTCTTTCTGTAAATGTAGGACAACCTCAAGTTCTTCCTTATAAAGGAAAAGAGGTAGTAACAAGCATATGTAAACAACCAGTAACAGGGCCTCTCTATCTTTCGAAAACCCAATTACAGGGGGACGCTCAAGCCGATTTGAAGTATCATGGCGGGGTAGATAAAGCCGTATGCGTTTATGCATCCGAGCACTATCCTTATTGGGAGAAGGCACTGGGTAAGGCATTGCCGGCCTCTGCCTTTGGAGAAAACTTAACCATAGAAGGATTGCTTGAGGATGAGGTTTGTATTGGGGATATTTACCGGATTGGTGGTGCTGTGGTACAAGTCACTCAGCCAAGACAGCCATGTCATAAATTAGCAAAGCGCTATGATGTAATTGATCTGGCGGTACAAGTACAGAATACAGGCTATACGGGTTTTTATCTGCGGGTTTTACAAGAGGGAGAGATTTCACAAGAAGACACGATGACATTGGTTGAAAAAGATCCTGATGGCATTTCGATTGCATTTGCTAATCAAATCATGCACCACGATAAAAAGAATAAACAAGCGATAAAGCAAATTTTGAAGGTAGAAGCATTATCTGCTAGTTGGCGTCAAAGCTTTATGAAACGATTAGGAGACGAGGAAATAGATACATCTCTACGCCTACAAGGCTCTTAATGAATCCAAAGTAAAAAATCCAGGGTGATTGTACCCTGGATTTTTTGTTATACATAAATAAACATGCTTGATTATTTTCGTTACAAAACACTTCTAGACGTTGCTGTGTGCCTATGATCAGTCAAGGTTATACTTTTGCAATCTATATTACCTACCTATTGCAACAACAGCAAGCAATAATTACCAATAGAATAAATAGAACCAAGATAATTTCAAAGTTGTTTGATCCGTTGAAAATACTCATGGTCTAATCCCTCCCAATAAGATGTACTTTATCCTATGTTTCCATAAATAAAGTGCTTGGGTAGGGGCCTCACTGCTGAAAAAATGGACTATTCTTGATAATGGTGTCCTTCATTGTTGTTTATCCAAATGATAAATAGGATGAAATAAAAGGGAACGCCAGATGTGTTATAGACAAAGAAGATATTCATAATATCTTGGGATGATGCGCTTCCGCTGGTATAGGCCACAAATCCAATAGTAAGGACAGCCAATGTATTTATGATAAGAGCCAATAGTAGAAATAGTCCGGCGATTTTCTTTCTATTCATTGCTACACTCCCCTTCTTTCTATACGAAGTAGTGATAAGAATTTATTCCCATTTTAGTATAGCCCATTTATGTTAGGGAAACAACAAACAGAAATCCCTTTTTGTGAATAGGATGAAGGCGTGGGCTATTTACATTTCAAATGAGGTGTTTATAATAATTATTACAAAGTTTCCTTAGTGCAAAAAAGGCGGTTGTTAAGGGAAAAGGGAAGACAGCATAACAAGTACATGTAAATAAAAGAGGTAAGCTGGGAAGGGAGTGATCTCAAATGACTGATCAACATCACGAAGCGGTAGCATCAGAGCAGGGAAAAGGATGGAGAAAAGGGATTACCCAGCCTTCCTTACAAGAAGTGCACAGTTCCATGCGTGTACCCAAAAATGCGTCCAAATTTCGTAAATTTTTAGCTTTTGCGGGACCAGGTTATCTGGTTGCTGTAGGATATATGGACCCTGGAAATTGGGCGACTGATTTGGCGGGAGGTTCCCAGTTCGGTTATACGCTATTGTCGGTGATTCTTCTTTCTAATATTATGGCAATGTTTTTACAAGCCCTCGCAGGAAAGCTGGGAATCGTAACAGGTCGGGACTTAGCTCAGGCTTGCCGGGATCACTATTCCAAGCCAGTAGCAATGGTCTTATGGGTTCTGTGCGAGATCGCCATTGCAGCTTGTGATTTAGCAGAGGTGATTGGATCAGCAATTGCATTGAATTTGCTATTTGGCATTCCGTTATTGTATGGGGTGTTGATTACTGCTATTGATGTGCTGTTAGTATTGTTTTTACAAAATAAAGGATTCCGTTATATAGAAGCTATTGTTATTGCGTTGATCGGTACCATTGGGGTGTGCTTCGGAGTTGAGATCCTATTGGCTCAGCCTCAAATCAGCGAGATCATGCAAGGATTTATCCCGCGTACGGAAGTCGTAACAAATCCTGCGATGCTCTATATCGCGATTGGGATTATTGGTGCAACTGTCATGCCGCATAATCTGTATCTGCACTCCTCTATTGTCCAAACTCGTGACTTCGAACGGACGCAGACTGGTAAGCGGGAAGCGATTCAATATGCTCGTTTGGACTCAACGATTGCTTTATTCTTTGCCTTGTTTATCAATGCATCTATCTTGATTTTGTCAGCCTCTACGTTTCACCAGGCTGGCATGACAGATATAGCTGAGATTGGTGACGCTTATTATTTGCTGACTCCTGTGCTTGGAACAACAGCAGCGAGTATCCTGTTTGGGGTAGCCTTGCTAGCTTCTGGTCAAAATTCTACTTTAACGGGTACATTGGCTGGTCAGATTGTCATGGAGGGTTTTATTCATTTTCGCATAACACCGTGGCTGCGACGTTTAATTACTCGTCTGATTGCGATTGTTCCGACGGTGATTGTTACAGCCCTATACGGAGAAAAGGGAACCACAGAATTACTCATATTAAGTCAAGTCATTTTGTCGATTCAGCTCCCCTTTGCGATTGTTCCTCTTGTGCAATTTACCAGTAGCAAGGCTAAAATGGGTGAGTTTGTTAATAAGAAGTGGGTTACTGCTATTGCGTGGCTGATAAGTGGTGTCATTATTGCGTTAAATATATTTTTGATCTATCAAACTGTTACGCAGTTGTAGTTATTTTATCTACAAAAAGGGATTGGACAGATAAATCACGAAAATAATAAGGTACAAAAAAACCTACCAATACGTGCAGCATCTAAGAAAATGGGCAGGCCAAATTGAGAGAAAAGTCGAGGTGAAGAAGCGTGGGAAAACTTGAAGAGATTTTAGATTACAATAAAAAGTTCGTAGAAAATCAGAGATATACGGAGTTCACAACAACCAAGTTTCCTGATAAACGGTTGGTTGTCATTTCATGTATGGACACAAGACTGGTCGAACTTCTTCCTCACGCAATGAACGTCAAAAATGGAGATGTCAAGATTATTAAGACAGCAGGAGCTATTGTCTCTCATCCGTTTGGGGCGGTTATGAGAAGTATCTTAGTGGCTATCTATGAGTTACAAGCAGAAGAAGTCATAGTGGTAGGTCATTACGATTGTGGAATGAGTGCGATTAATCCTACGCATTTTTTAGAAAAGGTGCGAGAACGAGGGGTTTCGGCAGATTCGTTACATCTATTAAAAAGTGCTGGAATTAATTTGGAAAAATGGTTACGAGGTTTTGATAACGTGACAGATGCTGTTAAAGAGAGCGTCGATATGATCCTTAATCATCCGTTACTGCCTCCATCAGTGCCAATCCATGGTTTAATCATTGACCCAAGTACAGGTAAACTAGATGTAGTTATAAATGGATATGAAAAAAAATAAAATGTACAAAAGAGTCATTACGCATATTTTACGTGATGACTCTTTTGTTTTTACTTTAATAGAGTTAATAATGTTTAATTATGTTTTATTTGATAAAACGTAAAAATAAAATTAGTATAAAATTTATTCATATCTTTCGTTATAAACATAAAAGGGGGATTTACAACTATGAAGAAAAATATATTTGTGTTGATGAGTTCCGTTCTTGTATTAGGTGCTGCTCTTGCGGGCTGTAGTACAGGTAACGGTAACGGAGCCGCTCCGGCTGGTAACGAATCTAAAAAGTCTGAAGATTCAAAAGCAAGCGGAAATCAAACCCTTCGTTTAAACCTTGCATCTGAGCCTCCTACGCTTGATCCTGGTCTTACAGAAGATGCTACTTCTGGGGCAATTGTTCGTTCTACCTTTGATGGTCTAACTCGTTTGGGTGAAGACGGTAAGCCTCACAATTCTGTTGCATCCGATATTAAAATTTCAGATGATTTAAAAACATATACATTCACGTTGCGTGATTCAAAGTGGTCTAACGGTGACCCTGTTACTGCTAAAGACTACGAATATGCTTGGAAACGCGTTCTTACTCCAAAAACAGCATCTAGCTATGCCTACCAGCTTTATTACATTAAGGGTGCAGAAGCATTCCATAAGGGTAAAGGAAAACTTGAAGACGTAGGTATCAAAGCTATTAATGATAACACATTAGAAGTTACGTTAGAAAACCCTACTCCATTCTTCTTGGAGTTAACAGCTTTCTACACATACTATCCAATTAATCAAAAAGTAGATACCGAAAATCCTGACTGGGCGAAAAATGCAAAAACCCACGTGGGTAACGGTCCGTTCAAGCTAGATACTTGGGAGCATAAGAGTAAGATTTTGTTGACCAAGAACGAAAACTACTGGGATAAAGATTCTGTAAAAATGGAAAAAATTGAATTCTCCATGATTGATGATGGCAATACAGAGCTTTCCATGTTTGACAACGGTGATTTGGATTGGGCAGGTAAACCAGTTGGAGACTTGCCAACAGATGTTGTGCCTATCAAAAAAGCAGAGGGTGCCTTGAAGATGAAGCCTACTGCATCCATCTATTGGTACAAGTTCAATACAGAAAAAGCACCGTTTACTAATGCAAAAATCCGTAAAGCCTTTGCCTATGCGGTAGATCGTAAAGCGATTGTAGAAAACATTACGCAAGCTGGAGAGCAACCAGCACTAGGTATCCTGCCTCCAACTATGGCTGTTAAACCAGAAGGCTACTTTAAAGATAACGATGCAGCAACAGCTAAAAAATTGTTAGACGAAGGTATGAAAGAGCTAGGTATCAGCAAGCTGCCTTCAATTTCACTATCCTTTAATACGTTGGAAGGTAACAAGAAAATTGCAGAAGCTATCCAAGACCAATGGAAAAAGAACTTGGGCGTAGATGTAAAACTAGAAAATACCGAGTGGAAAGTATACATTGATAAGCTACACCAAGGTAACTATCAAATCGGACGTATGGCTTGGTCTGCTGACTTCAATGATCCAATTAACTTCCTAGAGCTGTACCGTGATAAAAAAGGCGGTAACAATGATACAAACTGGGAAAATCCAAAATACAAGGAGCTATTAATCAAGTCGGCTTCTGAACCAAATCCAGAGAAACGTACACAGTTGTTTGCTGAAGCAGAGCAAATCATCATGGATGAAATGCCTGTAATTCCAATCTACTACCGTACACAAAACTGGATTCAAAATGACAAAGTAAAAGGCGTATTGCTTGATGCACTTGGTTTCGTCGATTACAAATGGTCTTACATTGCTGAATAAGATATCGAAGAATAAAAAAAGAAGCCTGTTGAGTTGTTCAACAGGCTTCTTGTATTTGATTGTGTATCGTGCCTTTCGTTAAAATGAAAGGAATATAAGCATGCGCTACAAACGGCAAATGTCTGGTGGACAATCATCACAGCATATTTTTTCCCGTAAATAGTGAATGTCCTTTACTAGAATGTAGCCATTTGGCAGAGGCTCAATAACATCTAGTTTTTTTAAATCACCTAATAACCGATTAACACTTTCGCGTGTAAGTCCAATAAATTGAGCTAAGTCTTTATTGGTCAGTGATAGATCGATCAGGATACCGTTTGGAAGCTGACGGCCGTATGTGTTACACATGCGAATGAGAGTTGAATAGAGCGCACCTGTTTTTCCGTTTAATAAAAGATCGCGGAACTTAGATTGCATACGGCGGTTCTCAAGACTCATCCAACGTAGGAACTCTACACAATAGGCTCCGTTTGCCGTAAGGAGCTCTTCTAGGGACGCGCGAGAGATGACTCGTAATTCACCGGGCTGTAGGACAACGGCAGTAGCGCTATAACACAGGGATGAATTAAATAACCCGAACAGCCCAAATAACTCACCCGGATTATATACTTGAAGGGTTAATTCTTTTCCGTCTGTGCTTGTCTTAGATAGCCGAACCTTACCGCTTTCTACCAAATAAACATAATCAGCAGGGTCTCCGTCAAAAAATAACGGCTTACCCGGAATACTTTCAACGAGGGTCGACATACGTTTCATATCTTCCCAAAATGCTCGGGATATTTGATCCACGAAGGTTTTCGTTTCTACAGGCATGAAGATTTTCCCTCACTTCATACTTTTCTCTCTTGTAAGTGATACTTGTTACAAGGTACGGTCTTAGTATATCAATTACGGTTGCATATGAATATAGCATCATAACTATTTTGCCATTTGTCCATAAATGTATGAAAGAAGTATGAAAAATAAGCGGGGTGATGAAAAATGGTGGATTCATTATGTATTGTAATTTTAGCAGGGGGACAAAGCAGCCGTATGGGTAAGCCCAAAGAATTACTGGAATGGCAGGGGAAACCACTCATTTTACATATGCTGGAGCAGATTTTGCCTCTGGGTCGCCCCTGTGTGATCGTCACGAATGATCCAAAACGATTGCCTCACATCAATGAGCTTGGAACAAAAGTGTTTATCACAGGTGATATCGTAGCTTCACATGGGCCGATCAGCGGTATTTATTCGAGTATGTCTGTAAGACAGGAAGAGTGGTATTTGGTTGTATCCTGTGACCTGCCATTTTTACGTACGGAGCATGTACAACGCTTATTCGAAAATTTAAACGATCGTTTAGATAAAGATATAAATGCTGTAGTAGCTAAAGCAGGCGGGCGATTACAACCGTTATTTGCGCTTTATCATCAACAAACCAAAGAAATTTGGAAGGTAGCTCTGGATCGGAAAGATTTCCGGGTAATGCATGCGTTAGAAGAGATGATTGTAAAGGAAGTAACGGATGAATGCTGGGATGATCTGACGACGTTTAATATGAATACCCCTGCTGATTATGAAGAAGCAAAAAAAGTATGGAATAGCAAAAATTCATTAGGAGAAAACAAATGAACAAGAAAGGAAACCAAATGGATTCTACAGATATTGTTATTCAATTTGTGGGATATTCCAACTCAGGCAAAACTACATTGGTATGCAAGTTAATTGAGCGATTTACACAAATGGGAATACGACTGGGTGTAATTAAGCATGATGGGCATGACTTTGAATTAGATCAGCAGGGAAAGGATACATGGAACTTCCGGCAGGCAGGAGCTCCTATGGTAGCTATTCAATCGGCTACACAAACCGCTTGGATGGAAAATCAAGCAGTTCCACTCCCCGAGCTTATCACGAGGATGAGCGAACAAGGGGCCGAGCTGATTATAGTGGAAGGCTTTAAACGGGAGTCCTATCCGAAAATCGTGGTAATCCGGCGCGAGAAGGACAAGGAGTTGCTGGACAAGGTGCAAAACATCCTGGCAGTAGTAAGCTGGCTGCCATTACAGAAGATGTCTATCCCTGTTTTTTTCATTGATCAGGTGGAGGAGATTTTTCAATTTGTTGATAGGCACAGGCTTGTACAAAATAAGAAAACAAAAGAAAATAAATAAAATAATGAGATTGGCTGAGGAAACGTGAGAGTGTTTCCTCAGAAATGCGTAATTTCAGATCAAATTGACAGTTTTTGTAGCTAGATCACTGTTAACAGAAGATAAGCAAGGACGTATAATAAGACTCGTAAGCAACCAATAGCATAACGGCCAAATCCCGAGGCATTCGGGAACGGAGGACCCACTTTTTATTGGGGTTAATTCTACTAGATGTAGAAGGGATGAGTAACTCTTTCGCCATCCTACCCGTCAGCTAACTTCGTCGGCTAAAGCGAAGGAGGTCAATGAGACCACCTGTATTTATTGAGGGGTTTTTTCTTTTTCCCTCAGAGCTAAAAAGCGTAGGTCTTTTTGTTTTGCTTACATTTATTTCAAACATCATACGTACAACTGTACGAAAGAGGATTAGGGAGACAGAACGCAAAGAGAGCGATGGCTAGCTGGGCGTTAGGTAGACCAATGAGTGCTTCTTTTTTGACGGTTGAACATTATAACAAATGAGTAGGCAGGCTCTGGTGAGGCAATAGGTAAGCTTCGCTAGGATAGGCTGTGACTTACGGTTTGTATCATGTTCTTTTTACCGTTTGGATAGGAGCAAGCATTGGTCTATTTTTTGTTCCAAGGTGGACTTCAAATGAAAGGGAGAGCACAGGGGAACCACAGATTGTCGAACGTTGATCAGACAGTTGGCAGAGGAGGAAAAAAGGATGGATATTGTTGCGATTTTACTGGTGGCAGGTGCATTCAGTCTATTTTTTGGAACGATGGCATTCTGTGACAAGGTGGTAACAGAAGAAGGGAGAGAAGAGCGGTGACTATACTCATGATCATCGTTACAGGGGTTATTCTCTACCTCATCGATGCATTAATTCGTCCTGAAAAGTATTAATAGTACCAACTGTAAACTGTAGAAACGTTAGGAGGAACTGTTGTGGATTTGTTGCAAATTGCCGCAGTATTAGGAATGTTGCTGATCCTAGCCATTTTATTTGGTCGTTACTTGGCGCAAGCTTTTTCATGGGAGGCAACTAAGGTAGATCGAATATTCGGTAGATTCGAGCGAATTATATATAAAGCTTCTGGTATTCAAGTGAGAGCAATGACATGGAAACAGTACGCAGGAGCAGTATTACTTAGCAATCTTGTCATGTTTATCATTGGGTATCTCATTGTTAGACTTCAGGGATTTTTGCCGGGGAATCCTAGTCGGATTGATGGCATGGAACCGCTGCTTGCCTTTAATACAGTAGCTAGCTTTTTAACAAATACGAACTTACAGCATTATAGTGGAGAGTCAGGCTTGTCCTACCTGTCCCAAATGACGGTTATTATCTATTTGATGTTTACAACGCCTGCCACTGGTATTGCGGTTGTGATGGCCTTTATGAGAGGAATTACAGGACAAAAGCAGATTGGCAACTTCTACGTAGACCTGATTCGGGCACATACCCGCGTGTTATTGCCTTTGGCCGTGGTTGTTACTTTATTATTGGTAGCTCAAGGGGTGCCACAAACGATGAGTCCAACAGTGACTGCTACTACTTTACAGGGTGCGGAACAACAAATTGCTCGTGGACCTGTGGCTTCCATGGAATCCATTAAGCACCTTGGTACAAACGGAGGAGGATTCTTTGGAGTTAACTCTTCACATCCCTTTGAGAACCCTACACCTTTAACCAATGTTATTGAAATCTTATGTATGTTTCTCATCCCGGCTTCCTTACCGTTTACTTTTAGTGCTATGGCACGCAATAAAAAACAAGGACTTATGATATTTAGTGCTATGTTCCTGATGTTTTTAACTTTCTTGACGATTGTATATGTTGCGGAATCGAATGGAAATCCAGCGTTAGCTCAAGCGGGGCTGTCTCAGGAGAATGGCAGCATGGAAGGGAAAGAAGTTCGCTTCGGTATTGCACAGTCGGCTCTATTTACTGCGGTAACCACAGCGGCTACTACAGGAACGGTTAATAACATGCATGATACCTTAACGCCACTTGGCGGGATGGTTCCGTTAGCTCAGATGATGCTAAATTGTGTGTTTGGCGGAGATGGTGTCGGCACAATGAACATTTTGATGTATGCCATTATGGCTGTATTTTTAGCAGGCTTGATGGTAGGGCGGACACCAGAATATTTGGGGCGCAAGATTGAAAGTAAAGAGATGAAATTAATCGCAATCGCTATTTTGATTCATCCGTTAATCATCCTAGCTCCATCTGCGATTGCTTTGGCTAGCGAACTGGGAACAAGCTCTATTTCAAATGCTGGCTTCCATGGAATTTCTCAAGTGGTATATGAATTTACTTCTTCAGCAGCTAATAACGGTTCGGGCTTTGAGGGCCTATCTGATAATACGCCATTCTGGAATATCTCAACGGGCCTGGTCATGTTATTTGGACGCTATTTCTCGATTGTTTTAATGCTAGCGGTAGCAGGCTCCCTAATGATGAAGAAACCTGTGCCGGAAACCATCGGTACCTTCCGCACGGATAATACAGTATTCATGAGCATCTTGCTTGCTACGGTACTCATTGTAGGTGCGTTAACATTCTTCCCTGTGATTGCTCTTGGTCCTGTTGCCGAGTGGCTGTCGATACGCTAATGAAAAAAGGAGTCCTTCACTATGAGTAATCAACGAAAATCCTTGGTTACCAAGGAGATAGTTTGGCAGGCAATGATTGATGCCTTTAAGAAATTTAACCCGCGGTTGATGGTTAAAAATCCAGTCATGTTTGTGGTGGAAATAGGCTTTGTGATTACCCTCATTTTAAGTGTTATGCCAAATGCCTTTGGTGGCGAGTCCAATGCTTTTTACAACAGTATCGTGAGCGTGATTCTGTTTGTGACCATCCTGTTTGCGAATTTTGCTGAAGCTCTGGCGGAAGGGCGTGGTAAGGCACAGGCTGATAGCTTGAAAAAAAGTAAGCAGGATATGACAGCAAATCTATTACAAAAAAATGGAGTCATAAAAGTGGTTAATTCCACAGAGCTACGCAAGGGCGATATTGTTATCGTTACTACCAATGAGCTAATCCCAAGCGATGGTGAGATTATTGAGGGAGTAGCATCAGTCGATGAGTCGGCTATTACGGGTGAATCGGCTCCAGTCATCAAGGAGGCAGGTGGAGATTTTAGTTCGGTTACTGGCGGTACTCGCGTGGTTAGCGACCGAATTACGGTACGTGTGACGGCAGATCCAGGGGAATCCTTCTTAGATCGAATGATCAGTATGGTCGAAGGAGCAAAACGGCAAAAAACTCCTAATGAGCTAGCTTTACATACTCTTTTGGTAAGCTTAACGTTCATTTTTTTGATCGTATGTACGACACTGTTACCAATTGCTTCTTATGTAAATGTAGTGATTCCAGTTGCGACCTTGGTTGCTTTGCTGGTCTGCCTTATACCAACAACCATTGGTGGATTATTATCTGCGATCGGGATTGCAGGGATGGATCGGGTTACCCAATATAATGTGATTGCCATGTCAGGAAAAGCGGTCGAAGCGGCAGGAGATATAAATACCATTATTTTGGATAAAACCGGGACAATTACGTATGGCAACCGGATGGCCTCAGAATTTGTGGCAGTAGGCGGTTCAAAACAAGAAGAGCTATATCGAGCAGCTCTGCACAGCTCCTTGCATGACGAAACACCAGAGGGGCGCTCTATTGTAGAACTAGCTAAAAAAATGGGAGTTCCTGAATCAGAGTGGCACATTTCAGGTACAGAAGGTGTGGAATTTAAAGCGGAAACTCGAATGAGCGGTATTAATTTTTCAGATGGCCGTGTGGTAAGAAAAGGGGCTGTTGATGCCATTAAAGCCTATGTTATAGAGAGAGGCGGTCAAGTTCCTAACGATTTGGACACGACAGCGAATCGAATGGCTAAGGAAGGAGGCACCCCATTAGCAGTGGTAGATGGTACGCAAGTATTGGGCGTCATTTATTTAAAGGATACGGTAAAAGCAGGTATGCGCGAGCGCTTCGAGGAACTGCGGCGGATGGGAATCAGGACGGTGATGTGTACAGGTGACAATCCATTAACGGCGGCTACCATTGCACGCGAAGCTGGTGTGGATGATTTCATTGCAGAAGCTAAACCAGAGGACAAGATCGCGGTTATTCGCAAGGAACAGGCGGAAGGAAAGCTAGTGGCGATGTCGGGTGATGGGACGAATGATGCACCTGCACTAGCTCAAGCCGATGTGGGATTAGCGATGAATAGCGGTACGATTGCTGCGAAAGAAGCTGCGAACATGGTTGATTTGGATTCTGATCCGACCAAAATTATCGAGGTAGTGGCAATAGGGAAACAGCTTCTTATGACTCGTGGAGCTCTTACTACTTTTAGTATTGCAAACGATATTGCCAAGTATTTTGCCATTATTCCGGCGATGCTAATGGTGGCAATTCCTCAGATGCAAGCGTTGAACATCATGCAACTGGCCACACCTCAAAGCGCAATTTTATCAGCATTGTTGTTTAATGCGATCATTATTCCATTGTTAATACCGTTAGCGATGAAGGGTGTTACATATAAACCTATGAGTGCAACCAAGCTCTTGTCCCGCAATCTGTTTATTTACGGATTAGGCGGAATCATTGCTCCTTTTATCGGTATTAAGCTATTGGATATGCTGTTGGTGGTAGTTGGTTTGCAATAGAAAAACTAATAAACGAAAAGGTGAGAAATCATGTTAAAAAATATACGAGTCAGTCTCGTGCTGTTATTGATCTGCGGCGTTATCTATCCCTTGCTCATGACGGGTCTGGCTCAGGCGTTAATGCCGGCACAGGCAAATGGAAGCTTGATTACGGATGCGGCTGGGAAGGTCGTAGGGTCTAAGCTAATTGGTCAATCATTTACTGACCCGAAATACTTCTCTGGACGTGTTTCTTCTATAGAATATAACGCGGCTGGATCAGGCTCGAATAACTATGCTCCGTCCAATCCAGCATTAGTGGAACGAATGAAAAAGGACGTAGCAGCTTTCTTGACTGCGAATCAGACTATTGTGCAGGCCGAAATACCTGCAGATTTAGTAACGAACTCAGCTTCAGGACTTGATCCGCATATTACACCAGAGGCGGCTCGTGTTCAGGTGGCGCGCATTGCAGCCTTGCGCAATTTGACTACAGATCAGCTTAACCAACTCATTCGCAACCACACAGAGGATCGCTCGCTGGGTCTGTTTGGTGAAAAACGAGTAAATGTATTGGAGTTAAACATGGCACTGGATCAGGTGAAGTAGTATGGATGATTTTCGCCGAAAAACGCCAGAGGAAATCTTGCGCTCTATTTCGGAAATCCATAAAGGTCGTTTGCAAATTATTCTGGGGGCGGTTAGTGGCTCGGGCAAAACCTACCACATGCTGTTAGAAGGACAACGACTCCGGAAAAAAGGCTTAGATGTGGTTATTGGTGTGATTCATTCACGTGCCATTAACCAAGGAAAAAATTACGAGAAACTGGAAGGTTTCGACGTAATGCCTGCTATTGTTTGGGATGAAAAGGGCATGCTGAAAGAGGACCTCGATGTTGAAGGAATCGTTAGACGTGATCCAGAGGTCGTCTTGGTGGATGAGTTAGCGCATCGGAATCGACCCGAAGCGGTACGTCGTACTCGGATCGAGGACGTTCGTTATCTGTTAGAACACAATATAAGTGTGATCACTACGCTTAATATCTACGAACTCGAAGGAATGAAAGGCATAGCCCAACGACTAACCGGGGTGCCTGTTCGTGTAGCCGATTGTGTCGCGGATGAGACGTTAGCCGAAGCGGATGAGGTAAAGCTTTTGGATGTTCCACCGGAAGTTATTCTTAAGAGATTGCAGGAGGGAAGGATTTTACCTCACTCATCTGGTCAAGGAGAAGCGTTGTCTAAGCTTACGTCAAAGCATCAGTGTTTGTATCGGCATGATAATTTGGCTGTGCTAAGAGAATTGGCATTACGTTTCGTGGCTGGGGAAGTAAATGATGATTTAGACAGATATCGTGAACAACAGGGGATGCTTGGCCCGTCTGGAGCGAGTGAGCGTATCCTGGTTACTGTTCAGTATCATTGGAATGGTTCGATTTTGATTCGTCGCGGACAACAAGTAGCTAAACGCTTAGGTGCGGAGCTTCTTATCGCATGCTTTCGTAATAACAAACGGATGATGTCTAAGGAAGAGGAAACCTTTAAACGCTCAATGGTTACGTTGGCCCAAAAAGTGGGTGCAAGCTTTGAAGAGGTCTCTTTATCCAAGGATAGTGATGTTGCTAAAGAGATGGTACAGTACGCTTTGCAACATAACATTACCCGGATTGTCATGGGGCAATCCAAGCGAAGCAGATGGGAAGAAATTGTGCACGGGTCGATTATTAACAAGATTTTACGCAAAAGCAAAAATACAGATGTCCTCATCGTGGCAGATCGCTCGGCAACCAGTGGGGGACGGGTTCTCCCTGCTAAACGCCATCGTGGATTTGTTCCTCATCCATTTCATCGCCTTTCGACAGAGGAGATGGAAAAGGAGATTAAGCGAATAAAACGTGGCAAATTAAAAATTTTTGTTGGAGCAGCGCCAGGTGTAGGAAAGACATACACCATGCTTCGCGAGGCGAATGAGCTGTTACACAGCGGGATAGATGTTGTAATTGGATTATTGGAAACACATGGGCGCAAAGAAACCCACGAGCAAATAGGGAAGCTAACGATTATTCCGAGGAAGGTGATGCTCTATAAGAATGTATATTTGGAAGAAATGGATACTGAAGCTATTATTAGGCGCAATCCGGAAGTGGTTCTAGTGGATGAATTAGCCCATACCAATGTTCCGACTAGCCGGTTCTTAAAAAGATACGAAGATGTCGAGCACATCCTGCAAGCTGGCATTTCTGTAATTTCAACTATGAATATTCAGCATGTAGAAAGTCTAACGGATAGTGTTGAACAAATCACAGGTATTCGAATACGGGAAACAGTCCCTGACCGCATCTTACACGATGCAGATGAGATTGAGCTGGTGGATATTTCTCCTAAAGCTTTACAAGAGAGAATGAAAGAGGGCAATATCTATGCCTTAGATAAGGTAGAGCAGTCGCTAAATCACTTTTTTCAGCTTGGAAATTTGATTGCTTTACGTGAATTAGCTTTACGTGAAGTGGCGGATGATGTGGATGAGCGTTTAGAGTCTTGGGAGCGTAAGGGGGCGTTACGCGGGCCGTGGAGAAAACAAGAGACTATTTTTGTCTGTGTAAATTTACGTGAAGACAGTGGACGATTAATACGACGCGGATTTCGCATTGCTTATCGGTTAAAGGCAGATTGGTATGTTGCGTATGTACAGGACCATAATCCCCTTACTCCAGATGAGCTTGATTTACTAGACAAACTTAGGTATTTAACGGAACGCATGGGTGGTTCTTTTGAAATTTATCAAGTACAAGAACGAAGACACATTTTTCGTGAGTTAGTCATGCAGATGGATCGTAAAAATGTTACGCAGGTCATCATCGGCCATTCTGCTCGGACGAGATGGGAAGAAATAAAAACGGGCTCTGTTGTACAAAAATTATTAAGGCAAATACGCCATATGGATGTTCTTGTTGTTGCGGATCATAATCCAGTCACACAGTGATTTGAATGAATGAGGCGAAAGCAGGATGAAAAGTATACTTATTGTAGGCCGCGGAGAAGCTTTTTGTGATTTTGTTCAAATTGCTAGTAAGCATGAGTTAGATCGAAATCTAATAGATGGCTTGCAGATTGTGGCCTTTTATCGGGAAGCATTGAGAAATAATAGGGCTAAAGAAGGGTTTCGCCAAGTGGCTACACAGGGCTTTGCTCCTGAAGAAACAAAGCTTGCTTCGTTTGAACAGGTTTACTTGTTTCCTGATGAATGGAACGATTCGTTTCGCGTTATTGCATTTTTCGTTAGTTTGGGTACTTGTCGCGTATATGTTATGACACAGTTACCACGGTATGCTGCTTTATATCGGAGATTAGGGGCACATTATGTGTTTATCAGTAGTCCTAAGCATCGAGGGTATCGCTGGTTGTTGGATAATGCTGAAGATGATGAAAACACTCCTTTATAACGCGGAGGAGTGCTTTCAACATTTTAGTGTTCATTTATGGGAGAGGCTGTTAATTGCTGGAGGTATTATCTTGTAGGTGTTTTTCTAGGTCTTTGTCCAGTACGTATACCTCGATCCGTTCACCCATTTTGGTACTGATATCGCTGTGGCTGGAAAGAACCTTAAGGCCTGTAATTCTTTCTACAATTGCCTCCGTTTCCTGACTGTACATTTCACGTAGGATTTCGCGCATTTGTTTAACAACGCGGCGCCCTTTTTCATGATGAGACAAATGCTTTTCCTCTACAGTAAGGACTCCTTTAAAGCGAGAAATGATCATGTCACTGACGATATATGTTTTGGCTTCTTGGGGGCCACGTCCAATCAGCTCTCTTTGAAATTTAATAAAAGCTTCGCTGATTTCGGCTTCCAGCTTTTTTTTGGATAAGTTACTCAACTGACTCCCTCCTAAGGAAAGACGTTCTATTCTGTAAATAGTGGCATCTTCATGGATATACTACCCAGCAGAAGAGAGACTGTCAATGAGGTGGTTTGTGGAGATTGGGCATGGTAGAGAAAAGTAGCGTTTTAAGTCAAATTCACCCGTATGAGAGAGATCGTTCATGCAAATCGATTCCGATCAAAAGAGAAATGTACGTGAGGAGGTCGTAAGAGGGATAGGGAGGCAAGTGAGTATGTCTTACAATTACAGGATCCGTTAAGGAGGAGAGATGGCAATGATAAGTATCCAAGAGAATATGGAATTAAAACGGATTGCTCAGGCCTTAGAAAGATTGCTTCAGCTTTTAGATGAGGAGAAGAGGAGTGCGATCCAATCAAAGCTGAAGCACAAAATGAATCTTTCGATGGAAATGAGATTATTTCAGCGCATTGTAGCTGTCTATCGAGAGGAAGAGATCATTAAAAGAGAGTGTGCGTTAAAGAGAAAATCATCCTGTCGCCTTTCTAAGCAAATTCAGTTGGTTTTTTTGCGTTTTTTGATGGAGCATAGTTCAGTTATAGAATTTGAACTGGATGGGGGCTTTATTATTGGGAAAAAAGCTGGGAAGGTCATGTTTGCTATTAAACTGTTTCCGCATTTGGGTGGGTACCGTGGGAAAGCTTGGTATAAAATGATTGATAAGGTTGCCAGAGAAGCATGTAAACAATATCAGATTGACAGCGGACAGGTGTACTTGTTTGTATCTTCATTAGTTAATAGCATAGATGTTCGAGATGTAAAAGAGCTAACAGGAAAAAGCTATCGTAGTTCCTCTGACAT